>NZ_JBHWYX010000026.1:0-75290 GCF_042728795.1 Streptomyces sp. NPDC060184
GCACGCGCAAGCGTGCCGCCCCTCTACTTATTCCGGCTTTACCAAAAACTGACCGGGTGGCCTATCTCACCCCACGTCAACCCCTCCTTACGGTCGCGTAGGTCACATTGAAAGGAGCAAGATATGTGGCCGTGGCAGACGATTCGAGAATCCAGAAGACAGACATCATCGGGTCGTACGCGGCGATCGGCGACAGTTTCACCGAAGGAGTCGGAGACCCCGGACCCGACGGGACCTATGTCGGCTGGGCGGACCGTTTCGCGGCTCTCCTGGCGGACCAGCTTCCCGTCCCCGACGAGGCGACGAGCTCCGATTCCCCGCGCGGGGAATTCCGGTACGCCAATCTCGCGGTACGCGGACGACTCCTCGACCAGATCGTCGAGGAGCAGGTCCCCCGCGCCAAGGAGCTCGCACCCGACCTGGTGAGCTTCTGCGCCGGGGGCAACGACATCATCCGGCCCGGCACGGACCCGGACGACCTGGCCGAGCGCTTCGAGCGCGCGGTCGCCGACCTCACCGACGCCGTCGGCACCGTCATGGTCACCACCGGGTTCGACACCCGCGGCGTGCCGGTCCTGCGTCACATGCGCGGCAAGATCGCCACGTACAACGTCCACCTGCGGGCCATCGCGGACCGCTACCACTGCCCGGTGCTCGACCTCTGGTCCCTCCGCTCGATCCAGGACCGCCGTGCCTGGGACGAGGACCGGCTCCACCTGTCCTCCGGAGGGCACACGCGGGTGGCACTGCGCGCCGCGCAGGTCCTCGGACTGGAGACACCGGCCGACCCCGACCAGCCGTGGCCCCCGCAGCCCCAGCGGAACACCTTCGAGGTGCGGCGCGACGACATCCACTGGGCACGCGAGTACCTCGTGCCGTGGATCGGCCGCCGACTGCGCGGCGAGTCCTCCGGCGACGAGGTCGCCGCGAAGCGCCCGGACCTGCTGCCGCTCTGAGCGGGGCCCTACACCAGAGGAAGCCGGAGACGTGCCGGGCCCGCCGCGGCGGGCCCGGCCGGCGCCGCCGGAATCCGCTCCGGGCCCGCCGGAATCCGCTCCAGGACACCCCCGGCGAACACGTCGTACAGCGGCAGAGACTCCAGGTGCACGTACCCGATATGGCAGTCGCAGACCGCCAGTGGGCAGGCCCTCGGGCCGAGCGCCCGGCGGTAGCTCCCGTCGTAGAGACTGCCCAGCTCTTCCTTGACGAAATGGCACCGGCGCACGGTGCCGTCCCCGTCCACCGAGATCACCGACTCCCCGGTCCGGCACGGCAGCCCCGCCGAGCGGTGCGGATGGCGGCTGTACGGGAACAGCGGGTCGAGCGCCGTCCAGCGCTCCGCCTCCGCGTCCGTGTACGCGACCCCCTCGGCGGCGTTCACCCACAGGTACACCTGCTCCGGCAGCTCCGCCCGCAGCCTCCGTGCCTCGGCGAGGTGCTCCTCGAAACCGACGACCCCCACGCTGTACCGCACCCCCGCCGCGGTCAGCTCCCGGCACTTGCCGAGGAACCGGTCGTATGGGGTCTGGCCCGGGTGGTACGTGCACCAGAGCGCCACCCGCTCAGGGTCGGCCCCGGACAGCCAGCCGGTCCGGCCGCTGAGGTTGGTCTGGATCGCGACCCGCGCCACCTGCGGCAGGTGGGACAGCTCGACCAGCGCCCGCCGGTACCAGGACCGCACCAGCCCCTCGCCCCACGGGGTGAAGAGCACCGAGAGACGGTCCCCGGTCTGCGCCGCGACCCACGCCGTGAAGCGTTCGAGCGCCGCCCGGTCCGCCGAGAGCTGCTCCCGGCTGTCCCGCCTCTTGGCGAACGGGCAGTACGGGCAGTCGTAGTCGCAGGACGCGAGCGGGCCGCGGTAGAGGATCGTCAGGTCCACGGCCCGCTCACTTCGCCTCGTACGCGGCCATCGCGGCGCGCACGGCGGGGGAGAAGAGGGCAGGACCGAGCGCGTCGGAGTGGGCGAGCCCTTCGGGGGAGAGCCGCAGGAGGTCATGGCCGCCTATGCCGTTGCCGCCGTCCAGCCACCCGAGCTCCGCGAAGCGGGCCAGCTCCACGGGGAAGTCGTCCGCTGGGTCGCTGCCGAACCGCTGCCGGTACTCGGCGCGCGGCAGCCCGGCCGCCTGAAGCAGTGACTGGAGGAGATGGCGGCGCTTGGCCTCGTCGCCGTCGACGGGCCGGCCGACCTCCGCCCGGGAGAAGTCCTCGGTGGCGGTGAAGCGGTCGATGATGGTGCGGATCTCCGGCATGCCGACGGCGTAGTCGAAGGAGTAGTGCAGCTCCGAGGTGTACGAGCGGGCGCCGCAGCCCAGGCCGACCATGCCGTCCGTCTGGCAGGCGTAGTCGTCGGGGCCCTCGTGCGGGGCGTCCGCGCGGCGGAACATCCGCATCGAAACCTGCTCGTACCCGTGGGCCAGCAGGTGGTCCCGGCCGGTGCGGTAGAGGTGGAGCCGCTGGCCGTCCCAGGCGGCGTCCGCCGCCGCCCGGGCCTCGGGGCCGTTGCCCTCGGCGAGGCGGCCGAGGCCGGTCAGAGGGCGTACGTACAGCGGGTAGAGGTACAGCTCCTCGGGGCGCCAGGCCAGGGCGGCGTCCAGCGAGGCGAGCCAGGTCCGCGGGGTCTGCCCGTCGATGCCGTAGATCAGGTCGATGTTGAGGACCGGTATCCGGGTCTCGCGGATGCGGCCGAGCGCCGCTTCCACGTCGGCCCGGCGCTGCGGGCGGACCGCCGCCCTGGCCTCGCCGTCGACGAAGCTCTGCACGCCGATGCTGATGCGGGTGGTGCCCCGGTCGGCGAGCACGGCGAGCCGGTCGGCGGTCGCCGTGGACGGGGAGGTCTCCACGGACAGCGGCACCGCGCGCAGATCAGCGCCCATCCTCTCCTCCGCGATGTCGCAGAGCCGATCCAGCTCGCCGGCGGTGAGGAAGGTGGGCGTACCGCCGCCGAACGCGGCGGCGGCGAACCGCACCGGCCCGTCGTCGCCCAGCGCCTCCCGCACGGCGGACGCCTGCCGGTCGAGCGCGTCGAGGTAGCGGGTGGTCAGCTCGCCGGGAGCGCCGATCCGGGTGAAGAGGTTGCAGAAGCCGCAGCGGACCTCGCAGAACGGTATGTGGGCGTAGAGCTGGAGGGCGTCCTTGTTCTCCCCGGCCCACAGCTCGCGCAGGGCGGGGCGGTCGTCGAGCTTCGCGTAGGCCGTCTTGTGCGGGTAGGCGTAGACGTAGCTCTGGTACGGCCGCACGGTGGCGCCGGTGGCGGGCGTTCCGGCCGGGGTGGGAGTGGCGGCGGGTGTCGCGGCCGGGGCGGTGGGGCGAGTGGCCGTCATGGCCGGGGCGGTGGGGCGAGTGGTGGTCATGGTCGGGTCAGGCCCCCGGTTCGAGGAAGAAGTGGGCGTACGGAACCGTCCAGACGGCCTCGTGGCCGAGCCGGTGACCGGTGTACCCGTCGTCGCCGTAGGCGGTGCCGTGGTCGGAACAGACGATGGCGAAGCACCGGCGCCGGCTGCTTGCCGCCGCGAAGAGCCTGCCGATGTGCCGGTCCACGTACTCCAGAGCCGCCGCATGGGTCGCGCGAGAGTCCCCGGCCTCGGCGGTGGCGCCGGGCAGATGGAACCAGTTCGGCTGATGGAGCGCCGAGACGTTGACGAAGAGGAAGAGCCGCTGATCGGCCGGGAGCGCGGCCACGACCTCCTCGGCACGGGTGACCTGCGCCTCGAAGGAGGCCGGGGAGGCCACGCCGAACTCCGGCTCCCAGTGGCTCTCCGCGAAGAGGCCGGGCAGCACCGAGCCCAGGGGCGGCTGCCGGTTGAAGAAGCCGACGCCGCCGACACACACGGTGCGGTAACCGACTGCTTCCAGACCGCTCAGCAGGTCGGGGGAGTCGTACACGAAGGTCCGGCCGGCCGTCGTCTCACTGCCGGCGAAGCGCGCCGCGAAGAGCCTGGGGTGAGGTCCGGGCGAGGCGGGGGTGGGCAGGAACCCGGCGAAGATCGCCTGGTGGGAGGCGTACGTGAAGCTGCCGGGAGCGTGCCGCTTCTCCCAGACCCCGCCGGGGAGATGCCGGGCCAGATTCGGCAGGCGGCCCGCCGCCGCGAGTTCGACGGCGACGTCGTGGCGGAGGGTGTCCAGTGTGACGAGCAGCAGATCGTGACTGCCGACGACGGCGTTCATGTCGGGTACGCCGTCGTCCGGGGCGGTGGTCGTGGTCGTGGCGGTCGCGAGGGGTGCGGGGTCAGGGGGCTGCGGTGGCACGGTCGTTCCTTGTTCGTTCGTCGGATGCGTCGTCGTTGCCGGTGGGGGCGTCCGGGTGGGACCGCAGGGCGGCGGCCACCTGCGCGGCGTAGGTGTCCTGGCCTTCGGCGCCGCTGCCCGGCAGACCGGTCAGGCCGGGCAGCAGATCACCGAACGCGTTGACCTCGCCCACGGCGAACCGCCGCCAGCCGGTCGCCGGCAGCAGATCGACCCCCACGCACGGGGTCCGGGGGAAGCGGGCAGCCGCGCGTTCGCAGAGGGCCAGCGCCTCGGACCAGCTCCCGCCCGCCGAGGCCACCGCCTCACGGACCCGGTCCAGATCGCCGCGGGCCCCGCCGAGATGGAGGTTGGTCATGGGGGAGCGGCTGGTCCGCACGACGGCGTGCGTCGCGCGTCCCGCGACGACCACGACCCGCAGATCGGCCGACCGGCCCTGCTGCGAGGCCTTGGGCAGCCAGCGTTCGACGTGCAGGCCGTCCGGTGCGAGGGCGTCGACAAGGGCCGCGACCTCCCGCTCGGTGGTGTACCGCCGCACCCGCAGGGAGTTGAACAGCCGGCCCCGCTCGTCCCGTTCCACCGAGGTGGTCGCCTGGACCCGCCCCGGACCGGCCGTCTCCACGGCCAGCACCCCGGAGGCCGAGGAGCCGTGCGCCAACTTCACGAACACCCTGGGCATGCGGTGGTCCCGCATCAGCTCCCGTACGTGCTCCCAGTCCCGGACCGGAGCCGCAGAGGCTCCCGAGGTCGGCGAGGCGGGTACCGGTACGCCTGCCCCGTCCAGCAGCGCATGGCACAGCCGCTTGTCGAACAGCTGGGCCAACTCGTCCGGATGGTTCAGTAGTTCACCGCCGGCGGACGCCACCTCGGCGGCCACCGTCCCAACGGCCGCGAGGAAGTTCGCGTACCAGAGGGCCGAGCCTTCCACACGGGTCGGGTCGCCGACCCCGCGCAGCAGCCGCTCGACCTCCACCTCCTCGCCCGGCGAGTCCAGGCGCACCGACTCGCCCGGCAGGAAGCGCGCCCGGCCGCGCAGGACGTCCAGCCACGGCACGACCCGTGGCTCCGGCAGACCGGCGGCGCGAACCGCCTCCCGGAAGAAGGCGACCCGGCGGTTGAGCGGGTTGCCGACGACGGCGAAGCGCGGTCCCCGGCCCTGTCCCCGCCCCGCGCTATTCGCTGACCGCGACATACCGCTCGTCGTCCTCGTCCGGATCGAAGTCGGACGCGTCACCCGGCTCCGCGTCCACCACCGCGGGCGCGCAGGCGGACACGATGCGTCGGAGCATCTCCTCGCCCAGGTAGTGGTGGCGCAGATCGAGACGCGACAGATGCGACAGGGGCTGCCCGGCCAGCAGTGCCTCGCCGCCGGTGTCGCTCAGGGTGCCCATGGCCAGCGAGAGCGAATCCAGCTGGGCGACGACGGGCGCCGACGCCACGGCGGCGGCGATCTCGTCCTGGACGACGCTGTTCTGCAGTCCGAGATGGCGCAGCGCCGGAAGCCCTCCGCCGGAGAGCAGCGGAGCAAGGTCCTCGACCGTGGCGTCCCCGCCGTACCAGTCGGAGCCGAGCCACAGCTCCAGGCTCCGCAGCGCGGGCAGTTCGCAGGCGCCGACCGCCCGCACGACGTCTCCGGGCAGCCCGCCCGATTCGAAACGGAGGGACGTGAGGGAGGTGTGCCGCACGGGCCGCAGCCGGAGGGTTTCGCCGTCCTCGGTTTCCCCCGTGGTGCCGCCACCCCGGACGACGAGCTCCTCCAGGAGCGGATAGGCCTCCAGCACCGGAGTGATGTCGCACAGTTGCAGCCACGACACCTCGCACTCCTCGCTCTCCACGTCGGCGAGGAACAGTCCGCGCAGGGACGGGAGACGGGCGGCGTCGGCCGAAAGGAGCTCGACCACCCGCGTGAGAGGGGTGTACTCGTCCTCCCACCAGGGGCCGATCACGAGCGCCCGGACCCGCGAGGTGTCCACGGTGTCCATGAAGTGCCGCCACAGGACGGGAAAGTCGAGATCGTCCTGCCAGGCACTTTCGAGCCGCCAGGCGACCGCGTCCGCCGCCGGGAGGCTTCCGGCCGGTGCTGACTTCCCGTCCACGCTCGCGGGCGTCGTCCCACCGGGCGTCGTCCCACCGGGCCCTGTTTCGCCGGGCCCTGTTTCGCCGGGGGCAGGCAGGATGTGCACGGGCAGGCCGTGGAAGCTCTCCGGGTGCTCGATGTCCGTCGCGCTGCTCATTCCGCCACCGCCGTGTACCGGTTCTCGCGACCGCCGTCGTTCCAGGGTTTGTTGCGGTCGGACAGGTCGAGGCGGACGCCGTGCGGTTCCAGCGCGGCGGTGAGCCGCCGCTCCATCGCCTCGCTGAGGAAGTGGTGGTGGAGGTCGAGGGTGTCGAGATGGGTGAGCGGCTGGCCCGCGAGCAGCGCCGCGGCACCGTCGTCGCCGAGGACGCCGTTCGACAGGTCCAGGGTGCGCAGGCGCGCGACCACCGGAGCCGAGGCGACCGCCCCGGCGATCTCTTCCTGGATCTCGCTGTTGCGCAGGCCGAGGTGGTGCAGGGCCAGGAAACGGGTGCCGGAGAGGAGGGGCGCCAGGTCCGTGAGCTCCGTGTCACCGCCGTACGCCGAGACGCCGAGCCAGAGGTCGAGCTTCTCCAGCGCGGGCAGTTCGCTGTCCAGCACGCCGCGCACCACCTGCACCGGCAGGCCGCCCGACTCGATCGTGAGTGACCGCAGCGCGTCGTGCCGCACCGGAGGGAAGACCAGGCCGTCGCCGCCCCGCACACCCAGCTCCACCAGCCCGGGGAAGGCGTCGAGCAGAGTCGTCACGTCCGACTGCTCGATCCAGGAGATCTCCGCCTCCTCCAGGACCAGGTCACCGACGAACACGGCTTCGAGGGAGGTCAGCCGACTCGCGGCGGCGGTCACCAGGCCTATCGGGTAGGAAGAGCGGTGCTCGGTCGCCTCGCCCCACTGACCGATGATCAGCGCCCGCACGCCGGCCGGGTCCACCGTCGCCAGGAACAGGTCGAAGACCTCCTCCCAGCTGACCAGCGGGTCGTCCTCGTACGGGTCGACCCTGAGCCGCCACGCCACGGCGCCGGCCTCGGGGAGCGGGCGCCCCTCGGCGGGGATCTCGAAATCGACGGCGGGAAGGCCGTGCAGCTCGCTCAGGTGGTTCGCAATGGTCATGACCCGAAGCTCCGGTGTGCTGGGGACGTCTGTCTGCCGCAAGGTCTATCAAGTGCCACTGACAGCGCCGCATCCGGGACGGGGAACGCCGCCGTCCGGCGGCCGGCACGTGCGCCGGTGCTCCCGGGACGCCGCGCCCCGGAGCGCCCGGACCGGCGGATCCACGGTTGCGATCGCGCGGCCCGACGGTCCGGGGACCGGGGCCGTACACAGCCGCGCGGTGCCTCCGCCGACCGCGTGGAGCGGCCGATGTCAGACCCACCTCCTAGCGTTCTCCACAGGTTCGGCGCACGGGGCGCCGCACTGGAAGGGAGACGTCCGTGTACCGGCAGGGGGATGTGCTGATCATGAAGGTCGAGGAGTCCGAGGTGCCCGCGCCGTTCCTGGAGGCGCCTGGCGAACTGCGGGACGCGCGGGGTCGGTTGGTGCTGGCGCTGGGTGAGGTCACCGGACACGCGCACGCCGTGCAGGGCCCTGGCCGGCTGATACGCGAGTCGGGGACGTTCGGACCGATGCTGCTCCACCTCCCCGACGGGGGGCGGGTCGTGCACGAGGAGCACGCCCCGATCGCGTTGCCCAGGGGGTGGTTCCGCGTGGTGCGTCAGCGGGAGTACGTCCCCGGCGCGTTCCGCGTCGTGGCGGACTGACGGGCGATCACCGGCACGGGCTCGGAACGAAGGAAGCGCCTGACAGGCGCACCGCAGCAGGAACGAACCAGAACAGGAACGGGTGACCAGGGATGACAGGGACGGGCATGATGACGCGGGACGTGACCTCGTGGCGGGCGGTGGCCTCGGCCACCGGAAGGGCCGACCGGACGGCGGCGGAGGAGGGCATTCGCCTGGCCTACCGCACGGCGGGACTGGCGGAGCCGGGCCGGATCGTCTGGGTGGACTCGCCCAGGGCCGCGGTGGAGGCGGTGGAGAAGCTCGTCGACGCCGGGAAGCCGGTGCGCGAGGAGGTGCGCACCCGGCCCTGGGGTCACGAACGCCGCCGCAAATACGACGAGTTGGGGGCGATGGGCTGGGCCGCGCTCTGGTCGGCGACCGGCGCGCAGCTGTGGGAGACCACCTCCGCCCTCGCCGAGCGCATCCGTGCGGGCGTCGTGGCCGAGCTCGCCGTGCGTCCCGAGGACGAGACGGCGGTGCGGCTGGTGCTGCTGGACGCCGTGCTCGGGCAGCACGACGCGGCATGGCTCGCCGCCTTCGAGGACAGCGAGCCCCTGGCCGGCCTCGCGGTGGTGGCGCGCAACGCCGGCTGGTGGTGGCCCTACGAGAACGTGGTCGTCGTCGCCGAACGCCCCGAGGTGCTGCACCGCGACGAGGCGGGCCGCCTCGACCGCGGGGACGGCCCGGCGCTCGCCTACCCGGACGGCTTCGCCCTCCACGCCTGGCGCGGCATGCCCGTGCCGGCCGCCTTCCTGGAAGAGCTCTCGGCCCTCACCCCCGAGCGGATACGCGAGGAGGCCAACGCCGAGCTGCGGCGCGTGATGCTGGAGCACTTCGGCTACGACCGCTACCTGGAGGAATCCGGGGCGGAGCCGGTCCACCGGGACGAGACGGGCATCCTCTGGCGCATTCCGCTCCCGGGGGACGAGGACGTCGTGATGGTCGAGGTCGTCAACTCCACCCCCGAACCCGACGGCACCCACCGCACGTACTGGCTGCGGGTGCCGCCGGGGACCCGTACGGCGAAGGACGGGGTCGCCTGGACCTTCGGGCTCGGGGGTGAGCAGTACGCACCGGTGCGCCAGACGTGACGGAGGGTGGCCACGCGTCACCACCGGCAGAAGATCGTGCCGCCGGCCCGTCGGTGGAATCTTGCGGGGTGCGGGCACGTTGGAGGGGGCATGACGTCTCTCGACCGCACACAGGAAGACCTTCTGCGACTCGTCGGTGCCTCGCACGACGGGGTACTCGTGACGCTGAGGAAGAACGGCCGTCCCCAGCTGTCGAACGTGAACCACGCCTACGACGCGGAAGCCCGGACGGTCCGGGTCTCGGTGACGGAGGACCGGGCGAAGACGCGGAACCTGCGCCGCGATCCCCGGGCGAGCTTCCACGTGACGAGCGAGAACCGCCGCGCGTGGACCGTCGTGGACGGGACGGCCGAGCTGACCCCTCCCGCCGCCGATCCCCGGGACGCCACCGTCGAGGCACTGATCACCCTCTACCGGGACGTTCTCGGTGAGCACCCGGACTGGGACGACTACCGGCAGGCGATGGTGCGGGACCGCAGGGTCGTCCTCACCCTGCACATCGATCACGTGTACGGGCAGCCGAGTGCCTGACGCGATACGCGTGGGGAGCCGGGCGGGTCCGGGGCGCGGTGCCCGACCGTCGCGCGGGCACATGTCCCGCACATAATAGGAAGAGACCGACTCCCCAGGAGATGCTGTGACCGGCGCCGACTTTCTGACCCCCCTCCGCACCCGCCTGCGCTCGATGCGTGCCGACGCGTTCGGGGCCGACCCCTCGGGGGCCCGGATGGAGCGCATCCGACGCTCGCCCCACTTCGCCGACGGAGCGTTCCAGAACCCGGTCGAAGCCCGCACCCTGCCTTCCGGCTCCTCGGTGGAGCTCGCGAAGACCTACTTCAACAAGGAACAACGGTCACACAGGGCACCGCAGGGAAACATTCCGGTGTACGCCACGACCTACGCCGACCTGGCCCGGCCCCCGGCCTCGGGCCTCCGGGTGACCTGGATGGGCCACTCCAGCGTCCTCGCCGAGATCGACGGCAGCCGCGTGCTCTTCGACCCCGTATGGGGCGAGCGCTGCTCCCCGTTCCCCTTCGCGGGCCCCAAGCGGCTCCATCCGGTGCCGCTGTCGCTCGAAGCGCTCGGGCCGGTGGACGTGGTCGTCATCTCCCACGACCACTACGACCACCTGGACCTGCCGACGATCCGCGCCCTCGCCCGGACGGACACCGTCTTCGCCGTGCCGCTCGGTGTCGGCGCCCATCTGGAGCACTGGGGCGTGGCGCCCTCGCGCCTGCGTGAGCTGGACTGGAACGAGAGCACCGAGGTGGCGGGCATCCGGCTGACGGCGACCCCCGCGCGGCACTTCTGCGGACGCGGCGTGCGCAGCGGGCAGCACACCCTCTGGGCCTCCTGGGCCGTCGAGGGCCCCGAGCACCGGATCTACCACAGTGGCGACACCGGCTACTTCTCCGGGTTCCGCGAGATCGGGGCCGAGCACGGCCCGTTCGACGTGACGATGATCCAGATCGGTGCCTACGCGGAGTTCTGGCCCGACATCCACATGACGCCCGCCGAGGGTGTCCGCGCGCATCTGGATCTCCAGGGCGGACGCCCGCACGGCGTCCTGATGCCGATCCACTGGGGCACCTTCAACCTGGCCCCGCACGCGTGGGCGGAGCCGGGGGAGTGGACCAGGGCCGCTGCTGAGGCAGTGGGCCAGCCGGGGGCCTTCCCCATTCCGGGGCAGCCCTTCGAGCCGTCCGGGGAACTGCCGGCCGAGCCGTGGTGGCGGGCCGTGGGCCACGTACCCGACCAGGAGTGGCCCGCGCCCGGCCTGCCGGAGGGCGAGGTCCGCGGCGCCCTCGAACTCGTCACGGAGGAGTGACACGCGTGTCCCGGTGCCCCGGCCGTCGACGACGGCCGGGGCACCGGGACCACCGGCGCGGTGGCCGGTTCAGTGGGTGAAGGTGAACCAGTTGAGGTTGACGAAGTCGGAACTGCTGCCGGAGAAGACCAGATAGACGTCGTGGACGCCGGTCGCGGAGGCGACGACGTTGGCGGGGACGGTCTGCCAGGCCTGCCAGCCACCGTTGTTGGCGAAGTCGATCTCGGCGATCTGCGTACCGCTGGTGCTGTCCAGCCGTACCTTGATCGCGCCGCTCACGCCCGCGTCGGCGCCCGAGGCGATCCGGGCCTTGAACTGGCTCGGCGAGGTCGAACCGAAGTCCACCGAAGAGAACTTGAGCCAGTCCCCGTTGGCGATGTAGCCGACGTTCTGGCCACCGCCGGTGTCCGTGGTGGTCTCCGTGGTGGTGCCGCTCTGGGCGGAGTAGGACTCCGCCTGGATGGTGTTGTAGGCGCTGGTCCCCGTGCCCGTGCCGCCGCCCGGGTTCGAACCCGAACCCGTGCCCGCGCCCAGCGAGATGGTCCAGGACGTGGGGTTGCCGTCCTGGATGTGGCCGTCGACGGGCGCGGAGTTGGTGGGGCCGACGTCGTCGTACGGGAAGGCGTAGCCGATGCTGGCGTACTTGTGGACGAGCCGGGCGTAGTGGTTGGTGATGGGGTCCGTGTAGTACTGGGACGGGGACACGCCGTCGGGGTTGTTGTTGCCGCCGGAGACCAGCAGGCTGCTGCGGTTGAGCGCGGCGGAGAGCCGGGCCGCGATGGCGCCCCGCGCGTCGCCGCCGGAGTTGTAGAGCGGACCGGAGGCGCAGCCGAAGATGTCGACGGCACTCGGCTTGGTGAAGGGGACGCCGTTGGTGTTCAGGCCGGAGAAGACGATGGCGCCGCCGGAGACGGTGCCGGTGTACGAGCCGATGCTGCCCTGGCCGTTCAGGGTCAGGGGGGTGGTGGCGTAGTGGCTCCACACCCGGTTCAGGTAGTCGTCCCAGTAGGTGCCGAAGTCCACCGGGGAGTGCGAGGGCGCCAGTACGCGCAGCACCCCGCCGGAGGAGTCGTTGATGACCAGCTTGTCCCAGGGGGCGCCGTCGACGGCGTGCTGGGCCTGGAGGCCGGAGGCGATGGAGGCGAGAGCCCCGGTGGGCAGCGGGCTGACCGTCTGGGTGCCGGAGCTTCCGGTGCTGGACATGGAGACCGGCAGGCCGACCATGTCGACGTAGGAGATGTTGGCGTACAGGTTGGCGCTGTTGAAGGTGAACTCGCAGAAGGTCCAGTTCGTCGACCAGTTGGGGTCGGCGCTGGTCAGCGCGGGCTGGACCACCCCGGGGACGGTGCCCGGGTTGACGAAGAACTTGAGCTTCTGGCCGACCGAGAACCAGACCCGGCCGCCGATGACGAAGCCGGCCAGGTTCACCTTGGTCGCCGCCGAACCGGAGGCGCCGAGCGGGATGGCGTAGTCCGCGATCGGGGTCACCGCGGCCGACGGGTTGGGCAGCCGGTTCAGGGCACCGTTCGCGGAGACGAACACCGGCCAGCCGCTGCTGTCCGTGCCGGAGATGTACGCGTAGACGGTGTTGTTCCCGGAGTTGTTCTGGAGCGAGATCGGGAGCGGTGCGCTCGCGGCCGAGGCCGTGGAGGTGAACGGCGACAGCGGGGAGAGTGCGGCAGCGGCGGCGGTCGCGCCGGTCGCGGTGAGGAAGGAACGTCGAGAGACCACTGACCCTCCGGAAGGGTGTGATGAACCGTCAGAAGCGCGACGGTGGTGGGGGTGTTGCCCTGAGGCGAACGAGACGCTAATGGCCTGTACCAATGAGGGTCAAGGGATGCGCCGAACGAAACCGGATGAGTTTGGGAGCGCTCTCAACCAGGGCTGCCACGGGGCACCACTCCGGGGCGACCCCGGCGTTAGGGTGGGAGCGACCCGGTGGCCCCACCTCCCGCGCCGCCGACCAGCGTTGAGGAGCGACCGCCTTGCCCGAGCAGTCCCCAGGTTCCCGGCCCACCCTGGAAGCCGTCGCGGCGCGTGCGGGCGTATCCCGGGCCACCGCGTCCCGGGTCGTCAACGGGGGCGACGGTGTGCGCAAACCTCTCGTGGACCGGGTGCGCCAGGCGGTCGAGGAGCTCCAGTACATCCCGAACCACGCGGCCCGTACCCTCGTCACCCGGCGTACCGGGGCGGTGGCCGTGGTGATCGCCGAGCCGGAGATACGTATCTTTTCCGACCCGTTCTTCTCCCGACAGCTCCGGGGCATCAGCAAGGAGCTGGCCGAACACGACGCCCAGCTGGTGCTGTTGATCGTGGAAGGGCCGGGGGACTTCGGCCGGATCGAGCGGTACCTCTCCGGCGGCCACGTCGACGGAGCCCTGGCCTTCTCCCTGCACACCGACGATCCCCTCCCGGCGATCACCCGTCGGGCCGGACTGCCGACCGTCTACGGCGGGCGGCCGAGCTGGACCACACCTCCCGGAGAGCGCACCGCCAGTTACGTGGACGCGGACAACCGGGGCGGGGCGCGGGCGGCCGTACAGCACCTGCGGGACCTGGGGCGGCAGCGGATCGCGTACATCGGCGGGCCGCCCGACCAGACCTCGGCACTGGACCGGTTCGACGGCTACCGCGACATCCAGCTCGACGTGGACCCGACCCTCGTCGCGGAGGCCGGGTTCACCGTGGAGTCCGGGGCGCTGGCGATGGAGGAGCTGCTGGAGCGCCGGCCCGACCTGGACGCGGTGTTCGCCGCCAACGACCTGATGGCGTCGGGCGCCCTGCGGGTCCTGGGTGAGCGCGGCATCGCGGTGCCCGGCCAGGTGGCCGTCGTCGGGTTCGACGACATGGAGTCGGTGGCCGAGGCGACCGTACCGCCGCTGACCACCGTGCGGCAGGACGTCGAGGGGCAGGGGCGGCTCATGGCCAGGCTGCTGCTGCGCGGCCTGGCCAGGGACCGCAAGGGGACCGAGGCGCCCGACTCGGTGATCACCCCGACCACGCTGGTACGGCGGGCCTCGGCCTGACGTAGGCGGGGGAGCCCGTGCCCGCCGGAGCGGGAGGGGAGCGGCTGCACCCGCAGGAGCCCCCGCGGGCGCGTGACGCGGCGCCTGCGGGGGCTCCTGCTCCCGGACGGGTGCAGAGGGATCGGGCGTACGGGATCAGACGTGCGGGATCAGACGTACGGGATCAGACGTACGGGATCTTGAGGACCGCCGCGTCCGTACCGGTCTGCACCTGGGAGGTGCTGTTCCCCAGGGCGTTCCAGATCTCCAGGCGGACGGTTCCACCGGTGAGGTT
Organism: Streptomyces sp. NPDC060184; assembly: GCF_042728795.1. Lineage (NCBI taxonomy): Bacteria > Bacillati > Actinomycetota > Actinomycetes > Kitasatosporales > Streptomycetaceae > Streptomyces > Streptomyces sp. NPDC060184. Next base: position 14,317 of record NZ_JBHWYX010000026.1, read on the forward strand.
GCCCAGGGTGCCGGTGGTCGCCTGGGCGCCCACGGCCTGGGTGTACCCCTCCCACCCGGCGACCGGGTCGGTCGCGAAGTAGCGGTAGGTCTCCGTCCGGTCGAAGGTGCCGTCGCCGGTGAGGTCGTAGCTGACCCGGACCTGCGGAGCGAGCCCCACCGCCGTGCCCGCGTCGACCCGGAGGCTGAACGAGGTGGAGGCGCCGGAGGAGAGGGTGCCGTTGACGTTCGTGATCTGGTAGGTCGTCGGCTTGTACGGAGTACCGTCCCGGTTGACGCCGTCCGCCGAGGCGATCGTGTCGGTTCCGGCGGCGCCGTCCGTGGCGGTGGTGAGCGTACCGCCGGACTTCAGCCGGAAGGTGTTCCCGGTCGAGGTGCCCGTGCCCGGGTCGGTACCGGGGTCCGTGCCCGGGTCGGTGGTGCCGCCGCCGGCGCCCGTTCCGGTGGCCGTGGAGCGGGCCGGTACGGAGAGCGTCGCGCCGTTGGTGAAGGTGACGGTGCGGGCGGTGGTGCCGTAGTTGTGGGCGACGTAGGTGTTGACGCCGTTCTTGGTGAAGACGGCGGAGGTCGGGATGTCCCCGCTGATGCTCATGTCGGGGGCGCCGAGGCTGTCCAGCGTGGTGATCCACTGGTAGGTGTGCGCCTTGGACTCACCCGCCTCCGGGGTGTAACCCGCGTTGCCCGCGTCCCACTTGGCCTTCGCGGACGCCGGGTCGGCCAGCGCCTCGAACTCCCAGAGCAGGTCGCGCCATTCGACGGCCGGGCCGCCGTTCTCCCGCTCCATCTCGGCGAGGTTCCGCTTGACGGTGGCCTTGTCGCGGCCCAGGTAGAGCGAACCACCGGTGATCGGGAGCGTGTTGATGCCGTGGATCTCCTCGGGGTTCGAGGTCCACCAGGTGGAGTACGCGGCGCCGCTGCCCCAGACCATGCCGACCGTGTCGTGGCCGAAGGAGCTCGGGAAGACCTGCTGGTCGGTGTCGAACCAGTACTGCTCGATCGCTTCCGACTCGGTGGTCAGCAGGTAGCTGCCGAGGTCGCGCAGCGAGGTGTCACCGGTCGCCGAGCCCCACAGCACGAGTGCGGCGCTCAGGTTGGTCGACTCGGAGGACGACTCCTGGTTGTTGCCCGCCGCGAAGCCCTGGTGCCCGGAGGCCCAGCTGTGGCCCGCGTAGACGTCGAAGCCGCGCAGGAAGGGGAACGCGCTGTCCGTGCGGCTCGGGTTGGCGGTGTCGCGGATCAGGTTCTTGACCATGGTGCCCCACGCCGAGTCGGCGGCCCAGGCCTGGTCGTACTGGGCGATGATCGCCGCCGCGTACACGTAGTAGCTGTAATGGAAGTGATGGTCGTTCAGCTCGGTGTCGCTGCCGTAGGAGGCGGGGTACCCGATGAGGGTCTTCCAGGCCGTGTCATAGCTGAACTCGGAGGCGCCGCCGGCCGTGAACCACTCCTGGAGGCGGGTCTTCAGCAGCCCCAGCATCTTGTCCCGGATGCCGGTCTGGCCGATCTGGTCGGCCACGGGCACCAGTTGGGCCAGGCGGCCGAGCGCCTTGCCGGTCCAGTAGGTGTCGGTGGCCCCGGAGAACGGGTCGGAGGCGTTCGCCACCTCGTTGAGGTAAGCGGTCAGCCGGGCCGTGTCGACGCCACTGACCGCCGGAAGGGCCGGCACCACGCCCGAGCTCTTCTGGCTGGTGGTGAAGGAGGTGGCCTCCCGCACCTTCATCGTGCCGCGCGGGGACACGTAGGTGTAGCCCGTGAGCGCGTCGGAGGTGTGCAGCCACTGGTGGCGGTAGAGCGCCTGGAGCGTTCCTCGCTCGGTGCCCTCCTTGGCCTCCGTCGTGAGGCTGTACGTCGCCCGGACCGTGCCCCCCGAGGAGGACCAGGAGACGGTGGATCCGGTGACGAAGCTGAAGGCGTACTTCCGGAAGGTCGCGAGCGCGTCGGTGGACGGCAGCACGGCGAGCGAGAAGTAGTCCTTGCCGCCGAGGGGGGCGGTGATGGTGGACCCGGAGACCGTCCAGTCGGTGCCGGTCGGCGAGAACAGCGCGTAGTTGTGCCCGGCGACGGTGATGCCGAGGACGTTGCCGTCGTCCGCGAAGACGGTGGGGGCGCTCGCCGTGGTGATGCTGGCGTTGCCGCCGGAGCCCTTCGCGTACACGAACGGCAGGCCGTGGCCGATGGTCGTGCGCAGCGTGCGGGTGCCGTCCGACCAGTAGGGGGTGACCGTCCAGTCGGACCAGTCGTCGGCCTTCGTGTCGGGCGAGTTGAGGCCGCTGAGGCCGAGGGTCAGGTCGGCCTTGTGCGCGTACTCGTACTGGCGGCCGTCCCCGACGATCGAGGGTGTGGTCGGGTAGCCGACCTCCAGCCCGCCGGCGGTGGCCTGGTAGGTGAGCGGGTGGCCGTACATCGGTGTGGAGTACGGGTTGTCGCCGTAGCGCTGGTAGGCGAGCGAGGTCCACCAGTCGTTGGTGGGGACCGGCTTGTTCTTGGCGGCCTCGGTCAGCTTGGGCGTGACCGGCGCGCCGGTGTTGTTGGTCGGTCCGGAGGTGCCGGCCGGACGGGTGTCCGTGTAACTGCCGGAGCCCGCGGTGATCGTGGCGGCCACTGCCGGGGACGCGGCAGGGCCCAGGCCCACCGCGGCCAGCGCGACGGCGAGGGCCATCGCGGCAGCGGGTCTTACGAGGGAGGCTTGCATGGGGAAGCACCTCGAAGTCAGGAGGGGGTTGGAGCGCTTTCGAGAGCGCTCTCAGATGCCAAGGAAAGTAAAACTTCTGAAACCTTTGTGTCAATAGAAGTGGCACGCACGGTAGTTGGAGGAGTATGCGCGGGCCCTTGCGTTCGACTTCTGGCGGATGGAGGGGGTGTGGGGCGGCTTGAGGTGAAGTGTTGAGAGCGCTCTCAACTCGTGGATCACCGACTCCGGCCGGTCTGGCGACGTTTGGTGAGGGGAGGGAGCGGAAGCGGTGAGGCGGATCGGTGAAGAGGGTTGATAAAGGGGGTTGATAAAGTAGCCTTACCTTATGAATGACGACCTGGCTCCCGACGGAGTCGCCGCGGCCCTTCTGGCGAGCATCGCCGTGCTGGTACGGCGGGTGCGCCACGTACCCGTCGAGGGCGGACTCGCGATGCCCGAGCGGACCGCCCTGTCGCTCCTTGACCGCTCGGGTCCCACCACCTCCTCCGCGCTGGCCCGGGAAGCGCAGATCACCGCGCAGGCGATGGGGGCGACGCTCTCCGGGCTGCGCGCCCGCGGCCTGGTCGAACGCCGCCCGGACCCGGAGGACGGCAGGCGGGCGGTGCTGACGATGACCGACGCGGGACGCCAGGCGCTGAAGGACAAACGCAACGCCCGCACCGAACTCATCGCCCGGGCCCTGACCGGGGGCGCGTTCACCCCGGACGAGCTGGACCGGCTCGCGGCTGCGGCGCCGCTGCTGGAGCGGCTGGCCCGGAACATCTGACACCCGACCCCGGCGGAACGGGCCCGGGACGCCTCCCGGACCCGGCCCCGCGCCGGCCGGGACCACCCCGCACACCCGGCCCCGGGACCGGCCCGACCGGCCCCGCACACCCCGGCCGAACCGTTCCCCCCCGGGACCGGCCGACCCGCACAGGAGAGACGACCACCGTGACACTGACCACCATCGACCCCGCCCCCGCGCTCGTCGTGATCGACCTGCAGAAGGGCTTCCTCGAAGGCGCCGACCCCGCGATCGCGGCCGTCGTCGAGCCCACGACCCGTCTGGTCACCGCCTTCCGCCGGCACGGCCTGCCCGTCATCCTGGTCAACGTCACCGGGCGGGCCCCTGGGCGTACCGAGGGCGCACGGACGGGCGCCGCCGTACCGTCGTCGCCCGGCTGGGCCGACCTGATCGACGAACTCGACGTCCGGCCGACCGACCACCTGATCACCAAGCGGCGGCGCAGCGCGTTCCACGACACCGGGCTCGACACCCTGCTGCGGGACCTGGGCGTCACCCAGATCGTCCTCACCGGTATCTCCACCAGCGCGGGCGTCGAGTCGACCGCGCGCTCGGCCTCCGACCACGGCTACCACGTCGTCCTCGCCACCGACGCCATGGCCGACCGGGTGGAAGGCGACCACCGCCACAGTGTGGAGCGCGTGTTCCCCAAGCTCGGCGAAACAGCCACCACCGCAGAGGTCGTCGCCATGGTCGAGGCCACCCGATGACGCTGCTGGGCCGGCTCCTGCGCGACCGCCGGGCGGGCGAGACCCACCTGTCGTGGAATCTGCCCCACCTCCGGGGCCCCGGGCTGTTCACCCTCAGCAGCGAGGACTTCGGCCCCGACGGCTCCCTTCCGCGGGTCCAGTGCGCGAAGCGCGTCGGAGGCGAGGACCTCTCCCCCCACCTGCAGTGGACCGCGCTCCCGCCCGGTACCGCGCAGCTCCTCCTGGTCGTGGAGGACACCGACGTACCCATGGCCAAGCCCGCCGTGCACTGCGTCGCGCTGATCGACCCGGCTACCCTGCACCTCCCGCCCGGCGCGCTGGACGCGAAACGGCCCGGCCCCGGGGTGCGCCCGCTGCGGGCCACCGTCGGGCACGGCTACCACGGCCCCGCCCCCGTCAAGGGTCACGGGCCGCACCGTTACGTCTTCCAGCTCTACGCCCTCGCCGCGCCCGTCGGCGACGCCCCGGGTGCCACGCCGGTGGACCGGGCGCGCCCCCGCGCCCTGCTGTCGGGCCTCACCGCACCGGTCCTCGGCCGCGCCCGGCTGACCGGGGTGTACGAGCGCTGACCCCGGGGGCGACCCGTGAAGACGCCGACCCGCCCGCGGTCCAGGACCACGGGCGGGCGGAGGGGCTGTCGCGACGCGCGAGCGTCAGGAGCGGTACGCCTCCAGTTCGGAAGCCTGCACGGCGGGCCAGGCGGTGTTCGCGGTCCCGGTGACCCGCAGGTACCGGGGGGTGGAGCCGGCCGGCAGGGTCACGGTCGCCGTGTTGCCGGAGGCCGGGTCGAAGCGGTAGTCCTTCGACGCGGTCAGGGTGGTGAAGGCGGAGCCGTCGGCGCTGCCGAGGACCGTCAGGGTCTGGGTGCGGGCCTCCCAGGACGACGGCAGCTTGAGGACCACCCGCCCCACCTGGGTCGCCGATCCCAGGTCCACGGTCAGCGACTGCGGGAAGGACCGGTTGACGCTCTCCCAGTACGAGTTGGCGTCGCCGTCGACGGCTCTCGCCGGGGCGTAGACGTCGGCGTACCCGGTCGCGGTGACGGGCCTGCCCAGAGCGAGGTTGCGGCCGGGGTCCGGGGTCGGGCCGGTGGGGGTGGGCGTCGGGGTCGGGGTCGGGGTGGGCGTCGGAGTGGGGGTCGGTGAGGTGCCGTGGTCGTAGTTCGCGGTGGGCCACGGGCCGCAGTACGTCGCCGGGAGCTTGGCGTTCCAGCCGGAGTTGCCGGAGCCCTGGGTCAGCGCCAGCGACGCGCCGAGGCAGCTGTAGACGGGGTCGGTGAAGCCGATGTTCGTGGCGCGGACATTGGTCAGCGACAGCTGCGCCGGATCGTTGAACTGGAGCGCGAAGGTCCCGGTGCCGTCGATGTTCACGTTGGTGAAGTTGACGTTCTTCGTCGTCCCGGAGACGAAGTGGATCGCGGCGTAGGAACTGTCCAGGATGTCCGTGTCGGTGACGTTGATCGTCGCCTTGTCGATCGGGCTGTTGCGGGCGTCGAACCAGACCGCGCCGATCGGGAACGGCCAGCCGTAGTCCGTGTTGCCCGCCCGGATGGTGGTGTTGCGGGCGAGGGTGAACGTGCCCTGGACGTCGGTGCCCTGACCGGGGGAGACGCCGGGGAAGCGGTTGCCCACGTGCAGGGCGCCGCCGTTGGTGAGGCTTTCGGCGAGGACGTTGTCGGTGACCGAGATGTCCTTGCCGCCGTAGATCGCCACGTGGTTGGCGAGGATCGGGGCCACCACGGTGTTCCCGGTGAAGGCGTTGGCGGTGTCGGCCTTCGTGTCGGACCACATCGCGAGGCCGTCGTCGCCGAGGTTGCGCAGGAAGGTGTTCTCCACGGAGGAGTGGGTGACGCCCCAGTGGAAGTTCACCCCGTCCGCGGTCTGGTCCAGGATGCGGCTGTTGCGGATGTGGAAGTTGTCCATCGGCCCGTCCATCCACGCGCCGACCTTGGTGTGCTGCAGCCACACGCCGTCCACGACGGAATCGCTCATCGCGCCGCCGATCGCGTTGACCTGGTCCTCGTCCACCCGCTCGGTGATGTCGCCGATGATCGCGAAGTCCTTGAGCGTGACGTTGCGGCTCGGGCCGCCGGCCTCGTACGGGCGGACGCCGCCGCCGTACCCGCCGCCGGAGGCGTACTTGCCGTAGATCCCCGCCGCACGGCTCCGGTCGGTGGGGTGACGGCCGCCCAGCACGCTGTACCAGGGCCCGGCGCCGCGCAGCGTGACCTGGTCGACCACCACGTGGTCGGTCAGCTTGAAGGTGCCCTGCGGGATCCACACCTCCTTGCCCTGCGCCTTCCCGGCGTCGACCGCCTGCTGGAAGGCGGACGTGGAGTCCGCCGCGCCGCTCGCGTCGGCACCGTAGTCGGTGACCGACAGCGATCCGGCCGGACGGGTCACCGGGGCCGCGACCTGCTCGAAGTCGGCCAGGTCCACCACCGCCCACGGGGTGACGGAGGTGGAGGGAAGAGTGATCCGCACCTTCGAGCCGGCGGCCAGGGTCTTCCCGAAGAGCGTCCGGGTCTCGTCGTAGAAGTGGTGCGGCTGGCTCCCCGGGGTGTTGGTGAACGGGTACGAGCCGTAGAACCAGCCGTACCGGGAGGTGAAGTCGAGGTCCTTCAGCCTGGTCCCGTCCAGACTCAGCGCGACCGGCGCGGTGATGCCCGTACCCGCCGCGTTGTCCGGCACGGAGTAACGCACCGTCATGGCGTTGGCCGGTTTGGTGAGGGTGAACTCGACGTACTCACCCGGTGCGTCGAGCCGTACGGCGCGCCGCCCGGACGCCTCGGAGGGAAGGGTGGTGTACGTACGGTCGGGCCCGATCAACGAGCCGGAGGTCGCGGCGTTCTCCGCCTCCAGCTCGGTGAACGGCACCTGCGCCCCGCGCCCCGCCACCGCGAACGGGGAGAGTGCGGGCGCCTCGGCCGCCGCCGCGGAACCGGCGCCGCCCCCGGTGAGGGCGGCCACCGTCCCCAGGGCCACGGTGCAGGCGAGTGAGGCCAGCAGAGCGGTCACGGACCGTCCACCGGGTGCGGCTCTTGTCACGCTCATGGTGCACAACCTCCTGTGGGGGGACATCTGGACGGCGATGCGGCGGCTGGATCAGGCCAGCAGCCACACCGCCGTGTCCTTGGGGAGGCGGCCCTCGTCGTCCAGGGGGCCGCCGGCGAGCAGGACATCCGTGTGGGCGGGCAGTTCCGCCGGTCGTGTCGCCAGGTTGACGACACAGATCAGGCCCTCGCCGCGCCGGAACGCGAGGACGCCCTCGGCGGAGGGGAGCCAGGTCAGCGGCTCGCTCCGGAACGCCTCGGTGGTGCGCCGCAGCCGCAGCGCCTCCCGGTAGAGCGACAGCATCGAGCCGGGGTCGCCGCTCTGCCGGTCCACGGCGTACGCCTCCCAGCCCTCGGGCTGCGGCAGCCACGGCTCCGCGCGCGAGCCGAAACCGCTGTACGGGGCGTCCGCGCTCCACGGCAGCGGCACCCGGCAGCCGTCCCGCCCCGGATCGCTCCCGCCCGAACGGAAGTGCATCGGGTCCTGGATGCGGTCGAGCGGGATGTCCGCCTCCGGCAGACCCAACTCCTCACCCTGGTACAGGTAGAGAGACCCGGGCAGCGCGAGCGTCAGCAGGGCGGCGGCACGCGCCCGGCGCTCGCCGAGCGCCAGGTCGGTCGGCGTGCCGAACGCCTTCTTGGCGAAGTCGAACCCGGTGTCCTCCCGGCCGTACCGGGTCACCGTCCGGGTCACGTCGTGATTGCACAGCACCCAGGTGGCCGGGGCGCCCACGGGCGCGTGCTCCGCCAGGGTGTCGTCGATGGACCGCCGCAGCCGGTCCGCCCGCCACGGGCACGCCAGGAAGTTGAAGTTGAAGGCGGTGTGCAGTTCGTCCGGGCGCAGATACCGGGCGAAGCGCTCGGAGTCCGGCAGCCAGACCTCACCCACGAAGACACCCTGGTACTCGTCGGCGATGGCCCGCCAGGAGCGGTAGATGTCGTGCAACTCGTCCTGGTCGATGTACGGGTGGGGGTCCACGCCCTCCACGAAGTCGGCGAGCGCCGGGTCCTTGGCGAGGAGCGCGGCCGAGTCGATCCGTACGCCCGCCACCCCGCGCTCGAACCAGAAGCGCAGGATCTCCTCGTGTTCCCGGCGGACCGCCGGATGGGCCCAGTTGAGGTCGGGCTGCTCCGGTGTGAACAGGTGGAGGTACCACTCCCCGTCCGGCACCCGGGTCCAGGTGCGGCCGGAGAACTGCGAGGGCCAGTCGTTGGGCGGCAGTTCGCCGTCCTCGCCCCGGCCGGGGCGGAAGTGGAACAGCTCGCGCTCGGGACTGCCCGGGCCGGCCTCCAACGCCGCCCGGAACCAGGCGTGCTGGTCCGACACGTGGTTCGGCACGATGTCCACGATCACCCGGATGCCGGACTCACGGGCCTCGTCGATGAGCTTCTCCGCCTCGGCGAGCGTCCCGAAGGCCGGATCGATGGTGCGGTAGTCGGCGACGTCGTACCCGCCGTCGACCAGTGGGGACACGTACCACGGCGTGAACCAGAGTGCGTCCACGCCCAGTTCGGCGAGGTACGGCAGCCGCGACCGGACGCCCGCGAGGTCCCCGGTACCGTCCCCGTCACCGTCGGCGAAGCTGCGTGGGTACACCTGGTAGATGGCGGCGCTGCGCCACCAGTCGTCGGCGCGTACCGGAAGAGGGGCTGCCACGTGAGGGTCCTTTCGGGCAGGGTCCGCCGCCGGCCGGACAGCGGGGCGTGCGGTCACGGCCGGCGACGGAGGCTTCATGGAGTGGCTTGCGAAGGTGCGTGTGCGGTGCGACGTGCGAACCCGCCGTGCGGGCGCGTGCGGGCGGTACGGGAGTGAGGGCGTCCGGGCACACGGGCGCGGGGGCGTGCGGGCAGGGGGCACCGGCTGCCCCGGACCGACCGGGGCAGCCGGGCGGGGGTCAGCCCTTGAGACCGCCCGCGGTGAGGCCGCTCATGATGTTCCGCTGGAACACCAGGAAGATGAGCAGCGTCGGCAGGGAAGCGATGGTGAGGGCGGCGATCAGCACGTTCTCCGGGACTCCGTTGGAGAGCGAATAGATGCCGACGTTCAGGGTCTGCATGGCCGGGTCGGGCAGGGTGAGCATCGGCCAGAGGAAGTCCTTCCACACCCCGACCACCGCGAAGATGGAGACCACTCCGAGGATCGGCCGCGATATGGGCAGGACGATCGAGCGCAGGGTACGCAGCGGGGAGGCGCCGTCCATCGACGCGGCGTCCAGCAGCTCCTTCGGTATGGAGTCGAAGAACCTCTTCAGCAGGAAGATGTTGAAGGCGTTGGTCACCGACGGGAGCCAGATCGCCCACGGCGAGTTCAGCAGGTTGCGTTCCACCAGGGGGACGTCCAGCACCGTGAGGTACTGCGGGACGACCAGCACCGTCGCCGGGATCATGAGGGTGGCCAGCATCATGCCGAGGATCGCCTTGCCGAAGACGGGCCGCAGCCGGGAGAGCGAGTAGGCCGCCGCGACGTCCAGCACGAGCTGGAAGGCCAGCGCCCCGAACGCGTAGTACAGGGTGTTGAAGAGGAGATGGGAGAGGTCCATCACCTCCCAGGCGCGGGAGTAGTTGGAGGGAGTCAGCGTCGACGGGAAGAACGTCGGCGGCGACTGGACCGCCTCCTGCGTGGACTTGAGCCCGCCGGACACCATCCAGTACAGCGGTCCGAGGAAGACCAGCGTGAACAGGACCATGACGAGGCCGAAGACCACCCAGTAGACGGCTTTGCCCCGGGGCCGGGCCAGTTGGGCCGGCGAGATGAGCGTGCGTGTGGACATCTGTCGTTTCCCCCGGTCCTACTCGTCCTCGGCGCGGCTGAGCCTCACGTACACGGCCGACACTCCGGCGAGCAGTACGAGCAGGACCAGGCCGAGCGCCGCCGCGGCGCCGTAGTTGTTGAAGTTGAAGGCGTACTGGTAGATCAGGTAGACGACCGTGGTCGTCGATCCCTCGGGGCCGGCGCCGCCGGTGAGCAGGAAGGGCTCGACGAACACCTGCATGGTCGCGATGACCTGCATGAGCAGCAGCAGCGAGAGGATGAGCCGGGTCTGCGGGATGGTGACGTGCCAGATCTTGCGCAGCAGCCCGGCGCCGTCCAGCTCGGCGGCTTCGTACAGCTCGCCCGGGATGCCCTGGAGCGCGGCGAGGTAGATGAGCGTCGCGCCGCCCATGTTCATCCAGGTCGCGGCGACCACGACCGAGAGCATCGAGGTGCTCGGGTCCTGGAGCCACTGCTGGGCGGGTATCCCGAAGAAGCCGAGAAGCTGGTTGAGCAGGCCGTACCCGGGGTCGTAGAGGTACTTGAAGAGCAGTACCGAGGCGACCGGCGGGAGCATGACGGGGAGGTACACGAGGAGCCGCAGGTAGCCTTGTGCGTGCCGGAACTCGTTGAGCACCACCGCGACCACGAACGGGACGGCGAAGCCCAGGACCAGCGCGAGCACGGTGAAGAGCAGGGTGTTGCGCCAGGCCTGCCAGAACGCCGGGTCGTTGAAGACGGTGTTCAGATTGTCCAGGCCCGCCCAGGTGGTCTGCCCGTCCTCGGTCTTCTGGAAGGCGAGCAGGAACTCCCGCACCATCGGGTACCAGGAGAAGAGGCCGAAGCAGATCACGGCGCCGATCAGGAAGCCGTGGGCGGTGAGGTTGCGGCGCAGGGCCCGGGCGAAGGCGCCGGCGGGCGTCGGGCCGTCGCCGTGGTGCCGGGACGGGCGGGGCGTCTTCGCCGCCGTCTTGGGGATGGTGGGGGCCGACATCGTCGCCGCCTCCTCGGTGCAGTGGTGCCGGAACGCGGTCCGGGCGCGGACGGGGTGCGGGGGGCCGGCCGGGCCGGCCCCCGTGCCCGGGTTACTGGGTGGCCAGGACCTGGTTGACCTGCTTCTCCGCGTCGGAGAGCAGCTTGTCGACGTCGGCGTTCTTGTTGGTCAGGAGACCGGACATCACGTTGTCCAGGACCTTGTAGACCTCCTGGGCCTTCGGCGGCTCGGCCTTGCCGGGGACCGGGTTGTCCACGAAGGTCTTGAAGTTGGCGACCGGCATGGTGGCGAACTGGGCGCGCGCGGCGTCGTCCGTGGTCTTCGATCCGTTCAGCCAGAAGTTGGGCTGGGGGACACCGACGGGCAGCTTGTCCGCCTTGGTGCGCTCCCAGTTGAACTGGCCCTTGCCGACGGTCAGGTTCTTGAAGTTCAGCCAGGCGATCGCGGCCTTGATCTTGTCGGCCGAAATCCCCTTCTTGATCATGTAGTTGTTGCCGCCGGCCAGGGTGTTCTTCTCGCCGGGGATCGGCCCCATCCCGAAGTTCTCGTACTTGGCGCCGAGTTGCTGCACCATGTACGCGATGTCGTCGGGCGCGGCGAGGAACATGCCCAGCTTGTCGGTGGCGATCTGCTTCTGCAGGTCGCCCCACTTCAGCAGCTGCGTCTTGCCCATGCTGTCGTCGTCCCACCGCATGGCCTTGATGTTCTCGGCGACCTGCTTGCCCAGGTCGTCGTTGAACGCCGCCTTGGTACCGCTCGCGTCGACGACCTCGCCGCCGACGCTGTACATCTGCGCGGTGAAGTGCCAGCCGCCGGTGTTGCCGGCGCTGTACTCGCCGAAGCCCGAGATGCCCTTGCCCAGGCCCGCGATCTTCTTCGCGGCGGTACGGACCTCGGCCCAGGTGCGCGGCGGGGCGTCGGGGTCCAGGCCCGCCTGCTGGAAGAGCTTGCGGTTGACGAGCAGGCCCATGGTGTAGTTGCTGGTGGGAAGCCCGTACAGCTTGCCGTCCTGCTTCAGCGAGTTGAGGACGTTCGGGTCGATGTCCGCCAGGGCGGGCACGCTCTTGTCCGTGACGTACGCGGTGATGTCCTCGGCGCCGTCGTTGTCGAGCACCTGCGGCAGGTCGGTGAAGTACGTGTAGAAGACGTCCGGCTGTGACTTCGCCTTCAGCATGGCCGTGAAGCGCGGCGGCTCCAGGCACTGGCCGGCGGTGGACCGGCCCTCGATGGTGACGTTCGGGTAGGTCTTGTTGAACTCGGCGACGTCCTCCTTCCACTCCTTCAGCTCGGCCGCCTTCGCCGTGGGCGGCATGCAGTCGATGGTGATCGTCACCTTGGTCTTCGGGTCCAGCGGGGCGGCGGGGTCGGCCGACGCGCTGCCGCCGCCGTCCTTCTCGCCGCCGTCGTTGTCGCTGCTGCTGCTCGTGCCGCAGGCCGCGAGCGCGGTGAGCGCCAGCGCGGAGACAAGGGCGACCGCGCCTGCGCGGCTTCGACGGCGGAACGCGGCTCTACTCATGGGTGGTCCCCCTCGGGCATGTGCGTGGACGTCGCCCCACCGCCGATGCGTTGTGGGGCGCCGCACACTCAACCACCGGGAACAGAAGGACGCAATATCTAGCGCCGATCTCGTAATTGTTTGACAGATGAATGAATGGGCCGCGGTGGATCATGGGTCGACCCGTGCGGGGCCCGTCGCGGACGGCTGCCGCCTCCGAGCCCGGGAAAGCGGCAGACCCCCGCCCCCGGAACGCGGCAGACCCCCGCCCCGGAACGCGGCAGACCCCCGCCCCGGAAGGGGGCAGGGGTCTGCTGGGGCGGGGTGTGCCGTGGGCGGTGTCGTCGTACCCTGCCACCGCCACCCCGCACACCGTCCGGCGCGCGGGTCCCGCCCTTGCGTGCCGTCCGTACCGCGCCGGGAGCCGGCGGGTCGCTCGCGCGCATGATTGCCCGGTGGCACCCCGGTCCGGCAGCCGCGAGGCCGCCGCCTGGCCGCCCCCCCGGGGGAGAGCGTGGTCCGCTCGGTGAGCTCCGCCGTCGGCCGGTGCCCGCGGGCCGATGCGGCCGTCCGGACGGCCGGACGGCCGGACGGCCGCTGGTGGCCCTGTGCGTGCCGGTGTGGTGAGCACCGGCCGCCAGGGTGCCCGGGAGAACCCGGGCTTGCCGTCGAGGGCCCGGCTGACCGTGGCCTCGCCGATCCCCTCCTTCCCTGCCGCCTGAGCAAGTCTTCGCGCCGCGAACGCAAGCCTGACGCAAGCTGCGCAAACAGCTTGCGTCGGTCGTGCGAGCCGTCGGCAGTCCGTCGTGCGGGCCGTTGTGCGGGCTGTCGTGCGGGCCGTCGTGCGGGCTGTCGTGCGGGCCGTCGTGACGGTGGAAGAACCCCGCCACGACGGCCCCGTACGCCTGCCGACCTCCGTCTACGGATTGACGTTGATCTTGAAGGTCGAGGTGGTGTTCCGGATGTCCACCGCGTTGTTGGAGAACCTCAGGCCGTTGAAGGTGACCTCACCGACCGCGGGACCCTGCCCCGACTCCGGCAGCTCGTTCGCCCAGAGACCGAAGCCGGACTTCGCGTCGAAGGCGTCCTGGCTCTTGCGGGCACCCGAGATCGAGATGTCCGTGAAGACCGTGTCCTTGATCGGGAACTGCGGCTGTCCGCCCACGTAGTTGGTCTGGAACATCACCCCGCTGTAGGTCGGGTCCACGATGTCCACGTGGCTGACCCTGATGCCCTGGAACACCTTGGAGGCGGAGAACACCCAGATGGCCGGGAAGGTCTGCGACCCCCAGAAGTGGCCGCCGGTCCGGACCAGGGAGATGTTCTCCAGGGCCGTGGGGCCCGTGCCGAAGCCGTTCATCGGATACCCGAAGTCCAGCGAGGAGATGGTGATCCCCGCGTAGACCAGGGTGTCCGCGACGCGGAGGTTGCGGAAGGTGTTGTCGTAACCGCCGTAGACGGCGATGCCCGCGGCCCGCCAGGTGAGGAGCGACGTCAGGTTCTCGAAGACGTTGTTCTTCATGTCCGCCCCGCCGGCGTCGATCGCCGAGAAGAGCGCGAAGCTGTCGTCACCGGTGGCCCGGGACTCGTTGTTGGACACGAGGTTGTCCGTCGAGCCGTTGGTCATGTTGATGCCGTCGGCGAAGGTGTCCCGGATGCGGGAGTTCTTGATGGTCATCCGGTCCGTGTTGGCGCCCCAGTACATGCACACCATGTGCTCGACCCAGATGTTGTCGATCACGATGTCGGAGACGCCCGCGAAGTCGAACACCTTCCCCGGACCGTCGATGCGTGAGGTGTAGTTGCCGAAGTAGGCGAAGCCCGAGAACGACGACCCGTTCGCCGTCGCGTCCGCGCGGAACCCGATGTCGGTGTTCTCCTGCCCGGCCGGTCCCTGGAACCTGGTGAACCAGGGGCCCGCGCCGACCACCTTCACGGCCTTGCCGTAGACCTGGAACTTCGACGAGGTCTGGTAGTCGCCCGTCGGCAGGTAGACGCCCACCAGCTTGCCTGTGGTGTCCATCCGCACCCGGTCCAGGGCGTTCTGGACGTCCTGGTGGGTGAACCCGGCCGGTACGGCGTACGCCGCCGGGTCGGGGTTGGCGACGGCCGTGGCCTGCTCCAGGCTGACGAAGTCGATCGCGTACGTGGAGGTGTTCGCGGCGTCCTTCTGCAGCCGGATCTTGGCTCCCGCCGGTACGGTCTCGCCGAGCAGGAGGTGCGCCTCGTCGTAGATGTGCCGGGGCCCGCCCGCCGAGGGGGAGTTGCCGGGGCCGGCCTCCGCGCCGTACAGCCACGCGTACCGTGAGGTCAGCGGGAGCGCCTTCTTCAGGACACCGTCGACGTAGACGTCGATCGTGGAGTCGATGCCCCCGCCGCCCGGTGCGTCCGGGATGGAGAACCGGGTCACCAGCGTGTTGGTGGCCGCGCGGGTGGTGAACTCGACGTACTCGCCGGTCGCGTCCAGGTTCACCGCCTTGCGGCCGGACGCCTCACCGGCGATGTCGCCCACCGTGCGGTTGGGGCCGACCACCTGGGCGCCGCCGCCGGTGGTGGCGTCCTCCGCCTCGTACGTGTCGTACGGCATGTCGGCGCCGCGGCCGACGAACAGCGACTGGGTGGATACGTTGTTCGTCCGCTTCACCGGCAGCTCGTTGGCGTCGTCGGCGAGCGTCACCTTCACGGTGTACGAGCCGTCGGCCGCCGTCCACGGGCCGAGCTTCACCGAGGCCGCGGTCGCTCCGGCCGCGATGGTACCGGTGAACGCGCCCGTCAGGGTCTTCACGGTCGTGTTGTTGGAGTCGACCACCGCGAGGGTCACCCCGTGGCTGCCGCTCGCGGAGGCGATCGAACCCTGGTTCTTGATCGCCACGTCGAAGGTCACCGCGTCACCGGCCGAGGGGCTGGAGGGCGAGGTGTTCACCGAGGCGACCAGGTCGGAGCTGGAGACCGGCTTCACCACGAGGGGATCGGTGCGGTTGTAGGTGTTGTTCGACTCGTTCTGCTCGATCACCTCGCCCGCCGGGTCCACCACCGCGCCCAGCGGATAACTCCCCGCCTCCCGCGTGCCGATGGAGGCGCTGACCGTGGTCGACGCTCCGGCCGCAAGAGCCCCCACCGAGGCGGTGGCGACCTTGGAACCGCCGAGCAGCAGGTCCACCTTGGTGGCGGCCGACGCGGACGCGCCGCTGTTGCGGACGGTGGCACCGAGGGTGATGGTGTCCGACTCCACCGGCGCGGAGGGCGAGGCCGTCACGCCGGTGACTTCGAGATCCGGGTTCGGCGCCGGGACCCCGATCACCTGGAACTCGGCCACCTGCCCGGCCGAGGAACCGGAGTTGGCCGTGAACTTCAGCTGTACGTCGGCGACGCGTCCGGAGACGGGGACGGTGACGCTGTTCCCGCTCGCCGGGTCGAAGGAGTAACTCTTCGCCGCGACCAGGCTGGTGAAGGAGCTCGCGCTCTGCTCCCGCCCGAGCACCTCGATGGTCTGGGTGCGGGCCGACCACGCGCTGTCGGGGTTGAGCTTCAGCACCAGGGAGCTGAGGTCGGCGTTGGAACCCAGCTGCACCGTCAGGGTGTTGGGGTAACTCCCCCCGGCCCCTTCCCAGTAGGTCGTCACGCTGTTGTCGTTCGCGTTCGTCGCGACGTAGGTGTGCACGTACGACGAGGCGCTGATCGGCTTGGACACCGCGAGGTTGGAGCCGGTGGTGCCGGAGCCGTTGCGGGTCACCGAGTTGCTCGCGGTGGACTGGTTGCCCGCCGCGTCCTTCGCCCTGACCACGTAGGTGACCGTGGCCGAGGCGGGCTGCGTGTCGGTGTACGTGGTCACCGAACCGCCGACGCTGCCCCGCAGGGTGTTGTTGGCGTAGATGTCGTAGCCGGTGACGCCGGTGTTGTCGGTGGAGGCGTTCCAGGCCAGCCTGATCTGGCCGCTCGCCGGCTCGGTGAGCGTCAGCCCCGAGGGGGCCGTCGGCGCCGTGGTGTCCCCGCTGCTTGCCTGCCGGGTGACGGTGTTGCTGTTCCCTGACTGGTTCCCGGCCGCGTCCTTGGCCCGTACGTAGTACGAGACGGTCTGGTTCGCCGGACGGCTGTCGGTGAACGTCGTCACCCCGCCCGCGACGCTGGTCAGCAGGGTGTTGTTGGCGTAGATGTCGTAGCCGGTGACACCGGTGTTGTCGGTGGAGGCGTTCCAGGCCAGCCTGATCTGACCGCTCGCGGGCTCGGTGAAGGCGAGGCCGGTCGGCGCGGACGGCGCCTGGGTGTCACCCGTCTCGGGGCCGTAGACCTCGAACTCGGACACCTGCCCCGCGGGTTGCACACTGTTCGCGGTGAACAGGGCCCGGACGTAACGGGTGGTGGTCGCGTCGAAGGTGAGGGTGACCGTCTGGCCCCCCGCGCTGTCGAAGGTGTACGCCTGGGAGGTGGTGAGGTCCGTGAAGGCCGAGTTGTTCGTGCTGCCCTGGATCTTCAGCGTCTGACTGCGCGGCCCCCAGCTGTCCGGCAGCTTCAGGACCACCCGGTCGACCCGTACGGCGGAGCCGAGATCCGCCTGGATCCACTGCGGGAAGGCGTTGTTGGCGCTCTCCCAGTAGGTCGACTTGTTGCCGTCGTTGGCGTTGGACGCCGGGTAGACGTCGGTGTGGCTGCTCTCCGACATGGTGCGCCCGCTCGCCAGGTTCACCGAGGAGGCGGCGGCGACCTTCACCTCCAGCTCGGAGAGCTGGGCGGCGTCGGCCACGGAGTTGTCCGTGACGGCGATCCGTACGTAACGCGCCTTCGTCGCCGGGTAGTTCACCGTGACCGCGTTGGCCTGTCCCGGACTGAAGGTGTACGTCGCCGAACTCTTCAGCGTGGTGAAGGCGGTGCCGTCGGTGCTGCCCTGGACGGCGAGGGTCTGCGTGCGGCTCGCCCACCCGGCCGGAAGCTTCAGTACGACCCCGTCGGTCCGGACGGTGGACCCCAGGTCGGTCTGCACCCACTGGGGCTGGTCGCTCTTGGCGGCCTGCCAGTAGGTGCCCTGGTCTCCGTCGGTGATGCCGGCGGCGGTGTTCCCGGCCCGTGCGCTGCTCGCCTTGGCCGGCAGGCCCGAGGCGGCGTTCGGCCCCGCTGCCGCCGCGGCGGTCAGCGCGGGCCATCCGACGGTCAGCAGGCTGGTGACGACCACTGCGGACAGGCCGCGCGCTCTCCAGCGTTTCGCTCTCATGGATCCCCGATCCCTCGGCCTCGCCCCTGACGGAGGCGAGGCACGGCTCAGTCGATGTGCAGGGAGAATTGGATTTATGCGTCAAGCACTACGTCTTTTGCGAGGAGCGGTCAGAGGGTTGCAGATATCTGGAGGCCCGTCTACCGGTCCCGCAGGTACCAATTGCCGTGCCTGAACGGCAGGATGGGGCGACACCCCGTTCCAGCAGGGGCTTTCGTGAGAGCTGTCGGGAAATGCAAGTTCGCCGCAAGGGATGAAAGCCGGTTGCGTTCTTGCGCAAATCTCCGGTGCGTGTTCCGTGGACACGCCGATGCCCCGGACCGCGGCGCGTGGAGGCGCGGTGGTCCGGGGCATCGGGTACGGCGGGAGCGAGCGGGCGCCCCAGGGCGCCCCCGGCGTCACCAGTCGTGGACGGTGCCGTCCTGGAGGCGGTTGACCGGCAGATACGCGGGCTCGTACGGGTGGGCGGCGGCCAGCTCCTCGTCGAGCTCCACGCCGATGCCCGGGGCCTCGCCCGGGTGCAGGTGCCCGTCGGTGAACGTGTAGGCGTGCCGGAACACCTCCTCGGTGAGGGCCGAGTGCCCGGAGTACTCCTGGATGCCGAAGTTGTGGACGGCGAGGTCCAGATGGACCGCCGCCGCCAGGCCCACCGGGGAGATGTCCTCGGGCCCGTGCGTCGCGGCCTTGACCTGGTACTGCGCGGCGAAGTCGAAGAGCTTCCGCAGCGGGGTGACCCCGCCGAAGTGGGTGACCGCCGACCGCGCGTAGTCGATCAGCCGCTCGGTGATCAGCGCCTGGTAGTCGTGGACGGTGTTGAAGACCTCACCCACCGCGAGCGGCGTGGTGGTGTGGTGGCGGATCAGGCGGAACGCGTCCTGGTTCTCCGCGGGCGTGCAGTCCTCCAGCCAGAACGGGCGGTACGGCTCCAGGTCCTTGCCGAGCCGTGCCGCCTGGATCGGGGTGAGCCGGTGGTGGGCGTCGTGCAGCAGCGGCAGCTCGGCGCCGAACTCCGCCCGTACCGCCTCGAAGACCGCCGGCACGTGCCGCAGATAGGCGTCGGTGTCCCAGTCCTCGACCAGCGGCCTTGCCTGCTGGTGGAGCACGGCGGCACCGCTCTCGTCGGTGGTGTGCACCCCGTACACCGCCTTCAGCCCCGGCACACCGGTCTGGATGCGGACCGCCCGGTACCCCTCGGCGAGGCGGGCCCGGACGGAGTCGAGCAGCTCCGGGATGCCGGCGCCGTTGGCGTGGCCGTAGGTGCGGACCCGGTCACGGCTCGCGCCGCCGAGGAGCTGGTAGAGCGGGAGCCCGGCGGCCTTGGCCTTGATGTCCCAGAGCGCCACGTCCACGGCGGCTATCGCGGCCATGGTGACCGGCCCGCGCCGCCAGTAGGCGCCCCGGTACAGGTACTGCCAGGTGTCCTCGACGCGGTGCGGATCGAGCCCCACGAGCAGCGGCAGCACATGGTCCTGGAGGTAGCCGACGACGGCGAGTTCCCTCCCGTTGAGCGTGGCGTCGCCGAGCCCGGTGAGCCCTTCGTCGGTCGTCAGCTTCAGTGTGACGAAGTTGCGACCGGGACTGGTGACGATCAACTTCGCGTCGACGATCTTCATGCGCGTGCTCTTTCCGGTGCTGGGCAGGGCTGTGCGATACCGGGCGGGGCCGACGTTGTGGCCCCGCCCTGCCCGGTATTCCATCAGCCCCGTCGCCGGTGCTCCGCCCGGGCCTCCCTCCCGCACACGTGTGTGGTGGCCGGGCCCGTCGGGACCCGGCCACCACACCGTGGTTCACCCGGTGTACTGCGCGAACACCCGGGTGTAGTCCCACGCCTGCTGGCTGACGTCCGAGCAGGTGTCCGCGCCGCCCCCGGTGCACGGCCGGTCACGGTTGACCGACCAGAAGGTCAGCCGTGCCAGGTGGTGCTGCTGGGCGTACGCGAGGATGGTGCGGAAGTCGTCCACCGTCACCGTCTCGCCGTTGTCGGTGAGACCGTTCATGGACGAGATGCCGATCGACCGGTACGTCTGGTCGTCGGTGTACCCGTAGGCGCTCTTCACCGCGTTCTTCAGGCCCTCCGCGGCCTGCTTGGTGAGGTTGCCCATGTTCTGGCCGGCTCCGCCGAAGTTGAACGGCATGATCGTCCAGCTGTCGACGGTCAGCCCCGCGGAGGCGGCCCGGTTGATCAGCGAACTGTCGGGACCGCTCTGGCCGGTGCCGAAGGTGACGTACACCTTGATGCCGGGGTTGTTGGCCTTCACGGTCTTCAGCGCGTCCACCGTGCGCTGCTGCACGGTGGCGCTGCTGTAGGCGTCCGCCTCGATGTCGATGTCGATCGCCTTGAGGCCGTACGCGTTGATGACCTTCTGGTACGCGGCGGCCAGCTCACCGGCGCTGGAGCAGGAGCTCTCCAGCTTGTTGCCGCTCCAGCCGCCGAACGACGGGACGACGTCGCCGCCCGCGGCGCGCACCGTGTTGACCGTCTGCTGGTCGACCCCGCCGGTCAGTGCCCGCGAGCCGTCCCACTGCGGGTTGCAGTAGCCGTTGCTCAGGACAAACGCCAGGGTGAACCACTTCACCCCGGTCGCGTTCATCACGGTCGTCGGACTCGGCGGACTGCCCCAGCCGTTGTAGAGGTACGGGGCCACGGCCATGGTCCCGCCGGGTGCGGGCGTGCCGCCGCCGGAAGGGGCCGTCCACTTCTGGTTGGCCGTGCCGGAGCAGGTCCAGAGCTGGAGCCGGGTGCTGTTCGCCGAGGAGTTGCCGGTGGCGTCCACGCACTTGTCCGCCTGCGGGTTCACGATGTCGTGCGCCGCGGACACCGTCCACTTCTGGTTCGCGCTGCCCGCGCAGTCCCAGATCTGGAGCTGGGAACCGTCGGCGATGCCGTTGTCCTTGACGTCGAGGCACTTGCCCAGGGCGCGGAGGGTGCCGTCGGAGTTGACGGACCACTGCTGGGCGGCGGAGCCGTTGCAGTCGTACAGCTGGACCGCGGTGCCGTTGGCCGTCGATCCACCGGCGACGTCGACGCACTTGCCGCCGATGCCGGTGATCGCGCCGGTGGCGGTCACCGCCGCCTGCGCGGTGGCGGGCAGCGAGAGGAGGGACGCCCCCGCCGCGAGGAGGAGAGCCGAGGGCAGCGCCAGGGACCGGCCCCAGGGGCGGCGGGCGTCCGCACGCGGGCTCACGCGGCGTTCACCGTCCACTTCTGGTTGGCCGTGCCGGAGCAGGTCCAGAGCTGGAGCCGGGTGCCGTTCGCCGAGGAGTTGCCGGTGGCGTCCATGCACTTGTTCGACTGGATGCCGACGATGTCCTTGGCCGCGGGGGTCGCCCATTTCTGCGCGGCCGTTCCGTTGCAGTCCCAGAGCTGGAGCAGGGTGCCGTCGGCGGTGCCGGCGTCCTTGGCGTCGAGGCACTTGCCGAGGGCGCGGATGGTGCCGTCGGAGTTGACGGACCACTTCTGGGCGGCGGAGCCGTTGCAGTCGTACAGCTGCACGGCGGTGCCGTTCGCGGTGGCGGCGCTCGCCACGTCGACGCACTTGCCGCCGATGCCCGTGATCGAGCCGCCGGTGGCCGGGGGAGGAGTCGTGCCGGTGTCACTGGTCGTGACGTGCACGTAGTCGACGACGAGCTGGCTCGGGAACGGCGTGGAGCCGTCGGGGTCGCCGGGCCAGTAGCCGCCGACCGCGAGGTTCAGGATGATGAAGAAGGGCTTGTTGAACACCCAGCTGTTGCCGCCCACGTCGGCGGGGGTGCGCGTCTGGTAGACGTTCCCGTCGACCGACCAGGAGATGGAGTTGGGCGCCCAGTCGACCGCGAAGGTGTGGAACGCGTCGGCGAAGGCCTGGCCGTTCGGCAGGGTGTAGCCCGCGCCGATGCCCGCGGAGCCGGAGTACCCGGGACCGTGGATGGTGCCGTGTACCGCGCCCGGCTCGTAGCCGACGTTCTCCATGATGTCGATCTCACCG
Organism: Streptomyces sp. NPDC060184; assembly: GCF_042728795.1. NCBI lineage: Bacteria > Bacillati > Actinomycetota > Actinomycetes > Kitasatosporales > Streptomycetaceae > Streptomyces > Streptomyces sp. NPDC060184. The sequence continues at coordinate 35,969 of NZ_JBHWYX010000026.1, forward strand.
CTGTTGGGCCAGCCGACGCTGCCCAGGTCGGAGCCGAGCATCCAGAACGCCGGCCACATGCCCTGGCCGCGCGGGATCTTCATCCGGGTCTCGACGTGCCCGTACGTCGAGGAGAACTTGCCGGAGGTGTTCAGCCGGGCCGAGGTGTACTGACACGTGCCGTACCAGCACTGGTAGTTGGCGGGGTTCTCCTTGCGGGCGGTGATGACCAGGTTGCCCTGGCCGTCCAGCTTGGCGTTGTTCGCGCCGGACGTGTAGTACTGCCGCTCGTGGTTGCTGACGTTGTCGCCCGTCTCCGTCTGCCACTTGCTCGCGTCGGGGGCGGAGCCGGCCGCGCCGTTGAAGTCGTCGGAGAAGGTCGTGGTCGCCGCGGCAGCGGTGGCGGCGGTCTGCGCGGTCACGGGTGCCGCGTCCGCGGGAACGGCGGTGAGCGCGCCGGAAGCGCACAGGAGGGACGCGACAGCGAGCGCCAGTCGGCGCTTTCGAGGGGTTCGCACGATCATCACTTCACTTCGTGTGGGGGTTGCCCGGTCGCGGATCTTTCGGGCAGGGGCTTGTGACCATGGACCAGTTGGTCATGGGCATGACAGGTTGCGACGCGATCCGGCATCCGAGGGGGCGATGCCGGTTGTTAATTCACTACTTGATTTAAGTGAGGGGAAGAGGGGGCGTCAAGGTGCTGGTACAGACCTTCTGTTGACCGTGGAGTGGAGACGCGCAGGCGGCTCGCTTCAGGTCTTGAACGGGCGGGGGCTCCGCCGTCGGCCGTGCGGGCGGGCCCCCGGGCGGTGTGCCGGTCGTACGCGGTGTCGTGCGCGGAGTGGTGCGGTGTGCCGGTCGCGCGCGGTGTCGTGCGTGGAGTGGTGCGGTGTGCCGGGAGGTGCGGTGACCGTGCGTCGGTTCGCGGGGGTGACCCGGTTCGAGTGGGTCGCTGCAATTCGGTCGTGAGTGCGGGCCGTCATACCAGAGCGGGACGGATGGCGGGCAAGTTCGACAACTGGCGCTCACGCCCGCCGCGTCGGCGACTACCGTGTGTGCTCAGTGATCAACGATGGGCTCATGTTCTTCGAGCCCACCCGGTTGATCCGGAGCCTGACCGACCCCCTTTGGTGCCACCGCATGAACGATTCCGGGTGCCCCACGTACCGAGGACGCTGATGTCTCAACTTCGCGCACCAGAAGCGCGACCGGATCGCCGGGAGAGCGGGCGGCACGGCCGCCCGGCGGGCCGTTCCCCCTCCACCGCGAAGCCACGTGCCGCGCAGCCGGCCCCGGAGGTGCGGATGCGTGGCCAGATGACGCGTGCGGCGCTGCTGCCGACCGTGGCCGCCCTGCTCAGCGGTGCCGCCGCGGTCGTCTTCACCCTGCGGGCTTCCGGGGTGCGCCCGTCCGGCAGCCTGCTGGCCGCGCTCGGCGGCTCGGGCGCGCTCGCCGTGACGGCCGTCGCGGCGGCCTGCATCGGCGCCCACCGGGTCGCGGCCGGGCTGCTCGACCGGGCCCAGGCGCTCCGCCGGGCCAACGCCCGCGGCCAGGCCGACCTCCAGCGGGCGCTGGAGCAGCTCCGCGCCGGGGAGGAGCCGCCCGCCCGCCGGGCCCCGCAGCCCACCGCCCCCGGCGCGGACGCCTTCGACCTGCTCGGACAGGAGATCGCGCGCTCCCAGGAGGCCGCCGTGGCCGCCCTGGCGCAGGCCTCCCAGCTCTTCAGCAACGCGGGCAACGAACAGAAGGTGGAGGTCTTCGTCAACCTCGCGCGCCGTCTGCAATCCCTGGTGCACCGCGAGATCCAGATTCTCGACGAACTCGAACACGAGGTGGAGGACCCCGACCTCCTCAAGGGCCTCTTCCACGTCGACCACCTGGCGACCCGCATCCGCCGCCACGCCGAGAACCTCGCCGTGCTCGGCGGGGCGGTCTCCCGTCGGCAGTGGTCCAACCCGGTCACCCTCACCGAGGTGCTCCGCTCCGCCATCGCGGAGGTGGAGCAGTACCCGCGGGTCAAGCTGGTCCCGCCGATCGAAGGCACCCTGCGCGGGCACGCGGTCGCCGACGTGATCCACCTGGTGGCCGAACTCGTCGAGAACGCCACCGTGTTCTCCGCCCCGCACACCCAGGTCCTGCTGCGGGTCCAGCCCGTCACGGCGGGCTTCGCGCTGGAGGTGGAGGACCGGGGGCTCGGCATGCCGGGCCAGGAGCAGAGCCGGATGAACGCCCTGCTCGCCGACCCCGACCAGGTCAACGTCGCCCATCTCCTCCAGGACGGCCGCATCGGGCTGTTCGTCGTCTCCGCGCTGGCCCGTCGGCACGGCATCGCGGTACGGCTGGAGAGCAACATCTACGGCGGTACGCAGGCGGTCCTCGTCCTCCCGCAGGTGCTGCTCGGCACCGAGAGCGACACCACCACCCCGCCGGAAGGCGTCCCGGTTCCCCCGCCCGGCGCCGTGCACCGGCCCCCCGCCCAGGACTCCGTACCCCAGACCCACCCGGCGCCGGGGTACACCGGACCCCACCCCGCACCCGTCCTCCCCGGTGCCCCGGACCGCACCCGGGGGCCGGACCAGGAACAGCTCCCGCCCGCGCGGGACCGGCTCCGTCCCGTACCGGGACGAGTCGGGCCCCTCGGCGCGGCACCCGGTGCACCCGGCACGGGACCCGACGCGCTCGGCGTGCCCGGTTCGGGGCCCGGTGTGCCCGGGGTGCCCGGTTCGGGGCCCGGCGTCCCGGGAACCCCGCAGCCTCCGCGCCAGATCCGCCGCGAGGCCCAGGGGCCGCCGCTGCCGCAACGCACCTCGGAGCGGTCCGCGCCGACCGGGTCCCACCCCGCCCCCGCGGGGTACCCCGCACCCACCGCGTACCCCGAACCCGAGCCCGCCGCCCCGGCGCGCCCCGAACTGCCCCGGCGCACCAACCAGGAGAACCTGGTGCCGCAGCTCCGCCAGCCCCCGGTGCGGCGCGTCCCGGACGAGCACGCGGTGCACGACCCCGGCCTCGTCGCCGCGTTCCGGCGCGGGATCGACCTGGCGGAGGCCCGGTCGGCGCAGGACACGGAACCCCCCGCCGCGGGCGGCGACGGCCCGCCGCCCGCCACCGGTCCCGGACCGTCCCCCCGCGGGCCCGGCCAGGGCCACCCGCAGGGAACGGGGTCCGTCGCGCCCGGCTTCGCCCCGTACGTCCCTCCGGCCCCGCCGCCGGTCCGACGGGTCACCCCGCTGCCCGTCCGCGCACCGGCCGCACCGTCCGACAAGGGAATCGCGGGCCGCCCCGGCCCCCGTCACGAGCACCCCGACCCCCGTCACGAGAACACGTACAAGGAGTAGATGCACCATGCCGAGCGAAATGACGTCCGGTCAGGTCGCCGACCTGGACTGGCTGCTGAGCGGACTCGTCCAGCGCGTTCCGTACACCCGCAGCGCCGTCCTGCTCTCCGCGGACGGACTGGTGAAGTCGGTCCACGGCATGGACTCCGACAGCGCGGACCACATGGCCGCCCTGGCGGCGGGGCTCTACTCGCTGGGCCGCAGCGCCGGAGCCAGGTTCGGGGACAACGGCGACGTGCGCCAGGTCGTGGTCGAACTCGACTCGACCCTGCTCTTCGTCTCTACCGCCGGTTCCGGAACCTGCCTCGCGGTCCTCGCCGGCCGCGAGGCCGACGCTGCGGTCCTCGGATACGAGATGACCATGCTGGTCAAGAGCGTGCGACCGTATCTGGCCACCCCGGCGCGGCACATGGCGGGGACACCGTTCACGCCGGGGCTGTGAGGGTGCGGGCTCAGGAAGGGCCGCTGCTCGACGCCGAGGCCGGCCGGCTCGTTCGTCCGTACACCGTCAGCAGCGGCCGGACCCGGCCGACGACCGAGCTGGACCTGCTCTCGCTGATCATGGCGACCGGCAGGCAACCGCAGGCCCACCTGGGCCACGAACACACCGTGACGCTCGGGCTGTGCGAGGGCCCCACGTCCGTCGCCGAGGTGGCCGCGCATCTGCGGCTGCCCGCGACGGTCGCCAAGGTCCTCGTCTCCGACCTGGTCGACTGCGGGGCCGTCACCGCGCACGCCCCCGCGTTCCAGGACATGCCCACCGACCGAACCCTGCTGGAGGCAGTGCTCGATGGTCTACGACGACAACTCTGACAGCACCGCCCGCCCCGCGCCCTTCCCCGTGGCCCTCAAGGTCCTGGTCGCGGGCGGGTTCGGGGTCGGCAAGACGACGTTCGTGGGCGCCGTCAGCGAGATCGCCCCGCTGAGCACGGAGGAGCTGCTGACCCAGGTCGGCGTGGGGACCGACAACCTCGACGGGATCGAGTCCAAGCGGGCGACCACAGTGGCCATGGACTTCGGCCGGCTCACCCTCTCCGACGAGCACGTCCTCTATCTCTTCGGCACCCCCGGCCAGGAACGTTTCTGGTTCATGTGGGACGAGCTGTCCCAGGGCGCCCTGGGCGCGGTGGTGCTGGCCGACACCCGGCGCCTCGAAGAGTGCTTCGCCGCCGTCGACTTCTTCGAACGGCGCGGCATCGGCTTCATCGTCGCCGTCAACGAGTTCGACGGCGCCTACCGGTACGCCCCCGACGAGGTGCGCGCCGCACTGGACCTCCCGCCGGGCGTCCCGGTCGTCCTGTGCGACGCCCGCATCGCCAGTTCCGGTACGGGCGCGCTGGTGACCCTCCTCCAGCACCTCATCAACGCCACCGCGGCCCCTGCCCCGGCCCCGCTCCAGACGTACGGAGCCCACCCGTGACCGGCAGGCCGCTGCTCACACCGGTCGACCGCGACGGCTCCGCCCGGGCCGCCCGGTTGCGCCGGCTCGGCCTGGGGGAGCGGCCGGACACGACGTTCGACAACTTCGACCACTTCGCCGACCGGGTCGCCGCCGTGACCGCCGCCCCCTACTCCATGGTCAACTTCATCGACGAGAACCGTCAGTTCTTCGCCGGTCTGCACACCCCCGCGGGCAACCAGGGCGGCGGCGACCTCGGAGCCGCCGCCGCGCACGACAACCGGAGCGACCGCTACCTCGCCCGCGACCACGGCTACTGCCCGCACGTGCTGGTCCGGCGCAAGGCCCTGGTGCTGGACGACGTCTGCGACTATCCGCGCTTCGCCGGGAACCCGGTCGTGGACGGCATAGGGATTCGCTCCTACCTCGGAGCCCCGCTCATCGACGGTACGGGCGTCGCCCTCGGCACCGTCTGCGCCGTCGACACCGTCCCCCGGCCGTGGGGGCGCGCGGGGCTCGTCACCATCAAGGCGCTCGCCCAGGAGCTGATGGGCCACATCGACCGCCGGGAGCTGCCGCGCCGCTGAGACCGTTGCGCCACCGGTCCCGTCAGCCCGGTCAGTCTCCCGTCAGCCCGGTGAGTCGCGTCAGTCCCGCCCCGCCCCGTCAGGCGGGCAGGAACCGGGTGATGCGGCCCCGGAGCCCCGCGGCGTCGAGCCCGTGCGCCGCGACGTGCTCGTCCAGCTGCCCGTAGCGGCGCAGCTCGGCGCGGCCCACCCCCAGGCCCAGCACACGGTGCGGCAGATCGAGCAGGGCTTCGCCGGCCGCAGCCGCGGAGGTCCCGGCGAGGTACGGCTCCACGAGCACCACATCGGCGCTGCTCGCGCCCGCCGCCCTGCGCAGTCCGGCGGAGTCGAAGGGCCGCACCGTGGTCGCGTACAGCACCGTCGTGTCCAGCCCCTCCGTCGCCGCCAGCACGTCGTCCAGCGTCGGCCCCACCGCGACGACGACGCCCCGGGAGCCCTCGCGCACGGTGCGGAAGGCGTCACCCTCCACCGGCATGGCCCGGCGGTTCGCCTGCAGCGACAGCCGCAGGTAGACCCGGTCGTCCCCTGCCGCGGCCCGCCGCAGCAGGGCCTCCGCCTCGTCCGGGTGGCCCGGGACCTGCACGCTCCAGCCGTCGAGCGTGTCCATCAGCGCCACGTCGCCGGGCGACATGTGGGTGAAACCGGCGGCGGGGGAGTCGTAGGAAGCCCCGGAACTCACCAGGACCCCGGCAACGCCCTGGTGCCCGAAGTCGAGCTTGACCTGCTCGAAGGGGCGCTCGACCAGGAAGCTCGCGAAGGTGTGGACGATCGGCCGCATCCCGGTCAGCGCCATCCCGGCGCCCGCGCCGATCAGCAGCTGCTCGCGGATGCCGACGTTGACCACTCGGTCGGGATGGCTCCGCGAGGCCTTCTCGAAGCCGTCGCGGCTGATCTCCGCCAGGACGAGGGCGAGGCGCGGATCATGGTCCAGGAGTTCGGTGGTGGTGGCGATGAAGCGTTCGCGCATGGTGTCCACGGGGATGGATCCTTCCGTTGCTGCCGGGATCGGCGGGTGGCTGGAGGGCGGGTGGCAGGGAGGGGCCGGTCAGCGCTTCGGCGCGGTCCGGGCGACCACGGCGTGCGGCCGACCGGGGTGAGGGGCGGTGAAGGCCGCGTACAGCGCCTCGTGGTCCCCGCCGTCCACGCTCACCACCGACCATCCGGCGGTCTCGAAGCGCGCCGCGATCCCGCCGGGCCGGCCGTAGGTCGCCGAGGCGTTGTCGATCACCACGGTGTGCAGCTGCTCCAGCCCCGAGGGCCCGGCGAAGGCGAGCGCCTCGTGATTGCTGCCCTCGTCCAGCTCGGCGTCCCCCACGAGAACCCAGACCCTGGGGTCGGTGCGCCCCTGCGCCCGCAGCCCCAGGACGGTGCCGACCGCGAGGGGCAGGCCGTGGCCCAGGGAACCGCTGCCGATCTCGGCCCCCGGCACCAGCAGCCGGTCGGGGTGCTGGCCCAGCGGCGAGTCGAAGGTGCCGAAGCCGGTGAGCAGCTCCTCCCCGAAGAAACCGTGGGCGGCGAGTACCGCGTAGTACGCCATCGGCCCGTGACCCTTGGAGAGCAGGAACCTGTCCCGCTCCGGATCGTCCATGGCCGCCGGGCCGACCCGGAGCACCCGGTCGTAGAGCACCCAGAGCACGTCCAGGGTGGAGGTGGCGGCGGGGCCGTGCTTCTCGTCGCCGGTCATGAGGCTCATCAGGCGGTTCAGGTCCGCGTAGCCATGCGTGCGGAGCTCGGCTCCGGTGGAGTTCGTCATGTCGATCATCGTGCGACCTCAATCAAGGTTGAGGTCAAGGGAAAGGTGTTCGTGACCACCGGCTCGGGTTTGGTATTGTTCTCTTGCAGGTCCGGCCAGGGCGAAAGCCCAGGTCAGACGGTGGCGGGACGTGGCGCAGCTTGGTAGCGCACTTGACTGGGGGTCAAGGGGTCGCAGGTTCAAATCCTGTCGTCCCGACTGGAGACAGTCGTTGTTCGAGGGCCGGTTTCGGAGAGATCCGAAACCGGCCCTCGGTCGTTTTGGGCCCCGAGGAGCCGGGTGCCGCGCGGGCTGGGGACGGTGCTCAGCCCGTGGCCGCGAGTACCGTCGTACGCCCGCCGAGCACCTGGGAGAACGTGTCGGTGACCTGGGCCAACGCCTCGGCCGTGCCGGGCGCGACGGTGAGGGTGCCGTCCTCGCCCACGGTGATGTCCTTGTCCACGGTGAACCAGCCGGGGACGATGTGCGCCGCGCCCATCGAGCTCAGGACGGGCCGCAACGCGTAGTCGATGGCCAGTACGTGGGCCGTGCTGCCGCCGGTGGCGAGGGGCAGCACGGTCTTGCCGGTGAGGGCGTACTGCGGAAGCAGGTCCAGCAGCGTCTTCAGCAGACCCGAGTAGGCGGCCTTGTAGACGGGGGTGCCAATCACCACACCGTCCGCCTCTTCGAACAGGGCCGCGGCCCCGACGACCGCCGGGTGCCGGAAGTCGGCGCCCAGCAGCGCCTCGGCGGGCAGCGTGCGTACGTCCAGCGGGGTCACGTCGTGGCCCTGCTCCCTGAGCCGGTCGTCCAGATGGCGCAGGAGCCGTGCGGTGCGGGAGGTGGCGGAAGGACTTCCGGAGACGGACAGGATGGTTGCCATCGGGCGGGCCTTTCTCTTCGGGTCAGGGAAACCGGTGGTGCCGGATGCGGTCGGCGGCGACAGCGCTCACCAGGCACTCGAATCGACCGCGACGACCGGCACCAGTCCGTTGCGCAATGTCTCCAGGAAGGTGACGATCTCCGCGGCGACCGAACGGTGCTGCAGGTCGTTCAGGACGTCGTGGTGCGCGTCGCGGACGACCGACAGGCGGGCACGGCCCAGCGTCTTCGCCGTACGGGCGAGCGCCTCGCGGTCCGCGAGCGGGTCGTGGTCGCCGACGAGGAGCAGCGCGGGGACGCCCGGCTCGCCGTCGTACGCGGCCGTGAGCAGGGACGCGGGGATCGCCTCGTCGAGTGCGCCCCGCCGTGTTCCGGCGTCCTCGGTGAGCGTTCCGCGGTGGGCGGGGCAGGCGGTGCGGACGTCGAGCTCGTCCTCCCAGCCGCCGACGGCCGTGGCGGTGCGGGCCGGGATTCCGGCGAGGACGACGGCGTCCGGCCGTACGGCCGACGGGGCGCCGTCCCCGCCGACGAGAGCCGCGACGGCGACCGCGCCCGAGTCGGCGCCGAGCAGCACGAGAGGACGGACCACACCGTCCTCACCGGGCGCCGCGCCCTCGGCGGCTTCGGCGAGCAGGGCGTCGGTGCGGTGCAGCGAGCCCGCGGGGTCGTCGGGGTCGATGGCGGGGGCGTCGACGACGCGGACGCGGTAGGCGTCGGCGGCCAGCCGCCGGCCGAGCCGGGCGTACGCCGCCCGGGACTCGCCCCGGCCGGGCACGACGACGACGGTGCCGCGGGTGCGAAGGCCCTCTGGCCCGAAGTAGTCGGTGTACTCGGTCATGCGAGGCTCCTGCGGGTGGCGGTGCGTACGTTCGACGGGTGCGGGTGGTGCGGGTGGTGCGGGAAGGCGGGGGCGTCCGACCGGGCGGGTGCGGGTACGCCGCGCATCAGCCGGCCGCGGCTTCGCGCTCGGCGGTGTGGCGGTTGGCGGGGACGGGCAGGCCGAGGTTGCCGCGCAGGGTGTCCGCCTCGTACTCCGTGCGGAACAGACCGCGCTTCTGCAGGAGCGGAACCACACCGTCCACGAAGCGTTCGAGGTCGTCGTTGTTGCGGAAGGCCAGGTTGATGCCGTCCAGGGTGCCGGCGTCGTACCACGTCTCGATGGTGTCGGCGACGGTCTCGGGCGCGCCGACGAAGGGGGAGCGGCGGAAGGCGTTCACCGACTCGGCGACCTGACGCAGCGACAGGTTCTCCGCCTTCGCGCGCTCGATGATCTTTGCGGCGCCCGTCCGGCCGCCCTTCTCGGCGAGGTGCGCGACGTCAGGGAACGGCGCGTCCAGGTCGTGCACACTGAAGTCGTACGCGCCGAAGGAACGGCCGAGGAGCGCGAGGTTGCTCGCGAAGTCGTTGTCCTCCTCGAAGATCTCCCGCTCCCGGCGCCTGGCCGCCTCGTCGGTCGCACCGACCACCGGGCCGCCGTGGATGAAGACCTTGATGTGGTCGGGGTCGCGGCCGTAGGCCGCCGTGCGCTTCTTGATGTCGGCGTAGTACTCGCGCGCCTGCTCCAGCGTGCCGCCGGGCGCGTAGATGCCCTCCGCGACGCGCGCCGCGAGGTCGCGGCCCTCGGGGGACACCCCGGCCTGGAAGATGACCGGCTGTCCCTGCGGCGAGCGCGAGAGGTTGAGCGGCCCGGCGACCTTGAAGTGCTCCCCGACGTGCTCCAGGGCGTGCAGCCTGGACGGGTCGAGGAAGACGCCGCGCTCCACGTCCGCCGGGAAGGCGTCGTCCTCGTAGGAGTCCCACAGACCACGGGCGACCTGGACGAACTCCAGGGCGCGGCCGTAGCGGGTGGCGTAGTCGAGGTGCTCGTCCAGCCCGTAGTTCCGGGACGTCCCGGTGTCGAAGCTGGTCACCACGTTCCAGCCGGCCCGTCCGCCGCTGATGTGGTCGAGGGAGGAGAAGCGCCGGGCCAGGTTGAACGGCGAGTTGTACGTGGAGCTCGCCGTGCCGACCAGGCCGATGTGCTTGGTGTGCGTGGCGACCGCGGACAGCAGGGTGAGCGGCTCCAGCCGGTTCAGGTAGTGCGACGGGTAGGTGGCGTTGATGAACTGGCTGTCGACGACGAACAGCGCGTCGAAGAGCGCGTGTTCGGCGGCCTGGGCCTGCTGGATGTAGTAGTTGATGTCGATGCTGGCGTTCTTGGCGACGCCCGGATCCTTCCAGAGGCCGTGCTGGCCGGGGCCGCCGACGCCGTACGGATGCAGAGCGAGGTGGAGCCTGCGGGACAGGGACATGGGTGTTCCTCTCGATGGTGCGGAAGGGGGCAGGTGTCGTCGGGTGCGGGTGCGGGTGCGGGTGCGGGTGCGGGTGCGGGCGCTGGTGCGGGTGCTGCGGTCGGCCAGTGTCGAGAACCGCTCAGTCGCTCAACCGCGCGCGCAGGAGCTCGCGTTCGGCGCGGTCGGCGGTGCGTGCGTGGAGTGTGGGCGCGGAGCCGACGAGCAGCCGGGTGTACGGGTGCCGGGGCCGGCCGATGACCTCACGGGCCGTGCCGACCTCGACGAGTTCGCCCCGGTAGAGCACGGCGATGCGGTCGGCGGTCCCGGCGACGGAGCCGAGGTCGTGGGAGATGAAGACGAGGGACGTCCCCCCGGCGCGGAGTTCCTTGAGGATTTCCAGCACCTGTACGCGGTTGGCGGAGTCCAGGGCGCTGACCGGTTCGTCGAGGATGACCAGGGCTGGCTCGGTGATCAGGGCGCGGGCCACGGCGACCCGCTGGCGCTGGCCGCCGGAGAGCTCTCCGGGCAGCCGCTGGAGCAGTTCCGCCGGCAGGTGCACCCGGTCGAGGAACGCGTGCGCTCTGCTCACCGCCTCCGCGCGCGCCGCCCCCTTGATGAGCAGGGGCTCGGTCAGAGAGGCCTCGATGGTGAGGTCGGGGTCCAGACTGCGCAAGGGGTCCTGGAAGACGTACTGGACGACGCCCCGTCGGCGCAGCGAGCGCCACCGGCGGGCGTTGAACGCGGTCACGTCCTCGCCGCCGACGAGGATCGAGCCGGCCGACGCGCGCACCAGGCCGAGGACGGCGCGGGCGAGGGTGGACTTCCCCGACCCGGTCTCGCCGATGACGCCGACGGTCTCGCCGGGCTCCACGCTCAGCGACACCCCGTTCAGGGCGCTCCGGCCCCGCCGGCCCCTCCCGTAGCGGACCTCCAGGCCTCTGATGTCCAGGACCGGTGCGGGACGCTTCTCCCGAGGGACGTCCGTACCCGCTGCGAGTGCCGTGGTGGTCATGACGCCTCCTTCGCGGTGAGGAACTTGTCGAGGCCGTAACTCTCGTGCTCGGCGATGAGGAGCCGGGTGTACTCGTGCTGCGGAGCGTGCAGGACGGCGTGCGTCGGGCCCTGCTCCACCACGGTGCCCTGCCGCATCACGAGGACCTCGTCGCACAACTGGGCGACGACGGCCAGGTCGTGGGAGACCACGACGAGGGCCAGCCCGGTGCGCTCGCGCAGTTCGGCGAGGAGATCGAGGATCTCCGCCTGGACCGTGACGTCCAGCGCCGTCGTGGCCTCGTCCGCGATGAGGGCCCGCGGCTCGACGGCGATCGCCGCGGCGATCAGCACGCGCTGGAGCATCCCGCCCGACAGTTCGTAGGTGTACTGGCCGTAGACCAGCTCCGGGTCCCGCAGGCGCACCGCGCCGAGGAGCGCGAGGGCACGCCGTCGTGCCTCGCGGCGCTTCACCCCCGTCTTCACGCGGATGACCTCGGCTATCTGGGCGCCCACCCGGATCGATGGATTGAGATAGGAGGCCGGGTCCTGGAAGACGGCGCCGATCGTGGTGCCGCGCAGGGCCGTCCACCGACGGGGTGTCAGGGTCGCGATGTCGGTGCCGTCGATCTCGACCGAACCGCCGGAGACCTCGAAGTGCGGGGGGAGGATGCCCAGCACCGCGCGGCAGGTGAGGGTCTTGCCGCTGCCGGACTCGCCGACGATGCCGACCGACTTGCCCAAGGTGAGCTCGAAGCTCACCCCGTGGACGATCTCCCGGTCCGCGGCGCGGTCGCCGATGCGTACGTCGCGGACGGCGATCACCGGCGCCGCCTGCGGAGGGGGAGCGGACGTGATGCCGGCTCCGGACTCCCGGGCGTCGGCGGGAGAGTTGGTGGTGGGGGACGCGTCGGCGGGAGAGACGGGGGCGGGCAGCGTGGTGCCGGGAAGGGCGTGCTGGGGCAGGGCGTGCTGGGACGGAGCGTGCCGGGACAGGGTGCTCATCGGGTACCTCCCACGGGGACGGGGGTGGACGAGCCGGTGCGGCCGGTTGTGGCCCCGCGGCGGGTGGCCAGTGCGCGGCCCGCCTCACCGGACACGTCGCGGATGGCGTCGGCGAGCAGATTGCAGGCCCAGACGGTGATCATGATCAGCAGGGCGGGTGCGGCCGGGGCCCACGGCTGATGGCCGAGGTAACTCAGGTCGGAGGCGAGCAGACCGCCCCAGGTGGGAGCGGGCGGCTGTACCCCGATGCCGAGGAAGGTCAGGCTGGAGACGATGACGAATCCGACGCCGATGGTCTGGGCGAGCGCCACGGCGATCGGCGGCAGCACCTTGACCCAGACGTGGCGGCGCACGATCCAGCCGAGGGAGGCCCCGGAGACGATCGCCGCCTCCACGTAGGGCGAGCGGGCCACGGCCAGGGTGGCCGCCCGGGCCACCCGGTAGAAGAGGGGGGAGACCAGCGCACCGGTGACGAGCATGGCCTGCGTGATGCCGTTGCCCAGCAGGGCGATCACCGCGATGGCGAACAGCAGGAAGGGCAGGGCGACCAGGGTGTCGGCCAGGCGGAGGGTCAGCCACTCGAAGACCCGGCCCGAGTAGACCGACAGGATGCCGGGGACGGCCCCGACGACCAGGGCCGTCAGTGCGACCTCCAGCGAACCGAGGACGCTGACGCGCGAGCCGTCCAGGAGGCGGCTGAGGACGTCACGGCCCAGATAGTCCGTCCCGAGCCAGTGGGCGCCCGACACCGGAGCGAGCGTGTTGCCGCCGGCGGCGAGGGGGTCCTGGGGAGCGAGCCACGGGCCGAACACCGTGAGGAGGGCGATCAGGACGAGAACGGCCACGGCGATGCGGCCGGACGTGAGTGAGAGGACGCGGCGCACCATCGTCAGACCCCCCGTCGGGATGCCGGCATCACACGGGCCAGCACCAGGTTGATGATCAGGTTGAAGGAGACGACCAGCACGATCGACACCACGAGGACGCCCTGCACCGCGGGCACGTCGCCGGCCTGCGCGGAGTCGTTGGCGAACCGGCCGAAGCCCTGGAGGCCGAAGATCCACTCGGTGATGACGGAGGCGCCGACCAGCGCCGGGAACTTCTGTCCGACCGTGGCGAGAGCGGGCCCGATCCCGTTGCGCAGGACGTGGCCGAAGAAGATCCGCCGAGGGCTCAGGCCCCGTACGACCGCGCCCGTCACGTAGTTCTCGCCGTACGCGGCGACGAGGCTGGAACGCAGCTGACGCGCCACGTCGGCGACGACGTCGAAGCTCAGCGCGACTGCGGGGAGCGTGATGTGCGCGATCCAGGGGCCGAAGCCCTGTTCGGCCGGGATGTATCCGGCCGAGGGGAACAGCTGGAGCTGGACGGCGAGGACCGAGACCAGCACGATGCCGACGACGAAGGCCGGCATCACCGAGATCACGGTGACGAAGCCCGTGATCGCCCGGTCGAGCAGGGTGGTGCGCCGGAGGGCCGCCACCGTACCGAGGAGGAAGCCGACGACCACGCCGATGATCAACGCGAAGGTCGCGACCGAGAGGCTGACGCCCAGGCCGAGGCCGATCAGCGTCGAGATGTCGGCTCCGTTGACCCAGCTGGAGCCCAGTTCCCCGTGCAGGACATCGGTGAACCAGTTCCAGTACTGGGTCAGGAAGGGCTGGTCGAGCCCCCATTCGGCCTCGATGCGGTGGATCGCCTCCGGGGTGGCGTCCTCGCCCAGTTGGATGCGCGCGGGGCTGAGCCCGCTCATGGCGCGCAGGGCGAACGTCACGAAGGTCGCGACCAGGAACACCGGTACGAAGATCGCGACGGACCGGCCCAGGGCGGAGGCCACGCGTCCTGCGGCGTGCCGCGCCCTCGCCCCGGTGATCTCGCGGCGGCGCTCGGGAGTCACCTCCGCCGTGGTCGTCGTCATGGGGCTGCCTCCTCTCTGTGGTGGGTGTGGAGCGGGTGGACGGGACGGATGGTCAGGAACCGCCGGCGATCGTCACGCCGGTCCAGTCGATGTGCGCGGGGTTCTTCGGCAGCCCGGAGACGGACGTGCTCTTCGCGAAGAGGTTGGGGGAGGAGAAGGTGAAGATCAGCGCCTTGCTCGCGAGGCCCGCGCGCGTCGCCTCCTTGAGGACCCGTGTGTAGTCGGGCGCGTCCAGGGGCGTCTGGCGGACCTTGGCGACCGCCTGCGCGAAGCCCTCCGGCTGGTAGGGAGAGCTGAGGTTGAGCGGGCCGTTCGGGCCGAAGTGGGCGGTGAGGGTCTGCACCGCGGAGTCGCGTCCCGTGGTCGAGTAGAGCGAGAAGGCGAGGTCCTTCGCGAAGAACGGGGTGGCCCAGTTCTTGTCGATCTTGATGGTGACCTTGACGCCCACGGCGGCGAGTTGCGACTGGACGATCTCCGCCTGCGGGTCCTCGGCGGGGACGACCAGGTCGAGCTTGAGCTCTCCCGGCCGGTGGCCCGCCTCGGCCAGGAGCTTCTTCGCCTTCGCGGGATCGTAGGGGTAGGCGTTCTCCGACTCGGCGTCGTACGCCACATAGCCCTTGGGGAACGGCTGGTCGGTCGCCTCCCCGTGGCCGAAGGTCAGCTTGTCGACGAACTCCTCGCGGTTGACCGCGTAGCGGAAGGCGTCGACGACCCTGTCGTCGTCGAACGGCGCCTTGTTGACGTTCAGGCTGAGGTTGGAGGCGTTGAATCCGGGCTGGGAGAACACGTCCAGCCCCGCCTTCGCGGCGGCGTCGGCCTGGCTCGGCTCTATGTCCGCGAAGTTGTAGACGCCGGTCTGCAGGCCCGGGACGACGGTGGAGGCGTCGGGGGCGGACACCAGCTCGACGTTGTCGATGTGGATGTTCTTCGCGTCCCAGTAGTCGGGGTTCTTCCGCAGGACCGCCTTGGTGCCCGGGATGAGCTGGTCGATGACGAACGGTCCGGCGCCGACGGGGTTCTGATCCAGCTTCGCGGGGTTCGCCGCGGCCTTCGGGCTGGCGATCTGCAGGACGCGCTCGCCGAGCAACTGCGGTATCTGGTAGTCGACCTGGGTGAGTTCGAGCGTCGCGTCCAGACCGTCGGCCCGCACCGAACCGATCGACGTCAGGTCGCCGAAGAGCGCGGAGTTCTTCTGCTTCTGCGCGCGTTCGACGGCGGCCTTCACAGCCGCGGCGTCGACCGGCTCGCCGTCGCTGAACTTCAGACCGGCCCGCAGGTGGAAGGTGATGCGGTCGCCCTTCTCGTTGTACTCCCAGCTCTCGGCGAGGTCGGGGACGGCCTTGCCCGATTCATCGGTACGCGTCAACGAGGCGTACACCAGAGCCAGTTCACGGAACTGCGCGCCACTGCCCGACACCACGGGATCCCAGTGGCCGGGGAAGTAGGAGGAGGCCCACTTGAGCGTCGCGGCGCCGGTCGACGCGGAGCCGCTGCCGCCGCAAGCGCTCAGGGCCGGCACGAGCAGGGCGACAACGGCGGTTCCGAGGGCCGCGGCCCTCAGGCCGCCCGCCTTTCGGGTCGACCGGACGTCCGGTCGGCTTCGGAGCGTGAGTCGTGCGAGCATCTCGTTCTCTCTGATGGAGTCCCGGCCCGTAAAAGGGCAGGAAGAAGCGGAGGAGCGTGAAGGGAGCGGCGCGGCACTCGCACGGAACCGTCGCCGGGGGTGCGGGCGTGCGTCGCGGGAACGCGTCGGCGCACGACGGAGCGGGAGTGGGGCCCTGGTTGGGCGCCGGGAACTCACGGCCCGCACGGGGGTACGGCGAGGAGGTACGACGGAAGACGAGGAGCTGACGCGAAGAGACAGGCGCGGATCAGCGGATCAGCCGGCCGGCGAACGGCCTGGGCTGCCGACGGAGGTCGGGCGTCGCCTGTGGAGCGGAGGTGCGGGGGACGGTCAGCGACAGAGTGCGCTGGAGGTGCGCCGCAGGTCCACGTAGCGGCAAACCACACCGGGGTGCGTCGTGAGCATGGTCCTCATCCTGGCGGCGGTCGTCCGCGTCTGTCAATGGACACCCATTGGTGTCTCATTGGGCGGGACGTCGCCGCAACGGCAGCTCAGGGCCCTGAGGGAGGCCGGAAAGAAGAGCCGAAGCGAGCTGACGCCTCATCAGAATGCAGCCATACAGGGCCGTTCGGTCCGTCCACCCGCACCGCGCCGGGCGGCGGCCAGGCCCCCGGTGCCAGGAGTCGGCGCTCCGGCCCGGTCAGGCTCCGGTGGCGTTCCAGCGCCTCGGCGGGCGAGAGCGGGGCGCAGGCCTTCAGCAGGCCGGGGCTCAGCTCCTCGAAGGCCGCCGCGTACGCCGCGTAGGGCCGCCAGCCGGGGACGGTGCGACGGCCCGACGGGGTACGCACGAGCAGTGTCGGCAGCGCGTAGCGGAAGCCGCCCTCCGAGGTCTCCTTGGCCGAACCGGGATGAGGCGAGTCGCAGCGTACGGACCGTACTTCGGCGACCGGGCGCCGGGCCTCCGCGCGATCGCGCTCCACCCGTGCGCGTGACGCGGCGGACACCGCGTCGGTCCGCAGCCGGTGCGTGTCCACGCCCGGAACGCCCCGAGCGGCGGCCACCGCGCGTTCGAGGGTGTCCGCGGGGTCGCCCAGCACGAAGACGGTCTCCCGCAACCGCCGCAGAACGCCCTCCGCCACGTCGGCGCCCTGGAGTTCGGCGGCCACGGCGACCAGCGAGGAGGGCCAGGAGCTCGCCGCCACCCGGCTGAGCACGGCCGCCCGGGGCGCACCGGTGTGCGAGCTGATCTCCTCGACGTACCGCGCGTACCACGCCGTCTCGGCCGACGGATCCGGCGCCGGGTCGTCCACCTCGTCGTCGAAGAGCACCGCGTACGCCCGCCGCCAGCGGACCCTGCCCTCCAGTGCCGTCCGCAGCCGCCGGAAGACCGGCTCCGAA
This sequence comes from Streptomyces sp. NPDC060184, assembly GCF_042728795.1. Classification (NCBI taxonomy): domain Bacteria; kingdom Bacillati; phylum Actinomycetota; class Actinomycetes; order Kitasatosporales; family Streptomycetaceae; genus Streptomyces; species Streptomyces sp. NPDC060184. The sequence goes on from NZ_JBHWYX010000026.1 coordinate 53,031, forward strand.
CCCCAGGCCCACGGGCACATGGGGTCGGTGTACTCCACCACCTCCACCGAGGGCGCGTCCCGTCCCGCCGCTGTCACGCCGCACCGATCGCGGACGGCCGCTTGCGTGCGTCGGAGGGCCGCTCGCGTGCGTCGGAGGGCAGCAGGGAGGCGAGGCTCAGCCCGCCGAGCGTCGCGGCGGCGTCCGACTCGATGCGTCGCCACACGCCGGGCAGGCCCACGGCGGCGCCGGGATAGTCGAGTCCGTCCAACGACTCGCCCCGCAGGGTGATCAGTTCGCCGTCGACGGCGCGCACGACGTCCAGCAGGGCGATCTCACCGGCGGGTCGGCCGAGCCAGTAACCGCCTTCGCAGCCGCGTTGGCTGCGCACCAGACCGGCTCTGCGCAGCTCACCCACCACGGACTTGAGGAAACGGAACGGAATGCGCTGCGCCGAGGCGATGGCTTCACAGGAGAGCGGACGGCCGGGATCACTCGCGAGCTCAAGAAGGGCGCGCGTGGCGTAGTCCGCCTTCGCGGAGATATGCATGGCCCCATCATGCCCCCGGAAGCAGGCCGCAGGCGACGTACTGCGGCCACTGCGTGCCTATGTTGCGGGAACATTGCCGCAGGTGAAGGGGATAGGACACCTCTTGACATCCTTTTCCGGGGCGCCCTAGCGTCCCAGCCATGAGCGAGCCGCTGACGACCCCCGGCGAGGGGTTCCACCCTCATCTCCACGCGCCGCTGGGCAGCCCGACGTCCCCCCTGCGCACCCGCCTCCACCACGTCCGGGCGGACGACCTCGACGGGGACACCGCGCAGACCGGCGGCATGCGCAGGTTCAGCGCCGTCAGTGGCAGGACCGTCGGCTCGGAGAAGCTGTGGATGGGCCAGACCCACGTGGCCCCCGCGACCGCCTCCTCCGACCACCACCACGGAGAGTCCGAGACCGCCATCCATGTGGTCAGCGGGCACCCGGAGTTCGTCTTCCTGGACGACTCGGGCGAGGAACCGGAGGAGGTGCGGCTGCGCACCTCGCCGGGCGACTACATCTTCGTCCCGCCGTTCGTCCCGCACCGCGAGGAGAACCCGGACCCCACCGAGGAGGCCGTGGTCGTCATCGCCCGGAGCACCCAGGAGGCGATCGTGGTCAATCTGCCGCGCCTGTACGCCCTGGGGCCGGACCACCAGGACGCCTGACGGACGCGACCCGTCCGACGCGCGGCGACCGTGCCGTCCCCGCGCGGCGCAGGCGGGACGGAGTTCCCCGTATGCGCCGAGGGGCACCCCACCGGCGGTGGACAGCCCCTCGACGTACGGGTGTTCGCCCTGCACGACGGTGTTCGTCCAGTAGGGCAGGCGTAGTTGACCGGGCCGACGCGCCAGGAGGCCCCGATAGGTGCCGGGGCTCAGCGGCACCCGACGCGTCGCTGTGGCGCCCCGGCTCAAAGGCGCCACGGCTCAGCGGTGCAGGCGGGCCTGTACGAGAACCGCGTCGTGGTCCGTGTACGTGGCGGGCTCGACCGTCACCTTCGGCGCGGCGAGGTTGCCGTAGACGTGCTGGATGCCGGGTGACTGTGTGGCGGTGTCGTCCGTCAGCGTCCACATGCCCTCGGGGGCGCAAGAGGCGTGGCGGTTGACGTCTCCCGCGAAGATCGTCCGGCCGCCCCGGCCGGCGAGGACCGCTGCGAGTTCGGCGCACTGGACCGAGTTGGTGCTGTCGGCGGCCTCACCGTCGGTCGACAGGTGGCTGCCGCACACGTTCACCCCGCGAGCCGTGGTGACGCACAGCCAGCGGCGCTCCTCGACCCCGCTGAACACGGAGTACGCGGCGTCCTCGGAGGAGCGGACGGCGTCCTTGGTGAGGACCGCGTTGCCGAAGACGCCGCGCCCGGTGGGTGTCTTGCAGTCCAGCGGCGCACCCCGGTAGATGACCGTGGCGAACCGGTACTGGTAGCCGGTGCGCGCGGCGATCTCGGCGACGTCCGCGCTGCACGCCTCGTTGAGGGTGACGGCGTCGACGCGGTGGGCCTGGACGCGGTCGACGACCTCGTCGAGGATCTTCGGGTACTCGGTGCGGGCGTAACAGCCCGCGTACCCGCTGGAGCAGAGGTTCATCTGGAGCAGCGAGAACGCCGCCCGGTCGTCCCGTCCGCCGTGCGCGGAGGCGTGCGATCCGTGTGAGGCATGCGAGCCGTGCGCGGCATGCGAGGGGTGCGCGGCGTGCGACGGGGCGGACGGGTGGCCGGCTGCCGAGGCGGTGGTGGGCGGCACCAGGACCGCGGCGAGCGCCAGCAGGGCGGGAGCGAGGGCGCGCAGACGCGCGGCCGTGAAGTTGATCATGCCGCGAGTCTGCTGACCGGACGGCGGCGTGTGAAGTGGGGCGGGGATCTGTTCACCGATGCTTCCGGCGGGTGTCACCGAGGGGGCGAAACCAGCCACCCGCAGGGCGCTCGACAGCCGAGTCGTGCGCCGCCCGCCGCCCGCCGCCCGCCGTCCGGCGCTCATCGCGGCAGCGACCGTTCCCCGGCACTCAGGCCAGCCGGTGGGTGGTGACCCTGCCGTCCGAGGTTCCGGCGGCCAAGAGCGTGCTGCCGTCGGGCAGCGGGACGGTGGAGACGTACGAGCCGTCGAATCGCCCGTGCAGCGGCTCGCCGGAGATCAGGTCCCACTGGCGTACGACGTCCTGGTCCGCGGTGAACAGCCGTGTCCGGCCCGCGACGGTGGCCGTCGCGATCCACACGAACTCCCCGTCCGTGGGTACCGGCGGTCCGACCTCTTCGCCCGTCTCGGCGTCCCAGCGGTGGACGGTCTCACCCTCCTCCACGACGCCGACGATCAGCGGACGTCCGTCCTCGGTGTACGCGGTGGTCAGCATGTCGATGTGCGGAGCGTCGATCTCCGTACCGAACGGGGTGTCGCACAGTGGCCCGTGCCAGCGCATCACGCCCTCGGAGTCGCCGGTGACGACCAATGAGGGCCCGCCGCGGAGGGTCGCCAGTGTCACGGCGACCGCGTCTCCCACGTGTTCCAGCGGGGCGGCCAGAGGGGTCCCCGTGGTGGGGTCCCAGAGATGGAGGCCGTTCACCCCGGTGCCGGCCAGCAAGGGCCGGCCGTCGCTCGTCAGGCCACCGGCGACCTGGAAGACCCGGTCGCCTCCGGTGGCATCGGCCAGAAGCCTCCCGGAGTGCGCGTCCCACAGACAGAGCCCGCCCTCGTCACCCGCGGCGATCCGCACCTGCCCGTCTTCGAGCGTCACCGCCTTCAGTGCGAAGGTCTCGGTGGACGCCGCCTCGGGGACCTGGAGTTCACCCGCGGGACGGCCCGTGTCGAGATCCCACCGGGTCAGCCGCCCCGAGGAGGCGGTCACCAGCTCCGTACGCCCCCCGGGTGAACGGAAGACCAACGGAAAGACCGGAGCGCCGAAACCCGTGATGTCGATCCCGTCGGCTGTTTTCTGTACACGCATTTTTCCACTTTCTTCCCGCGCCCAGACCCCGAATCCCTGCGGGGAAATGTGCCACATAATAGCACTCGGGGGGCGGTCGAATGTGGCCCGCCCCCCGAGTGCTGGAACTCTTCCGTGGTGCGTGGTCCCCGCGTTTCAGTTCAACGCGCGAGAATCCGGTGTGCGGGATCTCGACTCAGGGGGGATTTTTCCCTGTCGAACCCCGACTCGGACGGGATTTCTATTTCGCCCAGTCCGGTGGATTGATGACGTCGTCGAGCGTTCCCCAGTTGATCTGGCCGCGCCCTCCGCCGCCCTCGGAGTAGTCCCGGAGAGCGTTGAGGAAGTACATGCCGCGGACGGCGACCGCTATCGGTCTGTTGGGCTGGGGCATGCCGGCGTTCGGCAGGTGCTTCCACTGCTTGCGGAAGTCCTCGTCTATGACGAAGCCGTCGACGAACCCGTGGGTCCCGGTGAGCTGTTCCTGGCTGCGCCCGGTGGCGGCGGCCAGATCGAGTCCGCACTGGTTGCCGTTCTTGTCGCAGATGTTGTTGCTCGAATAGGCGCTCTGCCATTCGACGATCGGACCGCCCAGGGTCTTTCTCTGCATCGCGACGTCCTCGGCCAGTTCTCGCACGCCCTGCTCCGAGTGGGCGGGCTTTCCGTCGCTCCGTTTCCCCTTGACCTGGTACACGATGGTGTTCAGTGGTTCGAGCAGATCCTGGAGTGATTCCACGGTCTTCTTGGAAGCACCGGAATTGCAGATGAGGATCGTCCGTCCGATGAATCCCTTCTTGCCGCCGTCGACCACCACCTGGGCCAGAACGACATTCACCCGCTGATAGCGCCATTCGTTCTCGCCGAACCAGTGCGCCAGCTTTTCGAGGGACTGCATGAAGGCGCCGGAGCCGACGCTTCTGGCCGTGGCCTTCTTCCAGACCTGGGCCGGCCAGATGAGCTTCTTGACCGACTTGACCTGCAGCGACCCCTTGAACGACGGCGCCGGGCTGGACTTGTGCTGCGACGAGCCCGAGGGGCGGAAGTCCGGCGGGTACATCTCACCCGACGGGTCGGCGTTGGTGACGGGGTTGTTCCCGCCGTAGCTGTAGCCGTTGAGGGATTCGGGCTCCTCGACCGCGAGAATGGGATCGACACTGATGAACCGGCCGGTGCCGGGGTCGTATTCGCGCGCCCCGAGGTGGGTCAGACCGGTGGAGGCGTCGGCCGTCTTGCCGAGGAACCCCTTGTCGTCCGGCCAGTCGGAGGGCACGGTTCCGCGCGCGGCGCCGAACGGAGTGGTGTAACGCTTGACGACGGCCTGGGTGGTGGCGTCGACGGCGAGGGTGGAGGTGCCGTGGGGATCGCCGGCGAGCCAGGTCAGCTTCTCGGTGCCGGTCTCGTTGGAACGCAGCGCCACCGTGGTGTCGGCATGGACGTAGGAGCGCTGCCCCCAGGACTTGGGAGCGGTCCCCGACGTGTCGAGATGGACCTCGGTCGCGCCGAGGTAGAGGACCGTCTCGCCCTTGGTGTCACGCCGGACGAGGAGTCCCCCGTCGGCGTCGCGGATGTAGTCGGTGGTGCGGGTGGCACCGGTACCGCTCGCCGTCTCCACGAGCTGGGAGAGCTCTCCCTGGTCGTTCCAGACCAGGGACTGGGTGTCGGCGCCGTCCGGACGGGAAGTGGTGGCTCCCGTCGAGTCGTATCCGTACTGCGGGGTGACGCCCGTGCAGTTCGTGGCGGTCGTGGTGGCCAGGAGGGAGTGCGGTTGGCTGGAGCCGCCCCGGTAGCAGTAGGTGGTGGTGGCGGCCGAGCCGGAGGTGTGGGTGGTCTCGGTGGTGCGCTGGCCCGCTTCGTCGTAGGTGTAGCTCGTCCAGTAGGGAGCCGCGCCTCCGAGGGTGCCGGTGGTGCGCTTGGCGGCGGCGCAGTCGCCGTCGGCGGGAGTCCACGCCTCGGTGAGGTGCTGGTGGCCGTCGTAGGCGAAGCACTGGCGGTCGGCCGCTCCGGTGCCGCCCATGGTGGTGGTGTCAAAGATGCTGGTGACGTTGCCGACGGTGTCGTAGCCGTACTGGACGTTGAGGGCGTCCCAGGCGTGGCTCTGACCGTGGACCCGAGTGGTCAGGAGGCGATGGGTGCCGTCCTCGTAGTCACGGGCGACGTCGACCTTGTCGACACCGGTGGCCGCCGAGACGCCGAGGGTGTAGGTGGAGATCTGGGAGTAGTCGGTGTAGGTGGTGTTGAGGACGATGCCCTGTCCGCCGCCGGTGAGGGTCCGCGGCAGGCCCTGGGAGGTGTAGCCGTGCTCGACGGTTTCGGCGGCGAGGCCGCCCGCCGCCGGCTCCTTGGTGAACTGCAGTGTGCCGTCGATGTTGTAGGCACTGGAGAAGGCGAGCACGTTCGACAAAACGGCCTTGGAGGTGACCAGGGGATCGTCGGCCGGCAGGGTGAGCTGGCTCGCGGTGGCGTTGTAGAACTTGTCGTACGCGGTGACCTGGCGGGTGTACGCCTTCCCCGCCACGTACCGCGTCGAGGAGGCGAGCTGCCCCTTCGCACCGGTCACGGTGTCGTAGGCGCGCGAAGTCAGCCGGTTGGCGTCCGTCTTCTGCGCGGCGAGGACCGAGGCGGTGGCCAGGTCGGCTCCGGTCGCGGACTTCCAGGTCCCGGTGACCCGGCCGAGGGTGTCGTACCCCGTGATCACCGCTCTGCCGGTGGAGTTCTTCGTCCACGCGGTCTGGTCGAGCGAGGTGTAGCCGGTGGTGGTGGTGCCGGTGTCGGGGTCGGTCGCGGAGATCTGCCGCCCGTAGAGGTCGTAGCCGTAGGACCAGAGCGCCCCGTCGGGGCCGGTGACGGTCTTCTGCTTGTCGTCCAGGGTGTGGGAGAAGCGGGTGCTGATGTAGGAGGTGCCGAGGGCTCCGCCGTACTCGGAGTCCGCCGGCGAGGTTCCGGCGTACTCGCGCTGCTCGACCGTGCGTCCGAGAGCATCGCTGACGGAGCGGGTCGCCGAGCCGCCGGGTATGCCGGTGGTGGCGGTGGAGTCACCGGTGTAGGTGGTGGTGGTCCGCCACTTCTGTACGCCGCCCACGAGGAAGGTGGTGCTGACGGGCCGTCCGGCGCCGTCGAACCCCGTCGCCGTGGCGGTCGCCTCGCCGTTCTCGGTACGCATGAACGTGCCGGAGGGTGCGGCGGTGTCGAAGACGTCGGCGTACTTCTCGTAGGCGAGCCCACGGCTGTCGTAGCGGGTTTCGGTCATGACCCGCCCGCTGGTGGCGCCGGGTGCCTGGGTCTGGACCTCACGGAGCAGTGAGTCGTAGATCGTGTAGCTGGTGGAGTAGGTGTTCCCGTCGGCCTTGAGCGTGCCGGTGGAAGTCCAGGAAGGGGCGGACCTGTTGACGGAGTAGCCGTAGACGAAGCTGGCGCTCTGCTGGTTGGAACGGCTGCGGTTGGGCAGCCAGACGGCCGTGGTGCGGCCGAGAGCGTCGTACGCGGTCTCCGTCAGCTGAGTGTTGACGTCGTAGGTCTTGGTGGTCGCACCGCGGGCCGGGTCGATGTACTCGTAGGACTTGGCGCCGGTGGCATCGGTCTTCTGGATGCGCGTGGTGGGCCCGGCGTCGGACGGGACGTAGGCGAGCGTGGTGGGGTTCTGGGCGGCGTCCTGCGCGGTGAGCGGGCGCCCGACCGCGTCGTACGTGCCGCGGTTGACGGTCTGCCAGGACGACGGGGGGCGTTCGCCGGAGGTGGCGGCGGCCGGGTAACCGGAAGCCCGTCCGATCCATGTCACGTCGCCCTTCGTCACGGTCTGGGCGGCGCTCCAGGCGGTGGCGGTCGGGTTGTCGTACACGACGGCGGTGTCGGAGAGGACGTCGCCGCGCGAGGTGCTGTCCGCGGGCAGGGAGAGGCTGGTCTCGGCCGTCGTGCAGGACTTGCCGGTCACCCGCTGACGGGTGGGCAGGAGGTTGATGCCCTGGGCCGCGCTGCGGGCGTACCAGGTGCGGGTGCAGCGCTCGTCGCCGGTGAGTGCGGTGTCACCGGTGCTGTTGACGGCGACGGGCATGCCGTAGCCGTCGAAGGTGGTGGTGTCCGCCGTCGAGCGCCACGTGCCGGGGACGGTCAGGTAGGTGTGGCTGACGACCTTCCCGACGCGCAGGTAGTACGCCTCGGTGTCGGCGTAGGACTTGTGCTGGGTGGCGGTGCGCTGGGTCCAGGGATCGTTGACGGTCACCGAGACGGGCGTGTCACCGTCCCAGGTGATCTCCTGCCGCAGGGTTCCCTCGTACGGGTCGCTGTCCTTCCAGTCGGGGACGTCCAGGCCGGGGAGGTCGGTGCCGACCACGGTCACGGCACGGCGGGCGTCGGGGTCGAGGGTGCCGTCGGCCTTCAGCAGACGGTCGCCGTCCATGCCCTGGAGGTAGCTGGACGTCACCTTCGACAGGTTGCCCGCCGAGCCCTGGGTGGTGGTGACGGTGCGGTAGCCGCGCCATACCGACCAGGTCCGCTCGTCGGCGGCGGTGAACGGCGAGTCGTTGTAGTGCCAGGCGGGGTCGGAGTAGGTGTACTTCGACTCGATGTTGGGGTTGAGACCGGCCGGGTCGGTGGTGACGACGGCCAGGACACGGTACTTGTGGAACCAGTCGATCGACGCGTCCTTGGCGCCGTTGATGTTCCAGAACTGCGGGAAGCACGCCTTGGTGTTGTCGTCGGGCGCCCGCGGCATGTTGCTGCCGCGCACGCACTCCTGGCCGGAGAGCGTCACGTCGACGACTGATCCCGTCTCGGTGGTGACGGTCCGGATGCGCGGCTTGGTGAGGGGGAGTATGTCGTCGGTGGCGTCCACCCGGTTGGGCCGCATATCATAGGTGAACGACACCGGATCCATGGTGATGGCCGTGCCGTTCTTGCCGGTCCGCGTGATGCTCGTCAACGTCAGCGTCTGGTCGGTGGTGTCACCGATGTCGCCGCCGTCCAGGTACTGCTGCCCGAGAGCCCAACTGTCGACCGCCTTGTAGGCGTTGGTGTCCGCGGCCCAGACGGACGTGTCCACCGACGTGAGCCGCTTACGGGTGAAGAACGCGGGCCCCTTGGCCTTGCAGTCCTTGCCCAGCGTGCAGATCGCGTCGAAGGGGACGTCGGGCCAGTTGGGTGCGGTTGACTCGGTCAGCTCCGAACAGCCCGTGTTCGTACACCGGTTGGCGTAAGAGAACTCGATCTTCCCGCCGGCCGTTCCGGTGAACAGGGCTCCGGCGCGCTGGCCGTAAAGGATCTTGGTGAGGTAGCCGCCGGGGACGTACTCGGCGGTGGCCGTGCTCGCGCCGTTCTTGGCGTAGGCGTTGGTCTCCGCCGTGTACCAGTACGACATGGCGTTGCCGTGCAGGTCTTCGACGTAGTCGAGCTGCCAGCGCCACGCCTGCTTCACCGAGCGGTCGGCGAACGCGCTGCCCTGGGAGTACCCGGGCTCGCCCGAGTCGTCGCCGAACACCGGCGCGGTCCAGACCGAGTTGGTGCGCTCGCTGCCCGCGCCGTCCAGCTTGTTGCGGCCGAACGTGTAGCGCAGGCCCTCACCCGTGGTGACGGTCCAGTACTCGCCGTTGTCGTCGCCGTTGTCGGCGCCGGTGGAAAGGGTGATGGTCGACGCGTCGTCGTTCTTCAGATGCCAGACGCCGCTCGTGTCGTCCTTGACCAGCTCGCTCGACGTGCCGTTGAGCACCAGGCTGGCGTTGTCGAACTTCCAGCACAGATCGTCCTTGTCGGCCTGCCCGTCGTCGTCGCACGAACCGTAGGTGCGTTCGACGTAGGAGTTGCCGACCAGCTCGAAGCCCTCACCGACCACGGTGGCCTGGTTGTTGGTCGACGCCGTCTTTCCGTCGACCGCACCGGAGTTGTAGGACAGCGAGAGATCCGGAGTCGGGCCGGGGACGGCCGACGCCTCCATCGGGTACTCCCAGCTGAACGCTCCGGACGACGATCCGGCCTCCCAGGTGCCCGAGGGCGAGAGGGACGTCGCGGAGTGGTCGCCGGTACCGGCGGCGGACTCGGACGTGGTGGCCGCCAGCGCCAGGACCACCGGCGCGGCAGCCGAGAGAGTCACCGTGCCCGTCACCGACTGTCCGTCGATGTCGTTGACCGAGGGAATCTCCGTCGTCGTACGGCAGCCCGCCTTCTCCGGCGTGGTCAGTGCGCAAGCGGGCAGGGATACGAGACCCAGCCGCCCCGACCAGCCGCCTCCGTAGGCCGAGGCGAACGCGCCGTAGTCGACACCGACTTCGGCGGCACCCACGCCGGAGGCGGGGCCACCGTCATCGGCGTCGCCGTCGGTCGTGGCCTCGACCGAAAGGAGGACGCCCTTGATTCCGAGGTCGGTGGCCGCGCGGTGCCCCAGGACGCTGACGCGGGCGGTGCCGGACGCGGCACTCTTCGCCGTCGGAGCCGTCGGAGCCGTCGGAGCCGTCGGAGCTGTCGGAGCTGTCGGAGCCGCGTCCGCCGGTTCGGCGGGACCCGCCGCCTCGGCGTCCCCGGCCGTCTTGTCCGCCCCCGCCGATCGCGCCGGCCCGGGTCGTCCCGTCGCTCCGGCTGAGACGGAGACGGGGAGCCCTCCGACGGCGCTGGGGGTCTTCCTGCCCCGTGGTGCGACGGTGAGCTCGCCGTCGCCGCCGCCCGGCCAGGTGACCTTCTGCTCCGACTTGGCCCGTACGGCCTGCCGTTCGTTCTCCCGGCGGACCGCGGCGGCGGCTTCCCGCTCCTTGCGGGCACCGAGGCCCGTCACGGCCTGAGTGCGGCTGACCTCCCGTTCCCACAGCGGCTTCAGCCCCTGCGATCGCCCCTGGTCGGCTTGGGCGACCGAGGTCAGCCCGCCTCCCATCACCAGGACCGAGAGGGCCACGACCAAGGCCGATCTGGCTCGGCCCGGCCCCCGTCCCGGCAGCGGTGTCCGTCTGCTGAATCTCAAGGTGAATCCCCATGCTCGAAGGTGGATGCCCGATGGGCGGAAACGTGGTGCGCCGCCGTCGTGACGACCGCGCACCGCTCACCCCCGGGGACCACGTGGTCCCCGGGGGTGGAGGCGGTACCCGCGAGAGGCCGCCGCCCGGTCGGGTCGGGGCCGGACGCCTGCCCGGCGCCCTGCCCCGGCCCGACGGGGTGGTCCGGTCGGTCCCGGTGTCCGCGGGCGGACAGGGGTCAGACGTCGTCCGGGGCCTCGGAGCCGGGGCCGCCGAGCAGTTCCTCGACCTGGGTGCCGTCCGCGGCGGCACCCGCCCAGATCCGGATGTCGCTGATCCGGCCCGGCAGGTAGTGGCCCCACGCGCCGTCGACGTAGCCGGTGCCCGCCGCGAAGTCGCCCGAGCCGATGACCGCTGTGAACGGCGTGTCGACGTCGTTCTGCGTGGTCGCGAGGTACAGGCGGAGTGTCCCCTCCTGCGCGTCGTGGACCCCGGTCAGCCGGACCGCTCCGGACGCGGCGACCTCGTCCGAGTCGACGGCGCTGAACACCCCGTCGGCGCCGAGCCGGCCGAACCGCCAGAGTCCCGAGGAGCGTTGCAGCAGATTGCCGTCGTCGTCGAAGTAGTCCTCGGTGCCGGTCTTCTCGTACCACAGGCCCCACGAAGACCCGTCCGCGGAACGCTGGCCCAGGACCTGCGCGGTGTAGCCGACGCTCTTGGAGTCCAGTACGGCCGTGTTCAGTTCGACCTCGGTGCTCACCGTGAACGACTCCCGGTCGTCGACGACAGGGCCGGCCGTGGTGACCGAGTCGTTCACGCCGTCGAGGACGATCTCGCCGTCCACGACCGAGGCCCCGCCGTTCAGTGCCAGGGAGCGGTCGTAGCCGCTCAGCGTGTCGGCCACCGCGGCGGTCCCGGTGCTGCCCTCCGGCTGCCATGCCGCCATCAGCTCCGTGGCCCGCGAAGTGCCGTCGGTACGGAGCAACTTGGCTTCCTTGGCGACCTCGGGGTCGGGCAGTGCCTGCTGGAACAGGGCGAGTTCGTCGATGCGGCCCTTCCAGTAGTTGTTGAAGGTGCCGTACTGCAGACCCGCCCGGCCGACCTGGAGTCTGCCGTCGACGGCGGTGGGCCAGCCGGCCTGCGGGACCTCGACGGGGTCGCCCTGCCGCTTGCCGTTCACGAACACGCTGATGGTGTGCTGATCACCGTCGTACACACCGGCCACGTGCGTCCAGGCGTTCAGGGTGAGACCGGGGGTTGCGTTCGCGTTGGACCCGACGTACTTGCGGACCCCGTTCTCGTACCAGTGGAAGAGGAACACCCAACGCCCAACCCCCGGCGAGTAGTAGAGGGAGAACCCCCGGTTGTCGCTGCTCGTCTGCGACACCAGGGTCCGGAACGCGGTGCTGTCCCGGGCGTACGCCCAGGCGGAGACGGTGAACGAAGAAGCGGTGTTGACCACCGCCCCGTCGGCCTCGGCGTAACCGGTCTGGCGGGTGGTGTCGGTGCTGTCGTTGAGCCAGAGGGAGCGGCCCCCCTCGCCGGTCCGGGAGAACGACGACCAGCCCGACCCGCTCTCGTGCAGGGTCAGGGCGTGCCGGGTACCCGGCGCCACGCCCGAGTCGGCGGCCGTCAGGATGCCCGAGTTGGGCGCTCCGTCGTCGAAGTGCCAGCGACCGGAGGCCCCTTGTCCCTCGGAGACGTTGAACCGGATCGTCTTCGTCTCACCCGACTGCCCCGTGCCCACGCTGTCCACCGCGCGGACGTACAGCACCTGGACCCCGGACAGGGCGGGCTTGACCGAGCGGGTCACCGACGAGGTGGCGGTCACCTTGGTCCACTTGGTGTCCGTGGCCAGTTTGTACTCGAAGGCGACGATGTTGTTGTCCGCGGAGTTCTTGGTGAACGTGAACTGGCCCGCTTGGCCGGGAGCTCCGGTCGCCGAGCCGCATCCGTCGCCGTCGTCGGGGCAGATCGGGTAGAGCGCACCGGCGGGCACGGTCACCTGGGGGGCCTTGGGTCTGGTCGAGTCGACCTGGAAGTAGCACCAGCCCTTGGTGGTCACCGTGCTGTTGCTCTGGATCTGGGCGCCGTCGTCGTAGTAGGAGCGGGTGAAGACCGCCATCCGGTGCAGGGTGTTCTGCGCCAGGGTGACCGGTGAGTCCAGGGTCACCTTCGCGTTGTCCCCGACGTAGCCGCTCGACGGACGTACGGGTTCGGTCGCCACCGACCATGTGCCGTCGGCGTTCTTCCGCTGCACGTAGAAGTAGCCCCGCAGCGTCGCGGAGCCCTCGCCCCCGGCCATCGTCTGCACCTGCGCGCTCATGCTGGGTGTGGTGTCCGAGATCCACGCGGGGTCGGCCGGGTCGGTCTCGCACGTGGAGGCGACCGTCGGGTTGGTCGGCTGGGCGGGCAGGCCCACGTAACTCACCGACAGGACCGCGTCGTTGCGGAATCTCTTCCACGCCGAGGTGTCGCCCTCGTCCTTGGCCTTGAGCATCAGCGTCAGGCGGGAGAACTTGCCCTCCGCGAACGAGCGCACGGTCGGCGTGAGGTTCTCGTAGCTCTCGGCGGGGTCGTCGTTGAACTCGATCGGCGCGGCCGGTGTGTCCGGGTCGCACGAGGAGCCGCGCCCCGCCGAGACGTTCCGGTCGCCCACCAGGTCCAAGTGGGCCGGGCGGGACGCCCACGTCGTCGCGGACGAGATGTTGTTGGTGCGGTAGAGCTGCACCCAGCGCGGGCTGCACTGGAACGCCCACGGTTCGGTGACCCGGAACGTCGCGTCGAGGACCCGCTTGCCCTTCAGGCTGGCGGGCGAGAACTCGAAGTACAGACGCTGCGTGTACCCGGGCCCGCAGTAGTAGCCGCTCCAACTGCCGCACTGGCCGACTCCGCGGCCCTGGTTGTCGGTGTCGTTGGACCACCCGTAGGACTCGTAGCCGTCGGAGCGCAGCAGAGTGCGCTCGGCTTCGTTCCAGGTGACGGTCGGGTCGATGTAGAGCGGGAAACGGTCGGCCGAGGTGGAGTCGAGCATGTCGGCGTCGGGGGCCACCGTGAGCGAGTCCTGGCCGACCGTCACGGTCATCGGCTTCACCACGTCGCCCGCGGCCGGCTCCGTCGTCGTTCCGCCCCCGGCGGCGACCGCCCGGCCCTCGTCCGCCGTCGTGCTCCCCGTCGGGGACGCCGTACCGGACGCGACGGCCGACGCGGCCCTTCCGGTCCCGCCGCCGGGCGCGCTCAGGGCCTGTGCGCCCGCGGCGTCCGCGGAACCACCGGAGTCCCACATCTGCGCCCGTGGCGCGCGGAACACCCAGTTCCCGTCCGCGTCCACGGCCTGGAACGCCCCGTTGTCCTGCTGGGCCAACCGGAGCCCTTCGGTCTTCAACCCGTATGCGATTAGCCGGAGTTCCGGCTGGGCGGCGGCCTCCGGAGTTTTCACGACCAGGACGTGGCGGAAGCCCTCCACGGAGGCGGTCACCCGGAGGTCGACCCCCTTGAGGACCTCGGGGTAGAGCGCGCTGTCGCCCTCCAGTTCGGGCTTCGGCAGGGCCTCGGGCCAGTCGAGCGCGAGCGATTTTCCGTCCTTCTCGATGCGGACCAGCGGCTGGCCTGTCCCGCCTCCCGAGAACTCCATCGCGACGGCGGGTGCCGTCGGGACGACGATCCCGTCGGCCCGCCGTGTCAGCGTCGCGTCGGGCGTCCGCCAGCCTCCGCCGCGGGCGGCCACGCGGACCGGGACGGCCGATTCCTCCATGGTGAACGTGGAACCGTCGGGGTTGGCGTAGACGGAGGTCGTCGCGGTACGTTCCGCGGCCACCTCGACCCGGTCGCCGCTGCTCTTCGCCTCGGCGAGAGCCCTCTGCGACTCGCTCACCACAGGGTCCGCGGCGCTCTCGGCGCCGGCCCCCGTGCTCGTGTCCGCGGAGGCCGCCCGGGCCGTTCCGGCCAGGGACAGCGGACCCAGCAGCAGGGCCGCGCTCAGCAGGGCCGCAATTCGCCCCCGGTGTCCATATCTTCGTTGGTGCAGTGAATTGCTCGACACGATCAGCCCCACTCTTCCGCCACTTGTGCCCCTGTCGGCCAAAGGCGGTCAACATCACACACCTCAAGATCATCGAAAGGCAAGGGATTTCGGGCAGGAGGAACTATGTGCTGCTTCCACGTGTCGGGAATGCTGGAAACTGTGATGTTTTACGCGCGCAAGAATGTCGAACGAGGCGTTAATTCGCGTGAATATCAAGGTGAATGAAGAGTGAATTCCGTCCGGGCGGGGCGACGGGCGACGTGCGACGAGCGACGGAGCCGGGCAACGGAGCCGGGAGGGGGTGGGCCGGGCGTGCGCCGGGGGTCCGGTGGGCCAAGGGCTGTCCCGCGATTCCTGGCGGCCGAACGACGGCGGCTTCGGTGTCTCGGTGCGGTGTCGAAAAGCCCGAATACGCCCGGTGTTCGGGCGTCTCCCCGACGCGCGATGCACCGCATCCGATGCCCGCCGTCGATCCGCCAGGAATTGCGGGACAGTCCTTCAGTCGTGTCTCGGGAAAGCCCCTACGAAGTCACCGGAGCGGAGCGGCAGGAGAACGGGAAAAGGGGCGCGTCGGCCGACGGGCCAGGGTATGGCGGGTGGTCGGGCGCGCCACCGTGTCGGATTCACCGGCTGTTCCGCGACTTCTGGCGGGGTGCGCCGACAACCGCGCGCGTTTTTGCTGGGCCGGGTCGACGGAGAAGCCGGGCATGCCCGGCCCGGCCGAGGGCTGTCCGGACCGCGCGCCGTCGCCCGTCGGCGGGACCGGTCTCAGATCCCGAGCACGTTCTTGATGGTGCGCAGGACGCCGTCCTCGGTGTGGGCCGGAGCCGTGTGGCGGGCGCGGCGGAGGATGTCCGGGTGGGCGTTGGCCATCGCGAAGGACCAGTCGGCGGTGTCGAGCATCTCCAGGTCGTTGAGGTAGTCCCCGAACGCCATGGTCTGCTCCGGTCCGATGCCCATGTCCCGCTGGAGGCGGCGCACGGCCACGCCCTTGTCGGTGGTGCGGTTCATGACGTCGATCCAGTGCTTGCCCGAGACGACCACGCGATGGGTGCCGGAGAACTCCGCCAGGGCCGGTGCGGATTCCTCGGCCCCGCCGAAGTCGAGGACCGCCACCTTGATGATCTCGTCGTCGACGGCGGTCGCGTCGTCCACGACGCGGTGGGCCCGGTAGTACTTGGCGACCTCGGCGAGGAACGCGTCGTCGTCGCGTTCGGTGTACGCCGAGCGCTTCCCGCAGACCACCACGCCGACGTCGCCGCCCTTCGCGGCGAGCTCCCGGACGCGGGTGACCAGCCGGGCGGAGACGGCGGGGTCGAGCGGGTCGGAGGAGAGCTCCACCCCGTCGCGTACGACGAGGGCCCCGTTCTCCGCGATGTAGACCATGCCCTCGTCCGCGCCCTCGAACAGGTGGGCCAGCGTCGCGTACTGGCGTCCGCTGGCCGGGCTGAAGACGATGGAGCGGCGGCGCAGCTCTTTCAGCAGGGGCCACAGGCCCGCCGGTACCCCGCCGTCGGCGTCCAGCAGGGTGCCGTCCATGTCCGTGACGATGAGCCGGATGTCGGGGTGGGCGGGCGGACGCGTGTCGCGTCGGGTGTGCATGGCGGTCCTGAGGTCGGTGGGGTGTGGCACCCGCAACGTAACCATGCCCCGACGCCGGGCGCGGGGCGGGGTGGACGGGCGGCGGTGGCCGGACACCGCCGCCGCCCACGCGGCCCCTTCGGACTACGCGGTCTGCCCGCTGCCCGAGCCGCCCACCGAGGCGGCCTTGATGCCCTTGGTGATGGTGTCCAGCACGGAGAGCTTCGGTGCCTGGGCGTTGATGTCGAACCCGGACCGGACGACCACCATCAGGTCCTTGCTGTTGGGGGAGGGGAAGGCGAGCGATTCGACGTACCCGTCGTCGCCCTTCTTCGTGACCACCTTCCAGCGCACCAGGTAGCCCTTCTGGCCCGCCACGGTGACGGCCTCGGACTTGAGCTGCTGGTGGGAGGTGATGCCCTCGTAGATGTCCGATCCGTAGGACTCCTCGGCGTTGACCGAGATGTCCTTCTTCGCGGCGGCCTCGGCGGTCTTTTCCGTGTTCTTCAGAGCAGCCGCGGGGGCCGAGAACACGCCTCCGCGCACGCAACTCTGGCTCGTGTCGCCGGGGCAGGCGTACTCGCCGGTCGTCAGGCTCGCGCCGACCGTGCCGGACTCGCCGGTCCAGCCGTCCGGCACCGGCAGGCTGATGCCGCTGGCGGCATCGGTCGCGTAGCCGTCCTCGGTCGGGATCTGCGGCGACTCGGGCGCCTGGTCCTGGCCGCCGCTGCCGCCACCGTTCTGGCCGCTTCCGCCGTCGCCCCCGCCGTTCTGGCCGCCGCCGAAACCGCCGCCGCTCTCACCGCCGCCGCTCTCGCCGCTGCCGCCGGGTGCGCCCTGGCGGCCGGTGCCGCCGGACGGCGGGCCGTCCGAGCGCGCGACCGAGGAGGCGGACTGCTTGCCGTCGTCGTGCCCCAGCGCGTACGCGCCACCGCCGACGGCGGCGAGAACCACCACGCCGACGGTGATGCCGACGCCTATGCGGATACGGCGGCTACGGACGGCGGCGGGTGCCACGCGGAGCTGGTCGGTCCACTGGGTGCCGTCCCACCAGCGCTCCTGCGCGGGGCCTATTCCTGAATACCCGGGGTCTGGATGCCAGCCGGGCGGGCTCGTCTGGTTCACAGGCGTACCGTATGCGGACTGAGTGAGAATCACATGAAATGGCTGGTGTTCTTTCTCTCAGCACCGGGCGGCGCTTCCGCGGCCTCCCGCCCGCTCAGCCCAGCAGGGCCGCCGTGGTGACCGTGACCGGCGCCGCGAGCACCGTCGAGAGCAGGATCGACTCCCGGGCCAGCCGCACGCCCGTCCCGTAGTGCGAGGCGTACGTGAAGAGGTTCTGGGCGGCCGGAAGACCGCTGGTCACCACCACCGCGAACAGGGGCGCGCCCTCCAGCCCGAAGACCCCGGCGGCGAGCGCCCAGGCGGTGAGCGGCTGGGCGAAGCTCTTCAGCGCCACCGAGAGAAGCACCGGCCCCCGGTCCTTGCCGCGGCCGGGAACCTCGCTGCCGCGCAGCGAGATGCCGAAGGCGAGCAGGACGCCCGGCACCGCGATGCCGGCGATCAGCGTCACCGGTTCCAGTACCGGCCCGGGGACGCGCAGGCCCAGGACGCCGACCAGGACCCCGGCGAGCGAGGCCAGGACGATCGGGTTGCGGAACGGCGTGGTGAGCAGCCGGACGAGGGAGTCCCGTTCGCCGGGGCGCGAGGTCTCGATGACGGTGAGGGCCACCGGGGAGACGACCAGCTGCTGGAAGAGGAGGATCGGCGCGATGAGGCCGGCGTCCCCCAGCACGTACACGGCGATGGGGATGCCGAGGTTCCCGGCGTTGACGTAGCAGGAGCAGAGGGCGCCTATCGTCGTACGGCCCACGCTCCAGCCGCGTACGGCTCCGACGGCGACGAAGGCGCCCGCCACCACCAGGGTGGAGAGCGCGGTCACCAGCAGGGGCAGCGACACCATGACCGACAGGTCGGCCTTGGACATCGTGGTGAACAGCAGGGCGGGTGAGGCCACGTGGAAGGAGAGCCGGGTGAGTACGGGCTGCCCGTGCTCGCCCAGCAGGCCCGACCGGCCGATCAGATAGCCGACGGCGATGATGCTCGCGATGACGCCGAAACCCTCCAGAACACCGGTCACCGGCGGTCACCGGCTGAGTGGAGGGGGGCGGGGCGGAAGGCGGCGCGGGCCGGCGATTTTCGGTGTGGCATACACGCAACGTTACGGAGCGGGGGCCTCGCCGCACAAGGCGTCACCGATCACTCCCGCTCTTTGGTCCGACCACAGAGCGTGTGTGACATAGTCGGGCCACAGTGATCCGGGGGCCCGGGCGGCGACGGCCACCCCCGGGGCGGACGCGGACCGCCGGTGCGACCGGCCCGAGCAGGGAGTGGCGGATGCCCGTCGAATGGGAACCCGTACGGCAGTCCCGTACCCACGAACTCGTCCTGCGGAGCATCGAGGAGCGGGTGTTCGCCGGTGAGCTCAAGGCGGGCGACCGCCTGCCGCCGGAGCGCGAGCTCGCCCCGGTGCTCGGCGTCAGCCGGTCCGCCCTGCGCGAGGCGCTCCGGGTGCTGGAGACCATCGGCGTCCTGGTGGCCCAGCCCGGCCGGGGGCCCGACTCCGGGGCGCGGATCGTGCGCAACCCGGACGACGCGCTCGGGCGGCTGCTCCGGCTGCACTTCGCGCTGGGCAGCTACAGCCTGGAGGACGTCATGGAGGCGCGGGTCGTCCTGGAGCGGTCCGGCTTCGAAGCCGCCGCCGCCCACGCCCGCGACGAGGATCTCGACGAGGCCGAGGCCCTGGTCGCCGGGATGGCCGAGCCGGGCGTCGGCGTCACCGCCTTCAACGACCTGGACACCCGCTTCCACGTGCGGATCGCCCGCTGCTCGGGCAACGCCCTGACCTCCACCCTCACCTCCGCCGTGCGCGAGTCCGTACGGCCGCTGATCCTGCGGGCGCTGGAGGAGGCCGAGGACTGGCCGGCCACCGCCGCCGCGCTCAACGCCGAACACGTCGAACTGCTCCGGCTGGTACGCGAGGGGCGGGGAGCGGAGGCGGCCGACCTGGCCGAGCGCCACATCCGCAGCCTGCACGGCACGCTCGTCGACGACAAGGAGTAGGACGCCGTCCCGCCCGGGACGCGCACCGCTCCCGGGGCGGAGAACTTCACTCGGAGACCCATGGAGAGTATGGTCCGACCATACAAAGGACGTAGAAAACGATCGAGGAGGCTCCATGCGCGTCGGGCTCTTCGCCACCTGTCTGGGAGACACCCTGTTTCCCGAGGCGGTGAAATCCACCGCGGTGCTGCTCGCCCGCCTGGGCCACGAAGTGGTGTTCCCGCCGGGACAGACCTGCTGCGGACAGATGCACGTCAACACCGGCTACCAGCGCGAACCCGTACCGCTGGTCCGCAACTTCGCCGAGCAGTTCGGTGACACCTCCATCGAGGCGGTCGTCATGCCGTCCGGATCCTGCGCGGGCTCGGTCCGCCACCAGCACAGAATCGTCGCCGAACGCTACGGCGACGCCGCGCTGCGCGCCGGAGTCGCCACGGTCGAGTCCAAGACGTACGAGCTGTCGGAGTTCCTCGTGGACGTCCTCGACGTCACCTCGGTCGGCGCGTACTTCCCGCACCGCGTCACGTACCACCCCACCTGCCACTCGCTGCGGATGCTCCGCGTCGGCGAGAAGCCGCTGCGGCTGCTGCGCGCCGTCGACGGAATCGACCTCGTGGAGCTGCCCGAGGCCGACTCCTGCTGCGGCTTCGGCGGCACCTTCGCGGTGAAGAACGCCGAGACCTCCTCCGCGATGCTCCAGGACAAGATGCGCAACATCGGCTCCACCGACGCCGACGTCTGCACCGCGGGCGACTCCTCCTGCCTGATGCACATCGGCGGCGGCCTCCACCGCATCAAGTCCGGCACCCGCACCCTGCACCTCGCGCAGATCCTCGCCTCGACCCGTACCGCGCCCTACGCCCCGACGGAGGCCGCCGCCGTATGAGCACCTTCCTCGGCATGCCCGCCGCCCCGCCCCGCTCCCCGTACGGAACGGGCAACCTGCGCGGCGACCGGAAGTTCCCCGCCGCCGCCCACGACGAACTGCGCAACGACCAGCTCCGCCGCAACCTCGGCAAGGCCACCCGCACCATCCGCGCCAAGCGGCTGGGCGTCACCGGCGAACTCCCCGACTGGGAGCGGCTGCGCGACGCCGGAGCGGCGATCAAGACCGACACCATGAACCGGCTGCCCGAACTCCTGGAGCAGCTGGAGGCGAAGGTCACCGAACACGGCGGCACGGTCCACTGGGCGCGCGACGGCGCCGAGGCCAACGAGATCGTCACCCGCCTGATCAGGGCGACCGGCAGCAGCGACGTCATCAAGATCAAGTCGATGGCCACGCAGGAGATCGGCCTCAACGAGCACCTCGAATCCGTCGGCATCACGCCGTACGAGACCGACCTCGCCGAACTCATCGTGCAGCTCGCCCACGACAAGCCCTCGCACATCCTGGTCCCCGCGATCCACCGCAACCGCGACGAGATCCGGGAGATCTTCCTCAAGGAGATCCCCGGCGTCGACCCCGGCCTGGACAACGTGCCCGCGCACCTCGCCGCCGCCGCGCGCGCCTATCTGCGCGAGAAGTTCATGACGACCAAGGTGGCCGTCTCCGGCGCCAACTTCGGCATCGCCGAGACCGGCACGCTCTCCGTCGTGGAGTCCGAGGGCAACGGCCGGATGTGCCTCACCTTGCCCGACACCCTGATCACGGTGATGGGCATCGAGAAGGTGCTGCCGCGCTACGCCGACCTCGAAGTCTTCCTCCAGCTCCTGCCGCGCTCCTCCACCGGCGAGCGGATGAACCCCTACACCTCGATGTGGACCGGGGTGACCCCCGGCGACGGCCCGCAGGCGTTCCACCTGGTGCTGCTCGACAACGGCCGGACCGCCGCGCTCGCCGACAAGGTCGGACGCGAGGCCCTGAACTGCATCCGCTGCTCCGCCTGCCTCAACGTCTGCCCGGTCTACGAACGCGCCGGCGGACACGCCTACGGCTCGACCTACCCCGGCCCGATCGGCGCGGTCCTCACCCCGCAGCTCGCCGGGATGCATGCCGCGAAGGACGACCCGAACAGCTCGCTGCCGTACGCCTCCAGCCTCTGCGGCGCCTGCTTCGACGCCTGCCCGGTCAAGATCGACATCCCGTCGCTGCTGGTCGAACTCCGGCACCAGAACACCGAGCAGTCCGGTACGACGGCGGAGAAGCTGGCCATGAAGGCCGCCGCCACGGTGATGAAGAGCCCGAAGCTCTTCACGGCGGCCCAGAAGGCGGCCGGACTCGGCCGCGTCGTCGCCGGCAAGGACGGAACCATCGGGCGGGTCCCCGCGCCCTTCGACGGCTGGAGCGACAGCCGGGACACCCCGGCACCGCCGAAGCAGACGTTCCGCTCCTGGCTGGCCTCCGCCGAAGGCGCCGCCACGATGAAGGCGGCGGCCGAGGAGGGCGTCGCCACCGGTGGCGCCACCGACGCGGACCGCCCGACCCACTCCACGGAGGACGAGAAGTGACGACCGCACGCGACACCGTCCTCGGCCGGGTGCGCGACGCCCTGGCCCTCGCCCCGGCCCGCCCGGTCACCGTCCCGCGCGACTACCGCACCGGACGCACCCTCCCCGACGCCGAACGGCTCGACCTCCTCACCGACCGGCTGGTCGACTACAAGGCGCGGGTCCACCGCTGCACCGCGGACCGGACCGCCGAGGTGATCGCCCAGGTGCTGCGGGAGCGCGGCGCCCGCCGGATCGGCGTACCGGCCGGGCTCGACGCCGGGTGGCTGGCCGCCTGGGACGGGGAGGTGCAGCGGGACTCCGCCGACATCCCGGCGCCCACGCTCGGCGAGCTCGACGGCGTCGTGACCGCGTCCGCCGTCAGCTGCGCGGAGACCGGCACGATCTTCCTGGACGGCTCCGAGGGCCAGGGACGCCGTGCGCTCTCCCTCGTCCCCGACCTGCACGTGTGCGTGGTCGACCTCTCCACGGTGGAGGTCGGCGTGCCGGAGGCGGTCGCGCGGCTGGTCCCGGAGCGGCCGACGACCCTGATCAGCGGGCCCTCGGCCACCTCCGACATCGAACTGGAGCGGGTCGAAGGGGTGCACGGCCCCCGGACGCTGGTGGTCGTCATCCGCACCGACGTCTGACCCGCACGCGACGGCCGGGCGCGGCGGACGGAGGACCCCCCCCCCCCCCCCCCCCCCCACCCCCCCCCCCCAGACCCGGCACCCCCACAACCC
>NZ_JBHWYX010000026.1:75300-106280 GCF_042728795.1 Streptomyces sp. NPDC060184
CGACGGCGGGGCGCGGCGGACGGAGGACCCGTCCGCCGCGCCCTGCCCTCTCCGCTCAGCGAGTGCCGTGCTCCACCGACACGGAGGCGGAGGCGGAGGCCGATCCCGGGCCGAAGGCGATCCGGGTGACCGCCCCGTCCTCGGCCCAGGCCACCTCCACCGTGTCCCCGGAGCCGTCGGCGTCCGCGGCCACGTTCACCCCGCTCACCGCCGTACCGACCGGAGCAGGGTCCGCCTCGCCGGTCAGCGAGGCCAGCGCCACCAGGACCACCGTGCCCTCGGCGTCCACCGCCAGCCGGGGCACGACCGCCCAGCGCGTGTACGCGGTGCCCTGCGGGGCGCGTACCTCCTCCTCGGACTCCCAGCCGTACAGGCCGTGCAGCACGGAGCGCGGCGAGGCGCCGGGGGCCGTCGCCCACCCGGTCTGCTCGACGCGGGCACCCGCCGGGACGCCGAGCAGCCGGTGGACCCGGAGTTCGTAACGGCCCCGCACGAAGGTGACGCTCTCCACCCGCAGCCCGGGTACGGCCGGCGGCTGCCCGGGGAAGACCGGCATGTGCCAGGAGGCCGCCCAGCCCCAGCCGTCCCCGTGCCCGGCGCCCAGCGGACGGATCCGGCGGCGGACGCTGCGCGCCCCGCCGACCCGGACGGCGAGGTGGTTGTCCGCGACGTTCACCGCCGACGAGGGCCCGGTCGCCGTGGAGTACGCGAACCGCCCGTAGTGCGGGTCCGCCTCCGCCGCCGACTCGCCCTCGTGCGGCCGGACATGGTCACTGCCGTGGTTGTGCAGCCGTACGATCCCGTCCGCCCGGGTCGACTGCACCAGCAGCCCCGGCGCCGGCACCGACAGCACCCGGTCCGGGCCCTCGCTCGGCGCGGGCTCCTCCGGCGCCGTCCACAGCGGGTGGTCCGCCGGGGCGAGCAGCGACACGAACGCCTTCGACGCCCAGTACGGCGACGCCGGACCCGAATAGTGCTGGAGCGTCGCCTCGTGCGGGCCGTGCCACCCCAGGCTCAGCAGCCCGTCCTCGCCGGTGGCGCCCCGCTCCAGGAAGTACCGCAGCGAACCGCTGACCAGCCGCCGGGACGCGCCCGGGGAGAGCGGGGTGTGCCCACAGACCGCGCCCATGCCGACCGCCGCGCCCGCCGCGAACCGGTACGCGAGGGAGCGCCCGAAGTGCAGCGGCGCCCCGTCCGCGCCGAACATCAGCGAGAAGCTCTCCAGGTGCTCGCGCAGCCGCCCGCCGTAGTGGGCGAGGAGTTCCCGGTCGCCGGAGAGGTGGGCGTCCAGCACCGGATAGAGGTGCAGCGCCCAGCCGTTGTAGTGGTCGAAGGCGCGCCCGTCGCCGTCCGCGTACCAGCCGTCGCCGCGGTACCACCCCTCCAGCAGGTCCAGCGCGCGGGCCCGCGCCCGCGCGGTCTCCGCGTCACCACGGCCCACGGACTCCAGGAACCCGGCGACGGTGAAGGGGAAGAGGTACCAGTTGTTGGGCGCGGGGTTGTGCCGCAGAGCCCCGCGCAGCCACTCCTCGGCGCGGTCCTGGACGGGGCCGTCGAGCCGGTCCCAGAGCCACGGTCGGGTCAGCCGCAGACCGAGGGCGACGGACGCCGACTCCACCATGGGCTGGCCGAAGACCGCGTGGTCGCGGATGAGCGGCCAGGACTCGGCGTCGTCGCGCCCGGGGGTGCGCGTACCGGCGGCGAGACCGTCCGCGTACCGGTCCAGCCAGCCGTGGGGGTCCTTGCCCTCGGCGCCCGCGACCCGGAACGCGGCGGCGAGGAAGGTGCGCGCGTACCCCTCCAGCCCGTCGGAGCGGACCCCGGAGCCGGAGGGGCGTCCGGGCAGGTCGAGCATGGCCCGACCGGGGGTGGCCCACTGCCAGGCCGCGCGCAGCAGGCCGTCTGCGGCGGCCTCCCAGTGCGCCCGGGTGTAGCCGGTGAGGGGGCTGAGCACGCGGTCGTCGGAGGGGAGCACGAAGGGCATGGGGACGGGTTCGGTGGTCATGCGAGGAAGGCCAGCCTTTCCGGTCGTACGGGATGGGCGAAACCGTCGCCCGCGGCCCAGCGCGCGACCTCACCGGTCGCCAGGTCGGCCAGCCGCCGCCACTCGTTGCCCTGGGACCCGGAGAGATGCGGGGTGATCAGCGCGTTCTCGCACTCCCACAGCGGGTGGTCGGCGGGCAGCGGCTCCGGGTCGGTGACGTCGACGACGGCCCGGATGCGGTTCTGGCGCAGGACGTCGGTGAGGGCGTCCTGGTCGACGACCGCGCCGCGCGAGGTGTTGATCAGCGTGGCGTCCGGCCGCATCGAGGCGAGCAGTTCACGGCTGACGAGCCCGCGCGTGCCCGCCAGCAGCGGAGTGTGGACGCTCACCACGTCGCTGCGGGCGAAGAGTTCGGCGAGCCCGGCCGCCTCGACGCCGAGCGACGCCGCCTCCTCGGCCGACACGTACGGGTCGTGCAGCAGCACCCGCAGGTCGTAGGGGCGCAGTAGCTCGATCACCCGCCGGCCGATCAGTGACGCGGACAGAATGCCCACGGTACGGCGGTAGTTGCCGACCTCGTCGGGGACCCGCAGCCAGTCGCCCCGGTCGCGGGCGACGCGGAACTCCCGGGCGCGTTCCAGCACCCGCTTCCCGGAGAGCAGGATCATGGCGACGGTGTACTCCGCCACCGGCAGCGCGTTGGCCGCGGCGGCCGAGGACACCGCGATCCCGCGCGCCCAGCAGGCGTCCGTGACAAGGCCGCGCACCGAACCGGCCGTGTGGACGACGGCCCGCAGCTTCGGCGCCGCCGCGAGGACCTTCTCGTCGATCGGCGGGCAGCCCCAGCCGGTGACCAGGATCTCCGCGTCGGCCAGGGCGGCGCGGGCCCGGTCGGTGGTGAAGTCGTCGAGAGCGGGCGACGGTGCGAGATCACAGACCTCGCCGAGCGCGGCGAGCGCCTTTGGCGGAAGCACCGCCGCCGCCGCGTCCGCCTTCATGGCGAGCACGGCACGCGGCGGGCGGGGCGTGCTCGGTGGGCTGGTGGCGGCGGAACTGTGCATGTCTCTCCTGGTACGGGGGCGGTCCGCGACGGCCGCCGGCACGGTGCGGCCGGCACGGACCGCCCGGGGGACGGCCGCGCCGGTCGCGCTACTTCACGGCGCCCGCGGTGCGCCCCGACCGCCAGAAGCGCTGGAGCAGGGCGAACGCGAGGACGAGGGGGACGATGGCGAGCAACGAGCCCATGACGACGACGGGGTAGTACTCGGGGGAGACCGACGCCGAGCTGTTCCGGGTGTACAGGCCGAGGCTGGCCGGATACAGGTCCTGGTTCGAGAGCATCACCATCGGCAGGAAGAAGTTGTTCCCCGCAGGCGATGCTGATCAGCGCCCCGAGGGCCGCGCCCAGCACCGCGTACAGCAGGCTGTTGGCGTAGCGGTCCTTCATCACGACGGACGAGCGCACCAGCGGCGCCTTGATCCGGAGCGCGGTACGCACCGGGCCCGCCCCGTCCACGACGGACGCCTCGGTCACCTCGCGCGGCACGGCCCGCAACGCGGCGTAGAAGACGACCATGTTGTAGCCGTCTTTGCTCCACAGCGCGATGTTCGCGATCGAGGGCACCATGGTGTGCACCCCGAGGATGTCGACCGTGACGCAGGCGCTGAGCGCACCTGCCGACGGCAGCGAGGCGATCGTGGCCGGCACGGACCGACGACTCTGTCGATCAGGCATGCTCGCCTCCCGCGGCTCCTGTTCGGGACAACGGGAATCCTGATCGCCTGACCGGATACGGTCAATAGATCGATCAGAAGAAATCGAAAGCGGTCAAACGATCGATCGCTGTGCGGAGATGAGGGCCTGCGCCGAACCGCGCACCTTCAACTCCGGCAGCAGCTCCATGCGTCGTACCGGCCCCGCCGCCCTCTCGGAGCCACCCAGCCGGTACAGCATCAGCTCGGCGGCGGCCCGTCCGATCTCGGCCTTCGGCGGCGACACCGCGGTCAACGGCGTGGTGCCCAGCGCCGCCACGACATCGTCGTACGCGACCACCGAGCAGTCCTGGGGCACCCGCACCCCGCTCTCCGTCAGCCGCTGGACCAGCATCAACGCGTCGACGTCACCGTGCAGCACGGCACCGGTGGCCCGCCGCTCCCGCAACACCGCAGCCAGGTCCAGCGGTGCACCGACGCCACCCCGGGCAGCAGGGCCCTCGCCTTCGTGCGGCCCCCCGGAGGGGACAGCGTCCGGCGAACTGAGCACCACGCACCAGTCCTCCACCTCCGGCCGCGCGGCGGCGATCTCCGCGAACGCGGCCCGGATGCTCCGGGCTGTGGGACTGTCGTCCCGGGCGGCCAGCACGATACGGCGGTGCCCCAGCGACACCAGGTGGTCCACCGCGAGATGGACCCCGTACCAGTGATCGGAACAGACCGAGTCCAGGGCGTGCAGCGCACTGCCCGGACGGGGCCTGCGCTCCATCAGCACGGTGGGCGCCCCCACCCCGGCGAGCCACTCGTAGTCGGACTCCTCCCACGCGGCACTGCGCCAGCGCGGCGCGATCAGCAGCCCGCGCGCGCCCCCCGCGAGCGCCTGCTCCACCAGGGGCCGCTCGGTGCCCCGGGCCTGCGGAGCGATGTGCAGCGCGACCCGGACGCCGTGCTCGTCCAGCACCGAACGGGCTCCGTGCAGCGTCTCGTACAGGTACGAATGCCGCTCCGGCACCACGAGCACGACCGGCCCGCCCTCACCGGCCGGACCGGTCCGCTCCGGCGCCGGAGCGGGGTCCGGGACCTGTGCCAAGGAGACGGACCGGGCCACCCCGTGCCCGCGCCGGAGCCGTCCCGCGCGGGCCAGCTCCTCCACGTCCCGGCGCACCGTGACCACGGAGACGTCGAGTTCCTCGGCGAGCGCGCTCACCTTCACCGCCCCCCGCGACCCCACCACCGCGAGGATTCGCTGCCGCCTGAGTTCCACCGGCTCCCGCATGCTGTCGGCCCCTTACCCCGTACTGCCGCATGGTGTTCGTTTGAGCGCTTGTCCGAGCGCTTGTCCGAGCGCTTGCGGGCGCAGCATAGGCAGATCGTCCCGGCGGGACGCCAGAGGGTGTGGCCTGGTGGGTGGTGCACGACGGCAGAATCGATGTGCTTAGCATTCGATCCGCAATGGATACCCTCACGCTTGTACAACTGGCCGTTCTCGCCGCGGCATCTGCCCTCGTCGGCTTCTCGAAGACCTCGATCAACGGGGCCAACACCATCAGCCTCGCGGTTTTCGCGGCGGTCCTCCCGGCTCGCGAATCCACCGGTGTACTGCTCCCGCTCCTGATCGCCGGTGACGTCCTCGCCGTCCTCGTCTACCGGCGGCACGCGCACTGGCCGACGCTGCTCCGGCTCTTCCCCGCCGTGGCGGTCGGACTCGTGGCCGGAACGCTCTTCCTGAAGTACGCGGGTGACGGCGCCGTACGCACCTCGATCGGGGCCATCCTGCTGATCATGGTCGGCGTCACGCTCCGGCGGCGGCACCGGGCCGGGCCTCCGGAGGGCGAGGAGCGGGCCCAGGCGGGGGGGCGTGCGCACGTCGCGTCGGTAGCGGCGGCGGCGGAAGGCAGGGCCGCGGCGGAAGGCGGGGCGACGGCGGAAGGTGGGGCGCGGAGCGAGGGGACGAACCGTACGGCGGCGACGGATTCGCGGCCCTCCGGCCGACGGGCCCGGAACGCCGCACGCGCTCAGGCGGGCACGTACGGGGTGCTCGGCGGCTTCACCACCATGGTGGCCAACGCGGCCGGCCCCGTCATGTCGCTCTACCTGCTCTCGTCCGGGATGCGCAAGCTCGGCTTCCTCGGTACCTCCGCCTGGTTCTTTCTGATCGTCAACGTCACCAAGGTGCCGTTCAGCGTCGGACTCGGACTGATCGACGGGCGCTCCCTGCTGCTCGACGCGGTCCTGGTGCTCTTCGTCCTGCCCGGTGCCTGGCTGGGCCGCCGGTGCGTGGACCGGATCAACCAGCGGCTCTTCGAGCGGATCGTGCTCGTCGCGACGGTGGTGGGCGGACTCCAGCTCCTGCTGCTCTGAGGGCTCTGTCCCCCCGGTCACCTGCCACCGGAACGCCCCGAGCTCGCGGCAACAACCTCGCCACGTGGCCGGAGGGTGGGTGACCCGCCAGGCAGACCACTCCTGCCATGACGGACCGAGAGCGAACGGGGAACGGATGATGATTCCGAAGGTTCGGCCGGAGATCGCCGATTCCGTGCGGTGAGGACGCTAACCTCTGGCCTGCACCCCGCCTCGGGGTGGTGGGACGGGGGCGAGATGGGACTTCTGCAGAGCGATCCGCCGATGATCGGCGGCTATCGGCTTCTCGACCGGCTTGGTTCCGGCGGGATGGGTACGGTCTATCTGGCTCAGGGGGGCGAGTCCGGACGGACGGTCGCAGTGAAGGTGGTGCATCAACAGCTGGCTGAAGACCGGGAGTTCCGGATTCGTTTCCGCCAGGAGGTGGCCGCGGCGCGGAGGGTCTCGGGCGCTTTCACCGCGCCGGTCGTGGATGCCGATCCGGACGCGGAGCGGCCGTGGATGGCCACCCTCTACACACCCGGCCGCACGCTCGGGTCGGTGGTGCACGGAGAAGGTCCCCTTGAAGGAGAAGACTTGCGCCGCCTCGCGGTGGGGCTGGTAGAGGCGTTGCGGGACATGCACAGGGTCGGCGTGATCCACCGCGACCTCAAGCCGGACAACGTGCTGCTCACGGACGAGGGGCCCAGGGTGATCGACTTCGGGATTTCCCGGGCCCCGGACCATCAGACCCTCACCGTCACGGGCCGCATGCTGGGTACCCCTCCGTACATGTCTCCGGAGCAGCTGTCGACCCCGCACCGGGTGAAGCAGGCATCGGACGTCTTCTCCCTCGGTTCCGTTCTGGTCTTCGCCACCACGGGACATGGGCCCTTCGACACGGGATCGCCGTATCTGACGGCCTACAACGTGGTGCACGAGCCGCCCGACATCGCCGAACTCTCGGGCACTGTGCGCGAGATCGTCCAATGGTGTCTCGTCAAGGACCCGGCCGAGCGGCCCACGCCGGACGAACTCCTCACCGCTTTCCGGTCCGCGCCGGAGCTCGACTGGGGTCGCCGCCCAGTGACCGAACCGCCCCGGGAAGACGCTGTCGCCGCTCCGCCACCGGCGCGTGGACGGCTGTCGCGACGCGGTGCGCTCCTCGCGGTAACAGCGGCGCTGGCCGCCGCAGGCGGCGTCGGCTCGTGGGCGGCCGGAGTGTGGAACGGCGACGACCGGACGGGTGCAACGACAGCCGAGCCCGGCTCCGGGGCATCCGGTTCCGGGAAGCCCGCACAACCCCTCGCCGCCCCTTCGGTGGCCGAGCCGGCTCCGGCGGTTGAGAGGACAGGCGCCCCGGCGCCCGCCGGATGGGCGCGCTGGCAGCGAACCATCGGCTATCAGGACCAGCACATCAGTTCCTGCCACGCGTCCGCTTCGGTTCTCGTGTGTGCGTCGGACTCCGAGACGGGCCAGGTGGCGGCGTTCGACACGTCGACAGGGAAGCGCCTCTGGGGCCATGATTCCCCCACCGAGCTGAGGTTTCTGGGCCTTTCCAACGACGGTGGGCTCGCCTACTGGATGGAGGCGTCCAGCCAGGGCGAGTTCGCAGGACGGGTGTCCGCTGTCGACTCCTCCACCGGTGAACGTGTGTGGTCGAGCCCTCCGTACTCCGTCGACGTGCTGATGGGCGGCGCCCTCGCGGCTGATCGCGTCGTGACGTTCGGATTTTCGGGTGGACTGGTCGCGTGGAACGCGAAGACGGGCGAGCGGGCCTGGCGGGCGGCGGACGAGCAGAGCGACTCCCGCCTGTACACCACGAACGACCGCGTCTTCCACCTCGCCGAGGACGCGAGCACCGGTGAGCGAATGCTGAGAGAGCTCGCGGTGAGCGACGGCTCGGAGCTGGGATTGCAGCTGCCCGGCTCAATGGTGCCAGTCGCCTTCGCGGGTGAGACCGTGCTGATGCGCCGCCCCGACGGAACTCTCGTCATCACCGACTGGGCGCGCCGACCGACGTCCACGCCCCTTGTCAGCACCATGGAGTTCGTGGGGGAGGGCGGGACGTTCTACGGACTCGATCCTGACGGCACCGTCATCGCGGCCGATGCCCGTACCGGCAAACGGCGATGGGCGGCCCAGGCCCTGCCGGTTGCTCTCCGCACGCCCACCGAGTTCGGATACCTGCGTGTCCACAACAAACGCGTCCACGTCTCGAACATCGACGGAAGTGTCCACTGTTTCGCCGGTGCGAGCGGCCACCTTCTCTGGCAGACGGCCCCCCGCCCGGACCGGGCCGACTCCGTTTCGAGGCCTGGCATCGCGGTGTACGGCGACATGGTCTACCTGGTGACCGACGACAGAGTGGCGGCCCTGCGTCCACCCACGTCGTAGGGGAGCCGGGGGACGCGGCAGATCAGGCAGGCCGGGGTGGGGAGGCGGCCGGGCCCATCGACTCGGCGAAGGGGCCGGGTGAAAGGCAGACCCGTCCGCCGTCCTTGCCGTCCGACGTGACCCGCCACTCGGTTGGCCAGGAAGGCCGGCCCGTCGGCGTGAGCCCGCATCGGGCACCGAGACGGGGCGAGGGGCTTAGCATGCCTGGCCCGGTCCGTGCGCGCCCCGCACATCAGGGAAGCAGCAGCCAGTCCGTCCCGACGGCAGCGAGCAGGCCGATACCGAGCAGCCAACTCGCAAGGCGTGTCCGTCCGTTGCGGCTGAGCTCCATCACCACGCCGCACAGGATGAGGGCGAGGCCGTAGACGCCGACGACCAGCACCGACGAGCGACTGGCGATGCGCATCCACAGGACCACCGCCATCACGGCCATGCCCACCGAGGAGAGCGCGATACGCAGCCGTCTGGCCTGACGGGGCGTCAAGCGTCGCTCTCCCGTTGCCTCCGCGTCCGCGTCCTCGTCGAAGTCGCCCTCGTCTGCGGGTTCTTCCTCTTCCCCCGGGGTGCCCTCCTCCGAGGACGCCGCCTCCGAGGACGCCGCCTCCGGGGCCGTTCCGGCGGGGCGCGCACCCCCGGTGTCGTTCTTCAGGGCTCGGTCCCGGGTCTCGTCCCGGTCGCCGTTCTCGTTCCGGCCCTCGTCCCGGTCCCGGGTCTCGTTCCGCTCCTGGCCGGTTTCCTCGTCCTCGACCCGGACCTGTTCCCCAGCCTGTTCCCGAACCTGTTCCTGGTCAGCAGTGCTCATGGAGCCGGATCGTAACGGCTGTCCGCGGCCGGGGGTACGGCGAGCCCGGGAGGAGTGCGCTTCACCCCACTTCGAGGGCGCCCTCTACGGGCGGAGCGGGCAGAGCCGAGGTGCCTCCGCCGCCGCGTCCAGCCCGCCGCCGGCCCCGCGCTCCACGCGCCCTGCCAACTCCCGGGCCCAGTGGATCAGCCCGTCGATCCCGATTCCGTACGGTTCGAGGGTGCGATATGCGCCAAGTACGCCCGCTCCCCGGCGCAGCAACCGGGCGCCCCCCACGGCGTTGCCGCGCGCCGAGTGCGTCAGCCCCACCGCCAACTGAGCCATGGCGCGCCAGAGTTCGCGGTCCTCCTCGGGGCCGGACTTCCACGCGTCCTCGAAGACCTCGTGCGCGTGGAACGGCATGCCCGCGTCCAGCAGACGCTGCGCCTCCCGCAGCGTCTCCTCCGGGGAGCGCACCACCCCCTCGGGCTGGCGCCCCACTCCCTCGGCCCCGTAGGGCAAGGGGCGTCCCAGCCCGTCCCTGGGGCGTGCGTTGCGCGCCCGGCCTTCGTCGTCGCGGTCCCTGTGCGTCTCGTCCACGGCTTGATTGTGCCCCTGAGCGGCCCTTACCTGCGGCGAAGTGTTCGAACCGCCGCCCGTGCCGCCCCGCGCACGACTACGCTCGGCCCTTGTCCGCATCACCTTGGGGAAGGGGAGGCATGAAGCCGTCCCGGCCGTTGTACGAGCGCGATCCCGAACTCGCCGCCGCAGCAGACGCGGTGGCCGCACTCTGCGGCGCGCAGGCCGTCGGTGGCCTGCTGGTCTACAGCGGGGAGGCGGGACTCGGCAAGACCGCGCTGCTGGCGGAGGTCCAGGCCATGGCCGCCGACCGCTGCACCGTCTGGTCGGCGCGTGGCGGTGAGACCGTCACCTCGGTCCCGTTCCACGTCGTACGCCAGCTGCTCCAGCCCGCGCTCGTCCAGATCGCACCCGACCAGCTCCGCGAGCTGTTCGGCGACTGGTACGAGACCACCGCTCCCGCCCTCGGGCTCGCGCAGCCCAGTGGACCGCAGCCCGAGCCCCAGGGTGTCCGGGACGGCCTCGACTACGTCGTCCGTCAACTCGCGGTCCGCCACAGCCACCGGCCCCTGCTGCTCATCGTCGACGACGCGCACTGGGCCGACGGCGAATCCCTCGACTGGCTCTCCTCGTTCACCGAGAACCTCGGCGATCTGCCTTTACTCGCCGTACCGGCCTACCGCCCACGAGAAATGGCCGACCGGGGCAGGTTCGGTGCCTTCGATCCGAACGCCGCGAGCGATCCCGCCAAACTCGTCCGCATCCCGCTGCGCGCGCTCACCCCGGACGCGACGGCCCATCTGGTCCGCGAGACCCTCGGGGATCACGCGGACGACCCGTTCTGCCGCGAGGTCTGGGCGGTGACCGGAGGCAACCCGTACGAGGCGGTCGAACTGGTCGCCAAGGTGCAGGACGAGGAGATGCCGCCGGTGGAGGACTACGCGGGGCAGCTGCGCCCACTCGGCGCCTCCGCCCGGGGCCGCGGGCTCGTCGCCCGTCTTGAGCGGCTGGGGACCAACGCCAACCGGTTCGCCTGGGCCGCCGCCGTACTGGGCACGGAGATCTCGCGGGACATCGCTGCCAATCTGGCGGGGATGAGCCCCGCGGAGGCCGCCGACTGCACGGCCAAGCTCCGCGAAGCCCGCATCATCACCGGTTTCGACCCGCTGGAGTTCGTCCACCCGCTCATCGCCACGACCATCTACGACTCGATCCCGCCGGCCACCCGGACGGCCATGCACGGGCGGGCGGCCTGGGCTCTCACGGACGCCGGATACGGCGTCGCGGCGGCCTCGCGGCATCTGCTCGAAGTCCACGCGGACGACGACTAGGACGTGGTGAGGCAGCTCCGCGAGGCCGCCGCCCACCACCTCGCGGTCGGCGCCCCGGAAGCGGCCAGGCGCTGTCTGGAACGCGCCGTCGAGGAGCCGCCCCGGCCCGAGGACCGCGCCCTGATCCTCTACGAACTCGGCTGTGCGACGCTTCTCAGCTCACCCGCGACCACGGTGCGCCATCTGCGGAACGCCCTCGACACTCCGGGTCTGGACGACCGCCAGCGGGTCGACGCGACCTTCCGGCTCGCCGCCGCGCTCGCCCACAACAACGAGCTCAAGGTGGCGGCCGACACCCTCGCCGCCGAGGCGGCACGCACCGCTCCGGGACCCGGGCTGATGCGTCTGCAGGCCGCGCACTTCCAGTGGGAGGGCATGCAGCGGGAGGAGGACGACGGCGCGGCCCGCTCGCGCCGGCTCGTCAAGAACGCGGACCATCTGGAAGGCCGGGACAACCCCGAGCGCGCCCTGATCACCCTGCGCGCGTTCGACGCCATGATGCGGGGCGAGAGCGCCGAGCTCGTCGTCGAGTTCTGCGAACGCGCGCTCGTCGACGGCAGCCCGGCGCGGGGACTCGGCTGGACGGATCCGGAGTGGGGCTTCGAATTCCCCACCATGGTCGGCATCACCTACGCCTTCACCGACCAGTACGAGCGCGCCCAGAGCCTCTTCGGCGAAGCTGTACGGGCCTTCGAGATCTCCGGCTGGAGCGGCGCGCACCTCGCCTTCGCCCACACCCTGCTCGGCCTCGTCGCCCGCCGTCGCGGAAGGCTCGCGGAGGCCGAGGGCTTCCTGCGCGAGGGCCTGCGGCTCGCCGACCGTGTCGGCAGCGGCCTTCCCGTCCACTGGGACGCGGCGTGCCTCCTCATCGACACGCTGCTGGCGCGAGGCCGTACGGCCGAGGCCCGGACGATCGCGGACCAGTACGAGTTCGGTGCCCCGTACCCGTATCCCAGCGCCATGGTCCTCCCCGACGCCCCGTGCGTCAGTGGACGACTGCTGCTGGCCGAGGGGCGGACCGTGGAGGCCATCGCCGAGCTGGAAGGGGCGGGACTCGCGCTGGAGGCGCGCGAGCGGCACAACGGCGTCTGGGCGCCGTGGGCCTTCGACCTGGCCCGCGCGCTGGCCGACACCGACCCGGCCAGGGGCGCCGAGATCGCGGCCCAGGCCCGGAAACACGCGGAACGCTTCGGAACGGACACCGCGATCGGTGAGGCCCTGCGCTGCCTCGCCGTCTTCGCGCCCGCCGAAGAGGCCGAGAAACTCCTGGCCGACGCCGTACGACACCTGGAGGCGTCCTCCTCGGAGTACGAGCACGCGCTCGCCCGGTACGAGTACGGCGTGGCGATCCGCAGCACCCGGGAGCTCGCCCGCGCCCACAAACTGGCCCTCGCCTGCGGCGCCGACGCACTCGCGCACCGCGCCCAGCAGGCACGCGCGTCAATTCGACCCTCGGAGTGAGGTAATGTTTTCCCTGCGCGGCCGACCGGGAACACCGGGAGGAAACGCAGCGGGACGTGGCGCAGCTTGGTAGCGCACTTGACTGGGGGTCAAGGGGTCGCAGGTTCAAATCCTGTCGTCCCGACTGGAGACAGTCGTAGCTCAGGGCCGGTTTCGGAGCAATCCGAGACCGGCCCTGAGCCATTTTCGGGGACCAGCCGGGGACCAACGCCCTGACCGGGGCAGCGGGTCATCAGGATGGGGCTCGGCGGCGAACGCGGTGCGCGCAGCGCGGTGAGGTGGGCAAAGAGAGCCGCCCCGGCCGCGGTGATCTGGTGGACGTCCGGGCGCGGGGAGCGCCGGGCGGTGGTCAGTGATCCGTGGCCGGAGATCCCGCGCAGGACGTGCAGCCGGCCCCCTGCGTCG
The DNA here is from genome assembly GCF_042728795.1 of Streptomyces sp. NPDC060184. Classification (NCBI taxonomy): domain Bacteria; kingdom Bacillati; phylum Actinomycetota; class Actinomycetes; order Kitasatosporales; family Streptomycetaceae; genus Streptomyces; species Streptomyces sp. NPDC060184. The sequence goes on from NZ_JBHWYX010000026.1 coordinate 88,292, forward strand.
GCGAACCAGGTCGGTCCGGTACGCCGGAGGTCATGACGGCGCGGACGCTCGTCGCCGAGCTCGGTGACCACGCCGTCCCGGTGGGCCGGCGTCCGCACCGGGCCGTCCCCGCCCAGCAGCGCGTTCGTCAGCTCGAACAGGGTGTCCGCCCGTCCGGGGCATCGGTGCGTACGGCTCCGCCGGGAAGCGTCCGTTGAATCCCCAGGTGAGGGACCACGTACAAGGCGGCGTCGTCGTGGCGGTTGCCCGCGGTGAGTGTCACGACGACCGGACGCGCAGGCGTCCGACCGGTGGGACCGCTTCAACTCCCCCAACGGGCCATGGAGTCGACGATAAGATCATCTCGCTCGCACCTGCGGCGCGCGCACCGATCAGACCTCTCGGGGGAGACGAAAACATGAGCGTGGCCCGCAGCGCGTCCGACGCGAGTGCTGACGACGAACGTGAGGTCTTCGTCGGACGGCGGTCGGAGTCCGAGCGGCTCGCGGCGTGCGTGGACAAGGTGCGCGGGGGCGAGGCCTGGCTGGCGGTCGTCGAGGGCGAGGCGGGGATCGGCAAGAGCGCCTTGATACGCCGGGTGGTCTCCCCACTGGAGGGCTTCACGGTGCTGCGGGCGGTCGGCGACCCCTCGGAGACCGATCTGCCCGGGGGCGTGCTGAGCCAGCTGTTGAGGCGGGTGGACAGGGATCTGGCGGCCCGGTTCCCGCTGTTGGCGCGGTCGGACGCGGCGGGGGTGTCACCGCACGCCCTGGGCGGGCAGTTGTTGCTGCTGCTGGGCGCGCTGCAGGAATCCGGGGGCGGGGTAGCCGTCGTCGTCGATGACGCGCACTGGGCCGATCCGCTGTCCTCGCAGGTACTGGGATTCGTGGTGCGCCGTCTCTGGGCCGACCGGGTCCTGGTGCTGATGGCGACCCGTACGGACGCCGAACAGAGCGTGGAGGCGCTGCGACGGCTGGCGCGGTCCGTGGACCGGGCGGTACGGGTCGAGGTGGGCGGACTCGGACAGGAGGAGATCGACCAGTTGGCCCGGCGACTGCTGGCGGTGCGGGTGACACCGGAGCTGGTGACACGGTTGCACGGCTACACGAAGGGCCATCCCCTCTACGTGCGCACGGTCCTGGCGGAGGTACCGCTTCAGGTACTGGGCGACGAGTCGGCGGGGCGGTGGCCGGTCCACCGGTCGCTGCGGGCAGGAATCGGGGCCGCACTGGGTCGCCTTCCCGCCGAGACGGTGGCCTTCGTGGAGGCGCTGGCGGTGCTGGACGGCCGGTTCCCCCTGGTGGGCGTGGCGAGGGTGGCCGGCGTGGACGACGCCGCGCGGGCGCTCGAACCGGCGCTGGCGGCGGGTCTGGTGCAGTGGTGGCCGACGGATTCCGTGGGGACGGTGGCCCTGGTGCACGGGTTGCAGCGGGACGCCGTCTACGCGGGGATCGGTCCTGAGCGACGGCGTGCGCTGCACATCGCCGCGGCCGAAGTCGTGGGCTCGGGGGCGGCCTGGGCCCATCGTGTGGCCGCTGCCACCTCCGACGACCCTGTGCTCGCGGCCGACCTGGAACGTTCGGCGAACACCCAGGCCCTCGCCGGCCGGAACGCTCTGGCCGCGACCCGGTTGCTGTGGGCGTCGTCGTTGTCCGACGCCCTCCTGGACCGGGAGCGGCGTCTCCTCACGGCCTGCGCGCAGTGGCTGCTGACCCTGCAACCGTGGGCCGCCGTGCGGTTGAGGCCGCAGGTGGAGGAGTGCGCGGAGGGAACGCTGCGCAGTTGCGTGCTGGGGGTCATGGACCTCCTTGAGGGCCGGCTGACCGCTGCCGAGGCGCGGTTGACCGAGGCGTGGCAGGAGGCGCTCGCCGATCCGGACGCGAGCTGGGTGGCTCTCCTGGCCGGTACGTTTCTGACCGTCATCACGATCAGGCAGTGCCGGGGCGCGCGGACGGCCGACATCGCGGGCAAGACCCTGGCGATCGGTGACCTCGACGCGGCCACGTCCGATTTCATCCGCGCGGTGCTGGCCACGGGCCGGATGTGGGACCAGGGGCCCGGTGCGGCGTTGCTGGACGTGGCGCACCTTCCCGTCGAGGCCACCGAGGCATCGAACGACCAGCTCGCGACACTGGCCACCCGCGGTGTCATGCACCTGTTCCTGGGGCGGCTGGCCGCCGCGCGGGCCGATCTGCTCACCGTGGCGCACCGCGACCGGCTGGGCGCGGGGTCCAAGCTCAGCCATCTGTCGTCCTCGCTGCTGGCGGTGGTGGAGTACCTCGCGGGCGACTGGAGTGCCAGTGAGAGCGCTGCGGACCGGGCGCTCGCGATCGCCGCGGCCCACGACCACGTTCTCGGCGACGCGGCCACGTGGTTCGCGGCCGTGTGCGTACAGGCGGGGCGCGGGCACTGGAAGGAGGCCGAGGAGTCCGTCGAGGCATTGGAGCGGATCAACCGGATGCTGGGAGATCCGCCGGCGGAGCGGGTGTACGCGGGGCTGGCGGGGGCGGTGCTGGCGCAGGCCCGGGGCGACCACGCCGCCATGGTGGCGTCGTTGGACCCGCTGGTGGAGCCGGTGGACGGAGCCGGGGGCGGGGGAGAGGGTGATCCGGTGCGCCTGCGGTTCAAGCCTCTGTGGTTGTGGCAGCAGTCCCTGCTGGTCGAAGCGCTCACCGGGACGGGACGGCTGACGGCCGCCGCCCGGGCTCTCGACGACTTCTGGCGCGGTTACGACGGCAGCGGATATCTGCGGGTGGTGGGAGCCCGGCTCGGCGGCCGACTCGCGGAAGCCCAGGGACGGCCGGACGAGGCGCTGGCGATCTACGCCCGGGCTCTGGGCGGAGAGACGGACCCCGACGCCCCCGGCGGGACTGCCGCCGCTGGGAACTCCGTCGGGACCGGTGGTGCCGCCGACTCGGGCGAGAACGCCCGGACCGGTGGGGCCGCCGACTCGGGCGAGAACGCCCCCCTGTTCCTCGCGATGCTGGAACACAGTTACGGCAAGCTCCTGGTGGCGACCAGGACCGGCTCCCGGCGTGACGCCGTACGGTGGTTCAAGTCGGCCCACGACCGGTTCGACGCCCTGCGGGCAGAGCCGTTTCTCCGGCGTTGCGAGGCGGACCTCGCCGCCCTGGGGCTCACCGCCCCCGCCCAAGCCCGGCAGCAGGTACTCGCCCTGACCGAGCGGGAGTTGTCGGTCGCCCACCTCATCGCCGGCGGGAAGACGAACCAGGAAGCGGCGACCGAGCTCTACGTCACCCAGAAGACCGTCGAGTATCACTTGTCGAACATCTACGCCAAGCTCGGCATCACCTCTCGCCGCCACCTCGCCCAGGCGCTCCGTCCCTCGCAGCCCTGACGGCATCGCAGTGACAGCGGCATCCGGGCGACCGCTCGGGCGCGTTCCGAAAGGAGCGCCGTCGGCCTGGACGCCGCCGGACACTCGGGACTTCCGACACCGCCTAGGGTCGACCCCCAGGGTCCCGGGGGCCTTGGGGTGGTCTTCTGAGGGCATGACTGGACACTCCCGGGCCGGAGCCCGCCCCCACCGGGTTCCACTCACCGGTCGCCACGAGGAACTGCGGGTCCTGTCCGACCTGGTCGCGGGCGTGCGGGACGGCATGAGCGCGGCGCTCGTCGTCGTCGGCGAGGCCGGTATCGGCAAGACCACGCTGCTGGACCACGTCGCCGAGACCTCGGCGGACCTGCGGGTCGTGCGCACCGCCGGGGCGGAGTCCGAGGAGCGGCTCGGTTTCGCGGGCCTGCACCGGCTGCTGCGGCCCTTCCTGGACGGTCTGGAGTCGCTGCCGTCTCCTCAGCACGAGGCGCTGGCCTCCGCGTTCGGGCTGCTGGCCGCGCCCCGGGCCGATCGCTACCTGGTGGGTATGGCGGCCCTGACGCTGCTCGCCGACGCCGCCACGGTACAGCCGCTGTTGTGCCTGGTCGACGACGTTCAGTGGCTGGACCGGGAATCCCGCGACGCACTGGCGTTCGTGGCCCGGCGGCTGGGTGCGGAGGCTCTGGGCCTGGTGGTCGCGGGCCGTGAGGAACCGGGCGGACCGGGTGCGTTCGAAGGGCTGGAGACGCTGACGGTCGGCGGACTGGCGGGCGCCCAGGCGCACGAGCTGCTCGGACACAGCGTGCAGGGGCGGGTGGACGCGGCGGTGGCCGCGCGCATCGTGGCCGACGCCGGAGGCAACCCCCTGGCGCTGATGGAGAGCGCCCAGGCGTTGAGTCCCGCGCACTTGGCCGGGACCGCCCCGCTGCTCGAACCGCTGCCGGTGGGAGCGCGGCTGGAGAACCACTTCGGACGGCTGGTGCGGAGCCTGCCACCGGAGACCCGGACCTTCCTGATACTCCTTTCGGCCGCGCCGCCCGAGGACACGCTGCTGCTGTGGCGAGCGGCGGCGGAACTGGGCGTCTTCGCACAGGCCGCGGACGCGGCGGTGTCCGCGGGCGTGCTCACCGGCGGGCGGCTGCTGGAGTTCCGCCATCCGCTGATCCGCTCGGCCGTCTACCGCAGCGCCCCGGCCGGTGAGCGCAGGCGCGTCCACGCCGCGCTCGCCGCCGTCAGCGATGCGCTGCGTGACCCGGAGCGGCGGGCCTGGCACCGCGCCGAGGCGACCGTGGGGCTCGACGACGAGGTGGCCGACGAACTGGTCGCGGCGGCGGAACTGGCCCGCGGGCGCGGCGGCTACGCCGAACGGGCCGCCCTCCTGGCCCGGGCGGCGCAGCTCTCCCGGGCCGACCGGGCGGTGCGGCTCGTCGAGGCCGCCCGAGCCCACCTCGTGCTGGGTGATCCGGTCGCCGCCCAGTCCCTCCTCGCGCAGGCCCAGCCGCTCCTGGCCGGCGGCGACACCGTCCTGCGGGCCCGTGCCCTGCACACCCGGGCCACCACGGACATCTACTTCGGGCGGCTCGCGGGCCTGGGATCGCCGTTGCTGGCCGCGGCCGGCGTGGTCGCGGACACGGACCGCGCTCTGGCCCGGTCCATCCTGGTGGAAGGACTCCTGGCCGTGTTGTGCGGTGAACACGACGCTACGGCCCGCGAGGAACTGGGCATGACGATCCTGACCTCACCCGCCCTGAGCCCGCTCACCCCGAGCCCGCCCGTCCCGAGCCTTCCCGTCCCGAGCCTGCCCGCCCCGGCACTGGCACTGGCCACGGCCCCGGCTCCGGCTCCGGAGACACTGCGCGCTGCCCCGCCGTCCGCCGTCTCCACGGCGGTCGCACCCCCGGCATCCGAGCCGTCCACCCTCCCCAGCAGCGCCGACCTCCTCCTCGAAGGCTTCGCCCTGCGGATGCACCGTGGATACCGGGCCGCCCTGCCCCTCCTCCAGGCCGCCCTCGCCGCCCTGGAACGGGACACCGACGTGGTCGGGCACGGCCTGCGCGCGGCGACCCTCGCCCTCTACGCCGCCGAGGAGGTCTGGGACGAGACCGGCGGCGCGGCGGCGGCCCGGCTCGTGGAGGCACACGAGCGCTCCAACGGCACGCTGGGGGCTCTGCGTTCGACCCTGGTGGTCCGGTCCACCTGGGAGCTCAGGGCCGGCCGTTTCGCCGCCGCCACCGCCTGTCTCGACGAGGCACAGGACCTCGCCGCCGTCATCGGTCAGCCTTCCCCCGGCCTGGCGTTCCGCGTGGAGCTCCTGGCGTGGAGCGGCCAGGAATCGTCGGCCCGTACGGCCGCAGACCTCCTCGTACACGACTTGGCCGACCGGCACGCGAACGGCGGTCTGGCCGACTGGGCCCGGAACAGCCTGACCGTCCTCGAACTCAGCCTGGGGCACTACGTCAAGGCCGCCGCCCACGCGCGCGTCACCTTCGACGCCGACAACCCCGGAGGCGCTCCCCGCGCCCTGCCCGATCTCATCGAGGCATCCACCCGCTGCGACGACAGTCCCACGGCCCGACAGGCCCTCACCCGCCTCGAAGGCCGTGCCCTGGCGGCCGGCACGCCCTGGGCCCTGGGACTCCTGGAACGCTGCCGGGCCCTGGTCTCGGCCGGCGACGACCGGGCCGAACCCCACTTCGCCCAGTCCCTGGCCCTCCTCGACCGCACCCAGGTACGCACCGACCTGGCCCGCACCCACCTCCTCTACGGCGAATGGCTGCGCAGGCGCAAACGTCGCACCGACGCCCGGACCCAACTGGGCCACGCATACCGGATGTTCACCGACATGGGGGCGACCGCCTTCGCCGAGCGGGCCCGGACCGAGCTCCTCGCCACCGGCGCGCACCCCCGCAAGCGCTCCGGCCGCTCTCCGCACGACCTCACCGACCACGACCTCACTCCGCAGGAGCGGCGCATCGCCACCCTCGCCGCCCAAGGGACCACGAACACCGAGATTGCGACCCGGCTCTTCATCACGCAGTCGACCGTCGAGTACCACCTCAACAAGATCTTCCGGAAGCTCGACATCACCTCCCGGCGACAGCTCAACTCGATGCTGACCAGCGAGGACTGAGCCCGTCCCCGGCCACCGGCGGACGGCACCCCAGTCCGCTCGGGGGCCGGTCGCCCGCCGGGACTGGGGATTCTCCCGGATACGAACCAGGGGACGCGGGTGATGTCCTGTGGTCGCCGCACCCGCCGCCGACGACTGCGCCGGCCCCCTGGAAGGCACCGCCCCATGACACCGGAATCCCGCCCCGCCACGACCGCGAACCGCCGCGCGTTCCTCAGGACCGCGACGGCCGCGCTGGCGGTCCCCACCGCGGCCGTCCTCGTCGGCGAGGCACTGCCCGGCACGGCACACGCCGCCCCCACCGCTTCGACGGACCTCCCCGACTTCGCCCCGGTCCCCACGGCCTCGACCGGTCCCGAGGTCAACGAGCAGGGCTACTTCGTCGGCCGTATCAAGGGCCATCTGTACTGGGTGACGGACTCCTACTACCAGGCGATGTTCCTGAGCACCCGCGAAGGCGTGGTGCTCGTCGACGCGCCGCCGACCATCGGGAACAACCTGCTGCGCGCCATGGCCGACGTCACCCGGGCCAACGGCCGGCCGTCGAAGGTCACCCACCTGGTCTACACCCACAGCCACGCCGACCACATCGGCTCCGCCCACCTCTTCGGCAAGAACGTCGTGCGCATCGCGCACAGCGAGACGCTCCGGCTGCTCCGGCTGGACGCCGACCCCAACAGGCCGCTCCCGACCGTGACCTTCGACGACCACTTCGACCTGCGCGTCGGCGGGGAACGCCTGGAACTCGCCCACCACGGCCCCAACCATTCCCCGGACAACATCTTCGTCTGGGCACCCGACCACGCGACGCTGATGGTGGTGGACGTCCTCTATCCCGGGTGGGTGCCGTTCCGGAACCTGGCCGTCTCGCAGGACATCCCCGCGTGGGTGAAGGCCCATGACACGGCCATGAGTTACCCCTGGACGACCCTGGTCGGCGGACACCTCGGCCGGCTCGGCGTGCGCGCCGACGGCGAGGTGCAGAAGCGGTACATCGCCGATCTCACCGACAGCGTGAAGGCGGCCATGTCCCTGGACCCGACGCCGTACTTCCAGAAGTACGGTCCGTCCGGGAACTCCTGGGCGATCTTCAAGACCTACCTGGACGCGGTCGCTCAGCAAGCGGCGGGGCCGGTGGTGTCCAAGTACACCGGCGTCCTCGCCGCGGCCGACGTCTTCACCCTCGACAACGCGGCGACCATGCTCGAATCGCTGCGGATCGACGCCGGCCTCCTGGGCCCCTTCGGCACCCATCCGTAGCCGGACTCCCCGGAGGACAGGCGCGGGGCGAGGCAGGACGGACGCGCGAGCAGACGCGTCCCCCGGTCCACCCACGAAAGTCCGGAGTCCACCCCCGGAGTCCCCCCGCACCGGCCCGGACGCACTGGGGTCTTTCCCCGGTACGAGCGCCTTCGCCCCCGTGGTGGGCCGGCCCGGCGCCGGACACCCCTCCGTACGGACGTACCGGCCGCACCGATCACACCACCGAACCCACCAAACCCACCGAACCGAGAGGTCGTCATGACATCACCGACCCCCGTTCCCGTCGTCTTCATCCACGGCCTGTGGCTGCACGCCACCTCGTGGGCCCCTTGGATCGACCTGTTCCGGCAGGAGGGCTACGCCCCGGTCGCACCGGGCTGGCCCGGCGACCCCGGCACCGTCGAAGAGGCCCGAGCCAACCCCGAGAGCATCGCCGACCACGGAATCGACGAGGTGGTGAACCACTACGCGTCGATCATCCGGGCACTGCCGACCCTGCCCATCGTGATCGGGCACTCGTTCGGCGGCATGGTCGCGCAGAAACTCCTCGGGCAGAACCTGGCGGCGGGCGCCGTCGCGATCGACGCCGCCCAGATCAAGGGAGTGCTCCCGCTGCCGCTGTCCGCGCTGCGCGCGACGCTGCCGGTGTTCAAGAACCCGGGCAACAAGCACCGCGCGGTCTCTCTCACGGCCGACCAGTTCCGCTTCGCGTTCGGCAACGCCGTGTCCGAGGAGGAGTCGGCGGAGCTGTTCGAGCGATGGGCGATCCCGGCCCCGGGCAAGCCCCTGTTCGAGGCCGCCGCCGCCAACTTCAACCCGCACTCGCCGGCCAAGGTCGACACCGCCAACGCCTCCCGCGGACCGCTGCTGCTGATGACCGGCGGCAAGGACCACACGGTGCCGGAGACCGTAGTCAGGGCAACCCTCAAGCAGTACCGGCACTCCGACGCCGTCACCGACATCACCGACTTCCCCGACCGCGGGCATTCGCTGACGATCGACGGCGGCTGGCGCGAGGTCGCCGACACCGCGCTGGACTGGCTTCGGCGGCACTCCCTCTGAACGCCGCTTACGTTGAAGGCGACTTTGTCCGGCGAAGCCTCCTGTGAACGGCGTGTCCCGCGCATCGCACTCCACCGGCACCACCCGCACCGTCGAAGGGCCCCTGGCATGGATCTGCACCTGACCGGCAGGACCGCGGTCGTCACCGGCGCGAGCCGCGGCATCGGACTCGCCGTGGCCGGAGCACTCGTACGTGAGGGTGCCCGGGTCGTGACCGGTTCGCGGGAGATCACCCCCGAGCTGCGCGCACTGGCCGCCGAAGGCGACGTCCTCACGGTCGCGGTGGACCTGACCGAGCCCGAGGGACCGGCCGAGCTGATCGACGCCGCGGTCTTCGCCTACGGCGGCCTGGACATCCTGGTGAACAACGTGGGTGCCGTCCGGCCCCGCACGGACGGCTTCCTCGCGGTGACCGACGACGAGTGGGACGCGACGCTGTCCGTCAACCTCCTGGCCCCGGTGCGCACCACCCGGGCCGCGCTTCCCCACCTGCTGGAGCGCGGAGCGGGCAGCATCGTGACGGTCGGTTCCGTCAACGCGTTCCTGCCCGACCCGCTCGTGATCGACTACAGCGCTTCGAAAGCAGCGCTGTCGAACTTCTGCAAGTCCTTGTCCAAGCAGGTGGGCCCGCGGGGCGTCCGAGTCAACACCGTGAGCCCCGGCCCCGTCACCACCGGTCTGTGGCTGGCGCGCGACGGGGTCGCCGCGACGGTCGCCGCCGCCACCGGCGGCTCCGCCGACGCCGTGGTCGAGCGGGCTGCCGCCGACGCCGCCACCGGCCGGTTCACCCGCCCCGAAGAGGTCGCCGACCTCGTCGTGTTCCTGGCCGGCGACCGGGCCGCGAACATCACCGGATCCGACTTCGTCGTCGACGGCGGTCTCGTCAGCACCCTGTAGCCCCGGGCCCCACCCTCAACCCCTCTCCTCGCCACAAACGCGCCTTCCCTCCCGACCGGAGTCCCTGTGAAGCACCGTCATGTCTTCTTCCGTCCACGCGTCCTGGCACCGCTCGCGATCGCCGCGGCGTTCGGCCTCAGCGCCACCACCCTCTCCGCCGCCACCGTCTCCGCCGCGACCCCGCACACCGGGCCCGGGACCGTGACGCGGTCCGCCGCCCCCCTGATACCCGCCGGGTTCACCGAGCACAAGGCCGTCGGTCTGGACTACGTGATCGGCGGGCACGGTCCGACCCTCGTCCTGCTCCACGGCTACCCGGAGACCTGGTACGAGTGGCGCGCCCTCCTGCCCGAACTCTCCCGGCACTACACCGTCATCGCGCCCAGCCTGCCCGGCGCCGGCAAGAGCGATGCCCCCGCCGGCGGCTACGACAAGAAGTCGATGGCCGCGGCCGTCCACACCCTGCTCCGCACGATCGGGCACGCCGACGACGTCCGCCTGGTCGGCCACGACATCGGCTCGATGGTCGCCTACGCCTACGCCGCGGCGCACCCCCGAGACGTGAAGAAGCTCGTCCTCAGCGAGGCCCCGATCCCGGACGCGAGCATCTACAAGTTCCCTTCCCTCTCCGCCACCGGGCCGGCGGTCTGGAACTTCGGCTTTTTCTCCCTCACCAACGGCCTTCCCGAAAAGGTCGTGGCCGGGCGGGAAGAGGACTGGGTGGGCGGATTCGTCGACAGCCTGGAACTCCGCAAGGGCTCCGTCACCGACGACGACGTAGCCGTGTTCGCCGAGGCCCTGAAGGACCCGGCCCACCTGTCGGCGAGCTTCAAGTGGTTCCGGACCTTCCCCCAGGACATCGAGGACAACGCCGTCAACCGGCGGACGAAGCTGACCATGCCGGTCCTGGCCGTCGGCGCCTCGGGCAGCCTCGCCGAGGCCGTACCCGACCAGGTCCGCACGTACGCCAAGAAGGTCACCGGTGTCGTCGTCCCCGACTCCGGTCACTGGATCTACGAGGAGCACCCCGCGGAGATGACCACGGTTCTGCTCTCCTTCCTCGGGGGCTCGTCATGATCGCGCCTTTTCCCGACAACTGACCGCCCTCCCCCGCACCGGTGCGTCCCCGTGTGCAGCGCTCCGTCGGCTGCCGCCGCCCAGGCCCGGCACGCCCTCAAGCCCGCCTCCCACCCCGGCCGCGTCGAAAGCCTCTCCGCCCCGTCACGTTCGGTGACGGGGCGGACGGGGTTCCACGTCTCCAGCCCCGGTCCGGCCGAGCGTCCCGCCCGAGCTGCGGCAGCCCCCTGCGATGAGTTCTGTGCACCCGGGCAGTCTGAAGCAGTGAGGCAGAAACGGCGCGAAAGAAGGTGGCTCCTCCATGGACATTGCCCGCGTACTGATGGTCGCGCCCGTGGCGGACGTCGCGACGGCGGTGGTCTGGTACGCACGGTTGCTGGGGCGTCCGGCGGACACCCGGCCCATGCCGTCCCTGGCGGACTGGCATCTCACGTCGGGGGGCTGGCTCTCCGTCTTCGAGGACCCCGAGCGCTCGGGCTCGGCGCTCCTCAACCTGGAGGTTCCTGATCTGGACGAGGCCTTGGCCCGGCTCGAGGAACGCGGTCTGACCGCGGGGCCGGTACAGGCCGGCGGTACGCGCACCCGGTTCGCCGCCCTGGAAGACCCGGACGGCAACCGGGTCACCCTGCTGGAGAACCCCGCGGTCTGACCTCCCCGACCACGCTGAGGGCAGCCCTCAGTCAGGCATCGAAGGGTTGATGACCGAGAAGGTTCCGCCCTGCGGGTCGGCGAGTACGGCCATACGGCCGGCCACCATGTCGAACGCCGGGGCGATGACGCGGCCTCCCGCGCGAACCGCCGCGGCCTGGATCGCGTCGACGTCATCCACGCTGAAGTAGGGCTGCCAGTGCGGGGAGACGCCCGGGGGAAACGTGGACAGATCCATCATCCCGCCCACCGCCCGGTCGGCGACCTTGAACTCGACGTACCCCTCCGCCCCCGGCATCTCCGACCGGGCCGTGGTGACCGGCAGGACGGAGGAGTAGAACGCCGCGGCGGCCGGGAGGTCGGAGGTGGCCAGTTCGTTCCACGTGAGCGCGCCGTGCTCGTTGACGATTCCCGCACCGCCGAAGGTGCCTGCCTGCCAGAGGCCGACGACGCCGCCCGTCGGGTCGGCGATCAGGGCCATCCTCCCGAGGTCCATGACATCCATCGGGCCCATCATGACGGTGCCACCGGCGTTGCCGACGGACGTGAGGGTGGCCTCGATGTCGTCGGTGGACAGGTAGGTGGTCCACACCGTCGGCGGCATCGGATCGGGGACGGTGCCGTCCGGGTTCATGGCCTTCATGATTCCGGCGACCGGCTTGCCCTTGAGGGTGCACACCGCGTACCCGCCCTGCTCCGGAGGACCGACCTCGCCCTCCCATCCGAGCAGGTCACGGTAGAAGTCGAGAGCCGCGCGCTGGTCGGGAACCATCAGGTCGATCCAGCACGGCGTACCGGGCTCGTAGGCATCGTTCTTCTCGGGCACGGAAGCCTCCATCGCGAAGTGGGGCAGGACGATCAGTCCCGCATATGACCTATACAGGGCAAATAGTGCGAATTTGGTCCGGCGCGGCGGTGCGAGTTCGATTCCTGGCAACCGGGGGTCCGCCCGTTCTCCGCAGTTGCCTGGTCACCGCGCTTCTTCGCTGTCGGCGTGCCCGTCGTCGTAGAGGAGTTGGGCGGAGGGGGTGAGCGCGGCCTGCCGGTCCGGGGTGGTGTAGGCGAAGTTCAGGACGGTGCGGCGGACGCCGGGCCGGGTCAGAGGGCTGACGCGGTGGGCGGTGGTGTCGGAGCGCAGGAGGTAGGCGTCGCCGGCGCGGTGATGGCGTCGGTGCACGGGGACGGCCTCGGGCAGCGGCAGGGTGGTGGTGTGGGGGGAGTACTCGAGGAGGCCGCCGTCATCGGGATCTGCCGGTGCCTCGAGGAAGAGGACGAGGGCGAAGGGGTAGTCGTCGGTGTGTTCACCGTGGGTGTCTCCCGGGCGATGGAGGATGTTCACGACATGCCGCTCGGTGACTTCGCGCACGGGTACGACGGGTTCTCCGGTGACCGTGCGAAGCAGGCCGACAAGGCTGCGCTGCTGGTAGAGGCCGGAGATGAGCGGGGAGCCGGCTGCCAGGGCGGGACCGCCGATGGTGGTCATGTGGCGGGGCGAACCTCCCATGCATTCCATGGCGAAGTCCCGCCGTCTGGTTTCGGCTTCCAGGCCCGCGAGCTCTTCGAGGAGCCTGGCCAGGGAGAGCTGAGGGATCAGTCCGGGCAGCGGGAGGTAGCTGTCCATGGCGAACCGGCGTGGTGCGTCGGCGGGAAGGTCGGGACAGGAGATCGCGGGCGGGGTACGAAAGCGGTCCACGAACACATGATGCTTCGACCCCGGTCGACGGGCGAGCGGGGAACCTGATCCCGTCCGGGAGCCGGGAGCCGGGAGCCGGGAGCCGGGAGCCGGGAGGCGGGAGGCGGGAGGCGAGGGCCGAGGGCCGAGGGCTGAGAACGGGGAGCCGAGAGTTGGGAGCCCGGATGTGCGAGCCGTCCATGGCGCAATCGTCCAGGTCCTTCAGGTCCACCAGGTCCGCGCGGCGCGCCATTCGATCAGCAGCGCGGTGTGCGGGCGGGGCCGGACACCGGTATCGGTCCAGTCCCGCAGCCGCTCCCAGGATCGCCGCAGGTCGTACTTGACGAAGTCGCAGGTCGGAGGGTCCGCCGGAGAAAGCGACGGACCCTCTGTTCAAGGCGGAGATCGCGGCCGGCACGGGTGAGTTCTCGAGTGGTCCGGCGGTCTGGTCCGGTTCGGGGCCGCGCTGACACGTGCGTGGTCCTGGTCGCCGCCGGTGTGTCCAGGACCGCCTCCTCCTCACGGTGCGGTCAACGCTTGCTCCACTTCTGGTTCTGCTGGCCGTTGCAGGTCCACAGCTGTAGCCGAGTGCCGTTGGCGGTCGCGGTGTCCTTGACGTCGACGCACTTGCCGATCTTCGAGTTGACGAGGTCGTGCGATGCGTTGACCCAGAACTTCTGGGCCCAGCCACCGTTGCACTTGGCCAGCTGGATCTGGGCGCCGTCGTCCGTCGACGCCCACGCGATGTCCATGCACAGCCCCATGGAACGTACGGTTCCGTCGGACCGGAAGTCCCACTTCTGCCAGTTCGTTCCCTTGCAGTCGTAGATCTCCAAGGGGGCGCCGTCCTTGCCCTTGTCGCCCACGATGTCGAGGCACCGGCCGCTGGCATGGCTGTAGACCATCACGCCCGCCGCGACCGCTGCGACCGGCGCGGTCGTTTTCGCCGGCGTGATGGTGACGGTGTCGGACTTCGACGTACCGCCACCGCCGGAGGTCGACGAGGACGAATCGGACGATGAGGTCTTGCCCGAGTTCGACGAGGTACCTTCCTTCGTCTGGCCCCCGCTGTTCGAGGAGGTCTTGCCCGAGCCGGAGTCGCCCGTCGTCGATCCACCGCCGACCGAGCCGGACGAGTCCCCGGTCGCGCCGGACGTCCCCGGGGCCGACTGGCTGCCGCGCGGCGCAACCGCCTCGGGGGAGCCCGACTTGTGCGTGCCCGCCACGGGCGCGGCCGGCTCGAAGGCGCCCGGTGTGCCATCGGAGGAGTCCGTCAGGACGGTGTCCGCGGCGTTGCCGGAACCGACTGTCTTGATGGTGTCGTTGCTGTCGTTCCGTGCGTTGATCAGGAAGGGGACGGACACCAGCAGCGCGCCCGCTATCGCGGCGGCGGCCAGGATGGTGCGCGGCGGCCGGCCGGGCTGCCCCGCCCGTGCGGCGTCCGCGTCGGAGCCGTCCCCGGCGGTGAGGGTGACCGCCTCGGCGTCGCCCTCCAAAGTGGCGCCGGCGGACGCGCCCTCGGCCTGCGCGGCAGCGGAAGTGTGCTCGGTCTGCGTGGTTGCGGACGCGCCCTCGGCCTGCGCGGCGGTGGCGGACGAGGAGGCCGTCGCAGCGGGCGTCACGGTGTCCGGCTCGGCGGCGGCCTCGGGCTCAGGGGAGCCATTCGCCGAGCCGGAGGCCGACTTCGCTCCTGGTTCGGCGCCCGCTTTCGCCGCCGCGGCCGTCGTCCCGCGCCCTTCCGGCTCAGCCTCCGGGTCCGTACCACCGGCGGATCCGCCGGCCGGCTCACCTGCGGGGTCGACGCCGGGCGTGGAGACCGCGGCGGACGCGGCTGTCTCGCCCTCGGAACCCTGCGGGGGCCCGGCGGTGTGCGGTGCGCTGCTCAAGACGTCCTCCTGGCGAAGTGGCTGTGGGGCGGGTTCCATCGGGTTCCCGCGTGGTGCTGGGGGAGATGTGCGGGCCATGTCTCAGGTCTCTCGCACAAGTTGAGCGGGCGTCGAGTAGCTGACTCCGTCGAAGACGAGTCGGATCGGATCACCGGTTCCGGTTCCGTGGCTGTGCTCGGTGCCGTCCTGGTCGACGATCACGACGTTCCGGCCGGAGACCATCGCGGTCAGCGCCGCCAGGGTCTCAGCATAGGACCCGGGCCCGGCCCGGTTGACGAGCAGTCGGATCCGTTGCCCGATGTCCAACTCCGCTGCGGACAAGGTAATTCGGCCGCCCAGCATGCTCGCCTCGGCCAGCTGGCCCGGTCCGAGAGTGATGTCCAGTGCGCCGATTTCGTCCAGGTCGGCCGTGTCGTCACCGGAGGGCAGCCCCGGGGCGGATGCACCCGCCTCCGTTTCGAGGGCTGAAATACGTTCGGTCAGCCACCAGTTGAGGGCGTCGCGCCCCGTGCCGTCCTGTACGGGGGCGGACTCCGGGCTCAACTCGCGCAGCAGCGAAGCCGAGAACGACTCCTCCGGGGACGTCGGAACGGTGCCGCCATCGCCCTGGATGTCGTTGTCGCCCAACTCCCTTGCCGGGTTCGGCCTGGAGCTCGGATCGGGCCACTGGGAGGGCGTACGCGCGAGTGACCCTGTGGGCATGTCGACTTGCCCGGCGCCCCGCAGGTTGTCCACCTCCGCCGCAAGTCCCGCCAAGCGCTGGGCGGCTCCCCGCTGCGCGCGGGCTGCGACAAGCTGCCGTTCGCGAGCGGCGCCGAGCAGTTCCCGCAGCTCGTCGGCACGTCGGCCCGCCTCTTCCAGAGCCTGCTCCGCGGCGTACTTGCGCGCCCGGGCCGCCTTGGCGAGGTCGTTCCGCTGAGATTTGTCGCCGGCTGACTCCGTACTGGTCGGCTCGGTAGTGACCGGTTCGCTGGCAACCGACTCCTTTGTCCTCCGCAGCTGTTCGAGGGTCCGCCGGGCTTCGCGGGCACGGATCTCGTCCGGCCGCACGCCCTGGCGATCGACGGGATGGTTGCGCCTGATGTGGGCGGCCTCCGCGTCGGCCGCACGACTGAGGCGTCGCGCGGTGCGGATCTCCTCGTCCAGGGTGGTCCGCCCGCGCGACGAGGAGCCCTGGCCGTCACTTTCCGACGCCGTCGGCTGCCGCTGTCCGCCCGACTTCTGACCCGGCAGGGGGGCTCGGACGGAGACGGTCTGGGGTGGGGTGGGTGTGACGGGCAGGACGATCGGCGTGTTCGTGCCGTGGTAGGTGATGGGTGCGCCTTCGCCCAGTGCGAGGAATTCGTTCTCTCCTTCGCCCAGGAGGAGTGAGCGGTCGGGAGTCGTGTCGGCGCGGCTTTGGAGATAGGTGCCGAATACGTGGTGCAGGGGCACCTTCTGTGAGGTGACCCAGAATGGTCCGAGGGTGTGGCTGCTTTCGTCGGTGGGGTCTTTGTAGGGCGTCAGGAGGCTGTAGGACTCCGCAGGGCCGCGCCGCATCTGTATGTTGTCGCCGATGGTCATGGGGCCGCCGTTCGCCTCTTCCAGCAGGCTTCGCTTTTCGAGGCGGATGAGCTGGACGATTCCTTCGGTGGGGTCGACGTTGGGCATTTTCACCCGGGTGAGCACTTCATAGGTGAACACGTGCTGGGCGATCATGCTGCGCAGGTAGACCGCGGGATCGTCCAGGTATGTCTGGTCGAATCGTGTGACGGGATATTCCTGGGAGCCCAACTGCCAGATGTCGTTGCGGAGGCTGCTGTTGAGGCCGGCTGTGTAGTAGCCGCTGTCCGTTCGTGGTGGGCGGAAGTGGCTGATCATCACTTTGAACCGCTGAGATTCGGTGTTGATCGATCCGCCTGCCTGTTCTTCGGCCCAGAGGTTCAGCCAGCCGCTGTTTCCGCCGTTGTCGTTCAGCCAGGTGTGGAACTGGGCGGAGACTCCGTCAGGACCGCGGAGCGAACCGCCGATGGGGCCGGTCATGTCGGTGGGTTCGACCAGGGCCCATGGTGTGTCTTCGGGGTTGTGTACGTCGTTCTGCCGCTGCCAGTCGGGGTTGCTGACGAGTTGGCGGGGGAGGCGGTCGAGCAGGCCGTTTTCCGTCAGGAGCATCTGTACGCGGAGGAACTCAACTCGGTACTCGGGTCGCCAGCCGTCGTCCTTGAGCAGGCTGTTGGTCCTCAACAGGGTTTGGGCAGCCGCTCGTTCATTCTGGGGTGCGTGCTCGTCTGCCTGTGTGTGCTCGGCCCGTTCGATGACGAGACCGAGGTACTTGTCGGCTGGTTCCATCATGGCGTTGAAGACGTCGTTGCCGTGTTGAGGATCGTTCCACTCGGCGGCCGGACGGTCGTCCGGGTATGCGAGGGGTACCGTCAGGCCCTGTCTGGTGTCGGTGACGACGGCGAAGGATTCCATCGGGGGTGCCAGTGACCACAGGGTCTGCGCGTTGAACGGTCCCTCGGGGAGGTTGTCCGGAAGGACGTATGTCACCAGGGACGAGGCGTCGAACGGCGCGCTCTGTTCCGCCTGGTCGTCCTGTCCCGTTTCGGGCGAGGTTGGCTCGGGTGAGGGTGGTGACTGCGCGGGGCTCGGTGCGGAGGCGGGGGGCTGCGTCCAGGTGAAGCGTGGTGCTGTGGACGGGCCGGCCGGGGTCGGGTCGGGTGCGTCCCAGTCGGTGTCGTCGGAGTCTTCTGCTTCTGAGTCGGAGTTCGGTCGGGGGCCGCGTGGGATCGGGAGCATGCGGGGGGCGACGGCGTCGGTGTCCCTCTGTGTAGTGGTGTCGCTTTCGGGTCCGTGGGGTTGGGAGACGGGGTCGATCCAGGTGTGGTCGCGGGTGGATGGGGTGCTGGTGTCGCGGGCTTGTTTCCAGGTGTCGTTGTCGTTGTCGTTGTCGTTGCTGTTGCTGTTGCTGTTGCTGTTGCTGTTGCTGTTGCTGTTGCTGTTCTGGGTGTCGGTGTCGCCGATGAGGGTGGCGAGGAGTTGTAGGTGGCGTGGGCGTA
>NZ_JBHWYX010000027.1:0-2672 GCF_042728795.1 Streptomyces sp. NPDC060184
TCCTGTTGCCTTTTGTTCTGGTGGTTTTTTTTTTTTTTTTAATCCACCGGCCCCCCCCGGGCCGCACCGGCCGGTGCGGCCGGTGCGGCCGGTGCGGCCGGTTGGTGCGGCCGGTGCACCAACCACACACCACCAACCAACCCCCCACACACCCACCCCCACCACCCCACCCCACACACCCACACGAAGCGACGACCCACCCCGGTTTGAACACCCGCCCCTCCGGCGCTCCACCCGCGGTTCCAACCCGCCCGGCGCGCGCCTTCACCGGGCAGCGAGACCGCCCCGCCCTGCCGTCGCGGGCCCAGCCGTCCATGCGCCCCGCAGCGGCCGGAAACCACCTACGCCACACCTGCTGGCTGGAGTTCGAAAGGCCTGTGAGGGACGCTCTCCGAACTCGCCCGGCGAATGCCGGGCGCGCTATCGTCGTTCCCCCGTTCACGACGGGGCTTTGAGCAGAAACGGGGGGCTGAACTGTGGCTGTTTCGGGAGCGGCGCGGGTCGCGGTGTGGGTGGTCGCGGTAGTAGCCGGGACGGTGTCGATCGGGCTGATCGTGGCACTGGTGGTGAACCCCGACATGGCCGACCGGACCGCGTCCGTGACCGGCGCGATCGTCGGACTGGTCGCCACCGTCCTCGCCGTCGTCGCCCTCGTCCGCCCTCCGGGCGGCGGTGGCGGTGCCGGGGTGCGCCGGGTGCGTGCCGGACAGGGCGGGATCGCCGCCGGCGGGAACATCACCCACGTCGCCTTCGGGGACAACTCCCGCGTCATCGGCCACCCGACCGCACCCCGCACGGCCCCGTCCACCGACCAGGCCGACGTACGCACGGGACGCGACGGAATCGCCGCCGCCGGAGACGTCACGGACATCGCCTACGGCGACGACAGCGAACGCCGATGACCCCCCTCTGGCCCCGCCGCCGCAACGACGACGAAGCAGCCGAACCGGCCGCCTCGAACCGCCCCACCCCGTCCACGGCACCTCCCGCCCAGGTAACCGCCGGGGACAGCAGTGTGGCTTCCGGGCAGGACGCATCCCACATCGCCTTCGGGCCGAACAGCCAGGTCAACGACAACCGTCGCTACATCACACAGACCGCGCCGAAAGACGTCTCCTGGCCGCTGGAAATCGGCACGATCCCCGCCCTCGCGACCGCCTTTCAACCGCGTGCCGGAGTACGCGACCAGATCAACGAAGTGCGCACGGCCGGGTCGACGGCGGTGCTGACACAGGTACTGTCCGGCGGCGGCGGGGTCGGCAAATCCCAGCTCGCCGCCGCGTACGCCACCGAAGCCCTCCACAACGGCACCGACCTCGTCCTCTGGGTAAGCGCGGCCGAGGTCCAGCAGGTCGTCACCCTCTACGCCCTGGCAGCGCTCCGGGTCTCAGCACCGGGGGCGACCGGCGACGACCCCGAACACGACGCCGGTGCGTTCCTGTCGTGGCTGGCCACCACCGGACGGCGGTGGCTGATCATCCTCGACGACATCACCGACCCGGCAGGGATGACCGGGTGGTGGCCGGCCAGCCGGACCGGCACCGGGTGGGTGCTGGCGACCACCCGCCTCCACGACGCCGCCCTCACCGGCAACGGCCGCAAACGCATCCCAGTCGACGTCTACACCTCCACCGAAGCCGTCGCCTACCTCCGCGCCCGGCTCACCGGCGACGACGCTGGGCACCTCCTCGACGGCGCCGTCGGCGACCTCGCCGAAGCGCTCGGGCACTTGCCGCTCGCCCTCGGCCACGCCGCGGCCTACATGCTCAACCAGGACCTCCGCGTCGCCGAGTACCTGTCCCTCTTCAACGACCACGACCGGCGCCTTAGCCAGCTCCTCCCCGAGACCGCCGACGCCGACGGTTACGGGCGGCAGATCGCCACCACGCTCCTGCTCTCCCTCGACGCCGCACAGCGCACCGAGCCCGTCGGCCTCTCCCGATCCGCACTCCGAATCGCCGCCCTGCTCGACCCCGCAGGACACCCCCACGCCCTGTGGCACACCCCCGCCGTCCTGTCCTACCTCGGCAACCACCGCACTCCCGGAGAACACGGCACCGGTACCGGAAAAGCGGGCGAACCCGTTACGCCGGAGCAGGCCAACGCGGCGCTACGGGTCCTCCACCGCTACGCGCTCGTCACCACCGACCGGCGCCAGGAGCCCCGCGCCGTACGCATCCACGCCCTCACCGCCCGGGCCGCACGCGAAATCACATCAAAGGCGGCTCTTCCTCGCCTCGCGCACACAGTCGCCGAAGCCATGCTGGACATCTGGCCCGACGTCGACCAGATCGTCCCTGATGTGGCTGCGACCCTGCGTACAAACGTTGATCACCTTCAGCAGCACGCCAGCAACCATCTCTGGCAGACAGACGGTCACTACCTCCTTCACCGCGTCGGCGCCAGCTTGCACGACGCGGGCCTCACAATCGCGGCTATCGCAAGCGGGGAACAGCTCTCAGGCACCAGCGCACTCGTCCTCGGGCCCGACCACCCCGCCACCGTCACCGCCCGCAGCAACCTCGCCAACTCCTACGCGGAAGCGGGGCGCACCACCGAAGCCACCACCCTGCGCGAAAGCGTCCTCGCCGACCAGGAACGACTCCTCGGCCGCAACCACCCCGCCACCCTCACCGCCCGCAGCAACCTCGCCGCCTCCTACGCGGCCATGG
>NZ_JBHWYX010000027.1:2770-2991 GCF_042728795.1 Streptomyces sp. NPDC060184
GGGGCGCACCACCGAAGCCACCACCCTGTTCAAAGGTGTCCTGGCCGACCGGGAACGACTCCTCGGCCGCAACCACCCCGCCACCCTCACCGCCCGCGACAACCTCGCCAACTCCTACGCGGCCATGGGGCGCACCACCGAAGCCACCACCCTGTTCAAAGGTGTCCTGGCCGACCGGGAACGACTCCTCGGCCGCAACCACCCCGCCACCCTCACCGCCG
>NZ_JBHWYX010000027.1:3089-105032 GCF_042728795.1 Streptomyces sp. NPDC060184
CCGCGACAACCTCGCCAACTCCTACGCGGCCATGGGGCGCACCACCGAAGCCACCACCCTGCGCAAGAGCGTCCTCGCCGACCGAGAACGACTCCTCGGACCCGAACACCCCGCCACCCTCACCGCCCGCGACAACCTCGCCAACTCCTACGCGGCCATGGGGCGCACCACCGAAGCCACCACCCTGCGCAAGAGCGTCCTCGCCGACCGAGAACGACTCCTGGGACCCGAACACCCCGACACCCTCGATTCCCGCAACAACCTCGCCAACTCCTACGCGGCCATGGGGCGCACCACCGAAGCCACCACCCTGTTCAAAGGTGTCCTGGCCGACCGGGAACGACTCCTCGGCCCCAGCCACCCCGCCACCATCAGCGCCCGCAGCAACCTCGCCGCCTCCTACGCGGAAGCGGGGCGCGTCACCAAAGCCACCACCCTCCAGGAAGGTGTCCTGGCCGACCAGGAACGACTCCTGGGACCCGAACACCCCGAGACCCTCACCGCCCGCAGCAACCTCGCCGCCTTCTACGCGGCCATGAGGCGCACTACCGAAGCCACCACCCTGTTCAAAGGTGTCCTGGCCGACCGGGAACGACTCCTGGGACCTGAACACCCCGACACCATCAGCGCCCGCAGCAACCTCGCCGTCTCCTACGCGGAAGCGGGGCGCGCCACCGAAGCCACCACTCTCCAGGAAGGTGTCCTGGCCGACCGGGAACGACTCCTCGGACCCGAACACCCCGACACCCTCACCGCCCGCAACAACCTCGCGAACTCCTACATGGTCGCCGGGCGCCCCGAGAGAGCCATCACCCTGCTCACGGACGTCCTCCCTGACTGCGAACGGCTCCTCGGCCCCGACCACCCCGCCACCCTCACCGCCCGCAATAGCCTCGCCATGGCGTCCAAGCTTGGTGGTGATGGCACCGCACCGCAGGTAGAGGCATCACCGAGGAAATGAGCTGAAACCTGCGCGGTCCTTGGTCTCGTCCGTACCGGGGGATGCTGGCCGGGCTCCTGTCCGCGAAGCCCGGCGAGTCAGGTCGCTGTGTCGGGGGCCGGGCGTGGGTCGGTCGATGCTGGAAACGTGGTGACCTTTCAGGAGGCGGGACAGGCTGCCTTCGCTTATCCCGACCGCTGGGACGATCGTGGGACTTGGTGGAAGGGATCACGGTGTGACGTGGAGACTGCCGGAGCCCATGCTGAGTACGCCCGTTTTTGAGCCGGTACTGCGGCCGGGTGGGCAGGGGAGCCGAAGTTATGGCCAGGGTTCCTCGCTGTCCGTTGTCCATCGCGGACCTCATCTTTAGGGAACTGTCTAAGGACCAGCACGGCTCGCTCCCCTGCGGTCATCCAGCTGGTCGGCTGGCAGACCGCAGGGGAGGTTCGGCGTCGGTCAGGGGCGCAGGAGGGCCTTGATGGCGCGGCGCTCGTCCATGGCCTTGTAGCCTTCGGCAGCCTGATCGAGAGGGAGTGTCAGGTCGAAGACGCGGCCGGGGTTGATGCGGCCGGTCATGACGCGGTCGATGAGGTCGGGGAGGAAGCGGCGTACAGGGGCGGGGCCGCCCTGGACGGCGACGTGGGAGTAGAACAGGGCAGTGCCGTCGATCTGGACGCCGTGGGGGACACCGGCGATGCCGACGCCTCCTCCGGGGCGGGTGGAGTTGAGGGCTTGCTGGGTGGACTGCTCGGTGCCCACGCATTCCAGGACGCGGTCGGCGCCGATGCCGTGGGTGAGGTCCTTGATGTGGGCCACGCCGTTGTCGCCGCGTTCGGTGACGACGTCGGTGGCGCCGAACTCGGTAGCGAGCTTCTGGCGGGACTCGTGCCGGGACATGGCGATGATGCGTTCGGCGCCGAGTTCGCGGGCGGCGAGGACGGCGGAGAGGCCGACGGCGCCGTCACCGACGACGGCGACGGTGTCGCCGGGCTGGACGCCGGCGGCGATGGCAGCCCACCAGCCGGTGCCCATGACGTCGGAGCAGGCGAGCAGGTCCGTGGCCTGGTCTTCGGTGGGCAGGTCGGCGGTGGCGACCAGGGTTCCGTCGGCGAGCGGGACACGGATGTACTCGGCTTGGCAGCCGCCGACGAACTCACGGTGGAGACAGTTGCTGGGGTAGCCGTTTCGGCAGTTGAGGCAGGTGCCGTCGCTGGCGAAGAAGGAGCCTACGACGAACTGTCCCGGCCGCACGGTGGTGACCTGGTCGCCGACTTCTTCGACGATGCCGACGTACTCGTGGCCGATGGGGGCGGGATCCTTGGCGGGGTTGATGCCGCGGTAGTCCCACAGGTCCGAGCCGCACACGCAGGTGGCGAAGGTCTTGATGACGGCGTCGGTGGGCTTGATGATCTGCGGGGCGTCGAGGCTTTCGACGCGGACGTCGTGGGGGCCGTAGAGGACTGCTGCACGCATGACGGGGTGCTCCTGGGAGTCGTTCGGGTCAGAGTTCGCGGGTGCGGGGACCGGCGTATTCGGCGTCGGTGACATGGTCGAGCCAGTCGACGTCGTCGCCTTCCCACAGGGCGATGTGGGTCATGAAGTGGTCGGGTGCGGCGCCGTGCCAGTGCTCCTCGCCAGGCGGGGTCCAGATCACCTGGCCCGGGTGGGCTTCAAGGACCTTGCCGCCGCGGGACTGGATCAGGGCGATGCCCTGGACGATGTAGAGGGTCTGGCCGATGCCGTGGGAGTGCCACGCGGTGCGGGCGCCGGGCGCGAAGTGCACCGCGTTGGCCCGCGTGCGGGAAGGCTCCTCGCCGCGGTAGATGACATCCGCCCAGGCGTCGCCGGTGAACATCTTCTCGGGCAGCTTGCGGGTCGCGGGACGCGTCTGCAATTCCATCAGGTGGCTCCTTGAACGAGGGGGGTCAGTTGGTGAAGAGGTCCTTGGCGACCGCCATGGCAGACATGGCGTGCGGCCAGCCGGTGTAGAAGGCGAGGTGGGTGATCGCTTCGATCAGCTCGGTCTCGCTGAGGCCGTTGTCCTTCGCGCGCCCCAGGTGGTGGCGCAGTTGTTCGGTGCTGCCGGCGGTAACCAGGCTGGCCACGGTGATCAGGGACCGGTCCCGGGGGCTGAGGCCGGGGCGTTCCCAGACTTCACCGAACAGGACGGTGTCGGTGAAGTGGACGAGTTGGGGGGCGAAGTCGCCGAACATCCGGGCGGCGCCGGAAGGCTCGTTGTCGGCCATGAGAAGGCTCCTTTCGCCGCGTCCCAGGGGCGGGACGCGAGGCTGGGCAGGGGTTACTGAACGGTGTAGCCGCCATCGACGGCCAGGGCGTGACCGATGACGAAGCTGGACTTGTCGCCGGACAGCCACAGCACGGCCTCGGCGATCTCCTCGGGCCGTCCCAGGCGGCCGATGGGCTGCTGGGCCAGCAGCGCGTCCATCGCAACCGGGTCGGTGGCTGTCATGCGCTGCACCATGGGGGTGGCGATGATGCCGGGGCACACGGCGTTGATGCGGATGCCGCGGGCGGCGTACTCCAGGGCCGCGCTCTTGGTCATGCCGAGCACTCCGTGCTTGGAGGCGTGGTAGGCGGCCAGACCGGCGATGCCGATCAGCCCGCCGATGGAAGCGCAGTTGACGATCGTGCCGCTGCCCTGCTCGCGCATCTGGCGCAGTTCGTACTTCATGCAGTTCCACACGCCGCGCAGGTTGATGGCCTGTACCCGGTCGAACTCGGCGCCGTCGGCGTCGGCGGTCTCCACGTTGGGGGTCTGCACCCCGGCGTTGTTGTAGGCGGCGTCCAGGCGGCCGAAGGCGGCGACGGTCTGCTTCACCAGGTCGGCGACCTCGTCCTCGGCGGCAACGTTGCAGACCACCGGCAGGGCCCGGTGACCCTGGGCGGTCAGGCTGTCGGCCGCTTGAGCGATGGCGTCCTCGTTGGTGTCGGCCAGGACGACAGCTGCGCCTGCGGCGGCGAATGCCTCCGCTGTGGCCAGGCCCATTCCGGCTCCAGCGCCGGTTACCAGCGCCACCTTTCCCGAGAAAAAGCCACTCATTGTTCTACCTCTTCCGGTATTGGAACTTGCAGTTATTTCAGAGTGGTTTGGTGCTGAGCTCTTACGCGTCGCGGCGACGGGCACCGCCCATGCGAGGCACGACCAGCGCAGAAGCCAGGGCCACGATGGCGGCCAGTAGGAGGCTGAGGCGCAGGCCGTGCTCGAACCCGGCCGAGCCGGACAGCAGGGCGCCGAAGACCGCGACGGCCAGGGCCCCGCCGACTTGACGGCTGGTGTTGAACACGCCGCTGGCCGTGCCGGTGCGGTGACTGGGGACGTGCTCCAGCAGGAGTGCGGTGGTCGGGGGCATGACCAGCGGGCCCGCCAGACCGACCGGGATAAGCAGCAGCGCGGTCAGCCACACCGGCGCCGACGCCGGGACCACGGCCAGTGCGATGGAGCCTGCCGCGATCAGGACCAGGCCCGCGATGACCGGCACACGCGGCCCGGTGCGCTCGGCGATCCGCGCGGAAAACGGGGTCAGACAGGCGCTGAGCAGCATCATCGGCACGAACGCGATGCCGGCTCCCAGCGCGGACAGGCCGTGCTCCTGCTGGAAGTACAGGCTGAACAGGAACGGCAGCCCGTAGAAGCCGACCATGAACGCGAACCCGATCACGGTGGCGATCACCATCACACGTGAGCGGAACAGCTCCAGCGGCACCATCGGGTGCGCCACCTTGGCCTGCGCGAACACGAAGGCGGCGAACGCCACGACTGCCAGGCCCAGGGCTGAGAGAACCTGCGGCGCCGCGAAACCGGCCTCCCCTGCTTCGATCGCACCGAACGTCAGCCCGCCCATCGCGATGACCGCGGTGAACTGGCCGATCCAGTCGAACGGCGCCGACCGTGTGGGAGAGTGCGCGGTACGGGTGAGCAGCAGGAGCGTGACGAGGCCGACCGGCAGGTTGATCCAGAAGATCATCCGCCACGAGGCGAGGCTGAGCAGGCCACCGAGGACCGGCCCTGCGGCGGCGGCCACGGCACCGCCCATCGCCCACACCCCGACCGCGCGGGCCCGGCGGCCCGGGTCGGGGAAGGCATGGCGCACCAGGGCCATCGACGTCGGCATGGTGACCGCCGCTCCGATGCCCTGCACCAGCCGGGCAATGATCAGCACCGGCAGCGTGGGCGCGAGCCCGCAGGCGGCCGAGGCCAGCACGAAGAGCAGCAACCCGCCGCAGAAGGCCCGCCGCGCACCGATGCGGTCGGACAAGGAGCCGGCCGACAGCAGCAGAGCGGCGAACATCAGGGTGTAGGAGTCGACCACCCACTGCAGACCCGTGATGCCACCGCCCAGCCCGTCGCGGATCGAGGGCAGCGCGACATTGACGATGGTCGCGTCCAGGGTGATCACGAAGAAGCCGAGGACCGCCGCAGTCAGGGTCGCCCTGGCGTGCTGTTCCGTGCCGGACGTGGTCGCGTCCGCGTCCGGCGGGCGCCGCAGGGAAGCGATGAGGGACATGGGGTGGGTTCCTTCTGCCAGGGAGGGCCGACCTCGTGGTCCGGCCACTCATCCAAAGAACCACGCAACCCCTCTGACCTGGGAGTCCTTGCCGGGAGGGGTACTGGCAGGGACCCCCGCCGCCCCCACCGGCCTACGCTGGAGCAGTGCCAGACCACACTGTCCGCGAGGACATCCGCACCTTCCTCACCAGCCGCCGCGCCCGCATCACCCCGCAGGAAGCGGGTCTCCCCGACTTCGGCGGCCGGCGGCAGGTCTCCGGATTGCGACGCTCAGAAGTCGCCCAGCTCGCCGCGATCAGCATCGAGTACTACACCCGCATCGAACGCGGCAACGTTGGCGGCGTCTCCGAGGACATCCTTGACGCACTCGCCCGCGCCCTGCGCCTGGACGACGTCGAGCGCGCCCACCTCACCGCACTCGTACGCGCCGCCAACAACCCTCACCGGCCGCCCGAACGCGACGGCGGCACCAGCCGCGTACGCCCCAGCCTCCAGCAGATCCTTGACGCCATGACCGGAGCCGCCGCCTTCCTGCGCAACGCCCACCTGGACGTCCTGGCCACCAACGCCCCCGCCCGCGCCCTGTACCGCGAAGCCCTCGACACCGACGACCAGCCGCCGAACCTGGCCCGCTTCGTCTTCCGCGACCCCCGCTCCCGGCGCTTCTACCGCGACTGGGACGGCATCGCCCACGACGCGGTCGGCAGCCTGCGCACCGAGACCGCCCGCACGCCCGGCGACACCGAGCTCATCGACCTCGTCGACGAACTCATGTCCTGCAGCGACGAGTTCGCGACGCGCTGGGAAGACCACACCGTCGAGTACTACCGCAGCGGACAACAGCACTTCCACCACCCCGACGTCGGCAACCTCGACCTCGACTACGACGCCCTCGAAGTCCCGGCAGACCCCGGCCTCACCCTCGTCACCTACACCCTGCGCGCAGCCCATCCCCACCTTGCCCCGTTTGGGACGCTGCTGGGCCGACCGTCGCCGTCCAGCACGACGGCGGCTACCGGCAGTGAAAACCTGCCCCGCTGAAGCGGAGCCGTACCGGTGCATGCGGTGGCGGGGCCGCCGGGCTTCGGCGAGCAGCATGATCAGAGGGCATGTGCAACACCCCCTGCCTATATGCCGTGCCCGCGCGCGGGTGGCGCCGAGCAGGCCAGCCTTACCCCGGCCCCGGGCCCGTCCGCACACGGGAGGGCAGCGGATGGATGGTGGCGCCTTGGCGCAGGGCGGCGTTTTGGAGAGTGAGTTGCCGGATGGCCTCCTCGTACAGGACGAGGGTGCGGCGCAGGTCGGTGTTCTCCTGGCGGAGCCGCTGGAGGTTGGTCTCCGTTCGGTCCCGGCTTTTCTCGTCTGGCGGCGCGGGCGCAGGGCCGCGGGCGCGGAAGTGGGTGTCGATCAGGTCGTGGTAGTGGCGGTGGAAGGTGGCGTGCGGGATGCCGAGGTGCCGCTCGACGGCGGTGACCGTGGGCCTTCGCCCGGTAGCGGCAGCCTGGCTGAGGACGGTGTCAATGGCGGCCTTGACGGTGTCGGCGTCAGGCAGGGTGCGTTTCACTGTGTGGGCTCTGGGGCGTGTCGGGCGAGGAATCCCGCGGTGTCGCGGCGCTGCTCTTCGAGGCGGTGACGGACGTAGGGGGCGAGACGGTCGCCGTCGGCGAGGGGGCATCCAGTGAGGCGAGGTGGTCGGTCAGGGCCGAGCGGTTGGTGGGGGTGAGGGCGGCGTTGCGGCAGGCCAGGGGCCGACAATCGGCCATGACCGGAGTCTCGGCAGGTCCGGAGGGTGTGCGGCACAGGGCTCGGTCGGGGTTGTAGACGCAGGTGAGGAAGGTGCCTGGGTACAGGTGCGGGTCGTGGCGGGCGAGGATGCGGCGCAGTCGGGCCTCGTCGGTGACGACCTGGCCGTCGAAGACGGTGTGCCGGGCGAATTCGGCGAGCCGTGCTTCGGCTTCCGCGCCCGCCGGGCCGGTCAGCGCTGGCCGGTCGCGGTCGGTGCTCATGGCTGCGAGGTGCTGGCCGCGGGCGAGGGCTTCTTCGGCCTCGACCTCGTCGCGGAAGCCGGAGTCGCTGGTGCCGGCATAGCCCTCGAACATCTGGATGCACTGATGGCGGTACTGCAGGGCCCCGGCGATGGTGCCGCCCGGCCGGCGGGCGATGAACCAGGCCAGAGTGCGGCGAAACTGCCGGGTCGTCAGGTGCGGCATCCGCCCCCTGGCCTGGGGAATGCTGTCCGGGCGGTGGTGTGCGGCGCAGTAGTCGTTGATCCAGGTGATCAGTGCAGCCATGTCCCGGTTGGTGGTGTTGCTGTCCGGCACGTGGTGCGGGTCCTGACGCTGTCGGTGGCTGGGTGAGCTGGGCGGTTTGGCGAACAGGTAGGACTGGCCCTGCGGTTGGAGGCGTTCCAGGACCGTGACGGCGCGGGCCACGGGTGCGGTGACCACCCAGGTGGCTTCTGCTCCGTGGGCGCCTTCGCGCCCTTGAAGGCCAGGCTGCGCAGTCGGTGTCGGTAGATCTGGCCGTGCGGGTCACGCTGCACGCTTACGCATCCGCGCTGGAGGTGCTTGATCTCCGAGTCGCGCATTCCGGAGAGGTAGGCGATCACGATCCAGCAGGACACCTGCACCAGCCGCTCCAGCCGGGCCGCCTCGTAGTACGAGATCCGCTGCAGCCACGGGCCGCCGTCCAGTTGGCCCCGGACCGCGTGGGCGAGCGGGCAGTCGCTGTCCACGCCCAGCTCGCGGGCCGCCTCGGCAATCATCCGCCGGGCCATGGTGCCCTTTCCGAGCCGGTGCTCGGGAAAGCCGATCAGCCGGGCCAGGTAGCTACTGCTCGGCACGGCCCCGGGATGGAGACGTGCCGTGGCCAGGTTCGGCGGCGCTGAGGGCAACGGCTGCCTGCGGCGCCGGAAGTCGTCCAGCAGGGCGTGGATGGCCGCGAGCGGATCAGGCCAGGCTGGCGCCCGGGTGTCGATGGCGTCGCGCTCAGCGCGAGCCGCCAGCACGTCGTCGGCGAAGTCGTCGACCCAGCGCAGTGCCCATGTCAGCAGCGGCCCCAGGACCGGCTCGGGGATGCGGTCGGTGAGGTTCTCCCCAGGACGGTAGGAGTGGGATCGCACCCACGCCTGCCAGACGGGGCGCCGCAGCGGGTCCTGTTCGAGATGTTCGGGAAGCCGGCTGCGATAGGCCCACAGCAGCCGCACAGCACGGCGGTGGCGTTTGGTGGCACTGGCCGACAGTCGTAGGGCGACGACCTCGCGGTGGTAGTCGTCCAGATCCTCACCGGTGAGCTGTTCCAGGGCTCGGCCGCGCGTGTCGGCCCACAGCAGGAAGCGGCGCACGCAGCCGTAGTAGGTGCGGATGCTGCTGATCGAGATCGGCAGCTCGCCGGGCGGAGTGTCCTGCATCAACAGGGCGTAGAACAGGCGCTTGGCGGTCTCCGCCACCGGCAAGGGCGGGCGCGTGAAGTCGAGCGTGAAGCGTCTGTGGTCGGCGCGCAGCCACGCTGGATTCAGTGACCAGACGCCGTCGGCGAAGCGGGAGGTGTCCTCCACGGCGCAGTCGGCGCGCAGAGGTCGTGCGGCCAGAACCGGGGAGTCGCCCGGGACCGGCGCGGGCTGGGTGGCGGGTTCGACGGCGCTGGTCATGGCAGCTCCTTCGGGCCGTCGAGCAGATCGAGCGGCAGCGCAGGCTGGCTCTGGGCCGCGGCGGCGCTCCTGCCGGCCCGTGCCGTGCAGGAGCCAGGCCGCGGTGGCGAAGTTCTCGAGGGAGCCGCGCAGCAGGGTCCAGGGGCTGGCGGGATCGACCTCGCGACCCAGCACGATCCGGCGCAGCGCGTCGGTGTGCGCGATGCCGGCGGCGAAGGAGTTCCGGATCAGTGCGGAAGCGCCGTACACGCCCAGGAGTGCGTCGTCGACGGCCAGGCTGCTCGCAGCCTGCGGGGCCGGCAGGGGAAGGTAACCCTCCGGTCCCCGCCAACGCTCGACATCGTCGAACAGTGGTTTGAGGTAGTCGAACTTCCCACAGGGCGGCGTCATGGGCGCAGCTCAGGGACCCGGACGGACACAGAGCGCAGGCTTTTCGCAGCCTCCGGCCGCCGCTGGGTCATGGGCTGTCGCGAGTTCCTCCTTCCGACGCAGGGAGCGGCGCGGACAGGGCGGCCGAAGGAGGCTACACCTGCGCTTCGGCATGGGCGGCCAGAGCCTCCAGGGCAGCGGTAGTGCCGATCATCAGCTGGACGAACTGCTCGTCCGGCTTCAGTTCGGCAAGACCGGCAGCAGCCAGGAAGCCGGGCCATCTCTTGGTCCGGGCGTGGGCCGCGCCGTTGGAGCGCAGGTTCTGGAGCAGGCGCAGCGGGTCGACGAGGGTGTCGGCATCGTTGCTGGTGTGCTTCACCCATCCCTCGAGGTTGTTGATGGTGGCTGCCTTGGCGTCGGCTCCGGGGAGTCGGCGCAGTGCCTTGACGTCCAGGTACTCGATGACGCCCTTGGCCAGGGTGAGGATCTGCATGTCGGCTTCGCTCTGCTCGCTGCTGGTGGGCATGTGCAGGCCGACGAATGCGATCTGGTCGGCGGGGTCCCAGGTTCTGTAGACCGGCTGTCCGGCGATGGCGGACAGGGCGGCGTTGAACCGTTCGCGGGCCTGCGCCAGTCGGTGGAGCGGGTCGGTGGTCCCGTCGATCCACTGTCCCAGCATGTCGCGGAGGTGGCGCTCTTGGTCGATGCCGCCGCGGGGGGCGACGTTGAAGCTGAGCCAGTGGGTGCGTTCGGCACTGAGCAGGTCGCGTCCCAGGTCGCCGAGGTACGCCTCCACCAGGCCTTCCTCGTTGCGGCCGATCGAGATGCTCCACAGGCCCAGGCACCACAGGCGGCCGTCGCGGACCTGGTAGCGGGAGGGCTCGGAGGTGTAGCGGCGCAGAACCTCGCGTCGGAAGTAGACGCGGGTGAGGTAGTCGGGTGCACCGGGATCCCTGGACCGGCCGCGGAGGCGTTCCGGGTCGCAGGTGAAGGTGACGGCCTGGCCGGTGTTCGGATCGGTGTCGGGGGCGGTGGCTGTCGGACCAGCGCCGCGCGATGCGGGGCGGGACGATGCTGCCGGAGCGGGCGGAGGACCTGGAGGCGGTCGGCGTCGTGTGGGACCCGGCCGACGCCGCGTGGGAGGAGAACCTCGGCGCGGCCCGCGCGTACTACGCGGCGTACGGGACGCTCGCCGCGCCGGTGACCGCGATGGTCATGGACCGGCCGGTGGGGCAGTGGTTGGCCAACGCGCGGAAGAAGAACGGGCTCGGGAAGGATCAGGCGCGGGCGCGGCGGCGGGCGGCGGCGCTGGCCGCGATCGATCCGGACTGGAACCCGGACTGGCCCGTCGACTGGCAGCGCCACTACGCGGCCCTGGCGGGCCTGGTGGCCCCGGAGAGCGTGCTCGGGGACGTGGAGCCCGGGGCGATGGTGAACGGGCTGGACGTGGGCCGGTGGCTCGCCGCCCAGCAGAACGGATGGGAGCAGCTGTCCGCGGGGCAGCGCGAGCGCCTGGCCCGGCTCGGTGTCCGGCCGCCGGAGAAGCCTGCCGCCGAGGCCGTTGCCGTTCCGGCGCAGGCGCGGTCGCGGCGGGCGGGCGGTGCGCGGGGCGGGGCGTTCGAGCGGGGAGTCGCCGCGCTCACCCAGTACACGGCCCGGGAGGGGACCGTGGTGGTGGCGAGGTCCTGGTCGGAGGATTTGCCGGACGGGACATCGGTCCGGCTCGGGGTATGGCTGTCGAACATGAAGAGCCGACGGGCGACGCTCACCGGTGAACAGCTTCAGCAGCTGGCCAGCCTCGGGCTGGAATGGGCGCAGGCCGCATGAGGCGGACGGGCACCGGCCTGCCCCCCGGGCCCGACGGCCACCCGCACCCCGCCGCCCGGACGAGCACCGGGGGCACGGGGGCCGGTCTGCGTCCTGGTGCGCCTGGTCTAACGGCTGCGCGTCCAGTCGTAGGGGCGCGGGCCCGGGGCGCGAGCCCGGCACGCGGGGCGGGTTACCGGCTGCGGGACGGGCGGCGGGCGGGGGCGCTCTGGCGGCGGTGGGCGGGGACGGCGGGCTCCGCGGCCCCAGCCCCGGGGCCGGGTGCGGTGGTGGCGGTGGTGGAGCGGGCGCGGGCGGCGGCCGGGGAGACGCGGGGACGGTCCGGGACCGGGGTGCCGGGCGGAGCGGTCAGGGTGTGGAGGGTCGCGGCGACCAGGCGGCGAACGGTCGCGCTGCCGGTGCTTTCTCAGCCTCTGACGGCGATGAGGTCTACTTCGCCGCGTCGCTGTGGAACGGTCCCTTCGCGGATCACCGGGGCGGTCCGTGTTCGGAGCCCGCACCGGTCCGGCGGGCTTCGAGCATGGAGACGGAGACGGGGTTACAGCAGGCGGGCGGCGGTCTTCTCCAGGAGGGCGGTCGCGGCGGTGGTGTCGTGTCCGAGGATGAGGGCCTGGTGCGGGAGGGCGTCGAGGGCCCGGATCAGTTCGGGGGTGGGTCCGGTGAGGGGCAGCAGTCCGAAGATGTCGGGGTAGCGGTCCTCGGTGGCCGCGTTGAAGAAGTCGGCGGGCTGGACGCCCCGGGTGGTCTCGGCTGGCACGGGAGTGGCGCCGGCCTGGATGCTCGGGAAGAGAATGCCCGCGGCGTGGCCTTCCGTGGCGAGGTCCATGCCGAGCCAGGTGGTGAGCTGGTCGGGGAAGAACTGGGGCTTGAGCTCCTTGCCGGACGCCCGCCACAGCGGGGTGCGGTCCCCGGCGACGAGGGCGTCGGTGACCCGTTGGTGCTGGGTGGGGTGCGTGGGCTCGCCGTCGAGGACGCGGCGGCGGACCGGTTCGTAGAGGCCGAGGGCGTCGAGGAGCCCGAAGCCGATCGCGGCGGCGGAGGGCCAGGGCAGGATGCGGACCTGGCCGTCCAGGACGCGGACGAAGATCCGGTCGTTGGCGAGCAGGCGCCATCCGGCGCGGGCGAGAAGGAACCCGGTGGTGGTCTTCCCGGCACCCTTGTCGCCGAGGGCGAGGACCGTTGCCCCGTCGGGGCGGGTGGCGGCGGAGGCGTGCAGGATCTGCCAGCCGTCGGCGAGGAGCCGGCCGCGTACGACTTCGCGGGCGAGGCGGGCGGCGGCGGTCGCGACGGTGATCTCGTCCCGTCCGGCGATCACCAGTCGGTTGGTGTGGGGGGTCCACTGGTAGGCGAGTCCGCTGTCGGGCTGGGCCGCCGCCACGACGCCGTCCTCGTCCGCCCTGTGAATGAGCCAGTCGCCTGCGAACTCCGTCTCCACCGGGTTTCCGGCCGCGGTGACGTGCGCGGTCATCTGGTCGACCTGGTCCGGGTCGACGTCGGCGGCCACAACCGGGCCGTTCACGTCCGCCGGGTCGACGGCGGTGGCGCTCCACCAGGAGCCGAAGTAGCGCAGGGACCAGTCGGTGACCGCCGCCTTCCGGCTGACGACGGTGACGGCCTGCCCTCCGGTGGGGCTGATGCGGGTGGCGCGGAAGTCGGTCATGCGGTCTCTCCTGATTTTTCGACGAGGCGGTATGCCTGGCGGATCTTGGTGTCGGCGGCGTCGAGGCTGCTCGCCTCGGCCGGGCTGAGGGGCGGGAGGGCCACGGTGGGGTGGCCGTCCTGGAAGCGCAACGGGATTCCGAGCCACCCGCCCTGCCAGCGTGCGGACAGTTCGATCACCCCGTCCGTCACGCCGAGGGCGTGTTCGAGGGCGGCGATCGTGGCGCCGGCCGGGCCGCACCGGGTCCGTCCGATACCGCCGTTGATGCGGCGGGGGCGGGCGGCCAGCTCGTCGCGGATCTCCTGCAGGGGGAACGCGGCGGGGCGGTCGTGGACGGTGGTGGACGAGGCGCAGATGACCGCGTGGTCGCCGTGTTCGCCGATGACGTGACCGTCGACGGCTTCGACGGGTACGGCGAGGAGCCGTGCCAGGGCGATCCGGTAGCGGGCGGAGTCGGTGTTCGATCCGATGCCGTAGACGCGCTCGCAGCCGGACACGTCGGCGAAGAGCCGGGCCAGGACGTCGACCGGGTTGGTGACCATCACCACGATCCCTGTGTATCAGGCCAGTTGGCGGGCCAGCGCGGCGACGAGCGGGGCGTTGGCGGTGAGCCCTGCCATCCGGACGTCCCGGCGGGCGGTGTTCGTGAACACGGCCCGCGCGCAGACCACGATCGCGTCGCAGGTCAGCATCCGGTCAGGGGCGCACTGACTCACCCGTACGGGGGAACCGGTCACCTGGCACATGTCCTCCAGGTCGGTGACGAGCCCGCGTGCGGTGCGGCCCGATCCGGAGGCGACGAGGAGCGAGTCGCACCAGTGGGAGGCGACCAGGAGCGGGGCGAGCGCCTGGCCCACCGCCCCCGCGCCGATCAGTCCGATCGTGCTCACGCGGACACCGCCCACGCCGCGTCGTCCAGACACGTCCGCCACCACGTTGCCGCGGTGCCCCGCGAAGCCATGGACGCGGTCGCGTGCTCCAGCATCTGCGTGATCACGGACGCCCGCTCGACCATGGCGCGGCCGTGCTCCGGCAGCGGCAGTCCTTCCGGCGCGGACAGGTAGGTCGTGAGGATGTTCGTGGTGTCCATCAGCCACAGCAGGATCAGGTGGCGCAGCCACACGTCCCGGTCGTCCGCGTCAAGGCGGTTGCAGGTCAGGAACACGTGTCGGCTGATGCCTGCGATCGTGGTGCGGGCGTCATCTCCCGGCGCGGAGCCGCTCACCAGGTTGAGCACGGTCCGCGAGAGCAGTTTCGCCAGATCCGCACTGCTCCAGTCCCGCTGGAGCCCCGGGTCGAGGAACGCGAACCCCCGTGGTGTGGCCACCACGTGCTCCGGTTTCAGGTCCCCGAAGGCCAGGGGCAGCGACGGCACGGCGGGCAGCAGCTTCGCCGTCCGTAATCGGGACACGACCGGGGCGAGCACCGCCCCGTGGCCCGTGCGCTCCAGGTACGTCGGCCCGGACAGGCCGTTGAACTTCCGCTGGAACGTCCCCGGAACCGACCGCTCACCGATCAGAGCACTGTCCATACGGCGGCCCGAACCCGCCCGGCGAAGTGCCGGCACCAACTCGGCGAAGACCCGCTCGAACAGCTCTGCCGTCCGCAACGGCTCACGCGCGACGAGCTCGGCGAGCGTCGGACCGGCGACCGCCTGCGTGAACAGCACCCCGCCCTCGTAGCCGGCCGGGCGGGGCACCCGCAGACCGGCCGCCCGAAGGGCGGTCAGCTGCGCCATCTCGCGCCGCAGCAGGGCTCCGGGGGAACGGCTGTAGGCGGTGTGAGCCTGCTGAACCGCGGGCCAGTCGCCGCAGATACCGCGCAGCACCGACACCAGCGAGACGCCGAGGATGCAGCACTTCGCGAACAGGATCTCGCCGTCGACCTCGACCTGTCGTACGTGGCTGGTGACGCTCGGCGCGCTCTGCTGGAGCTGTATCTGCGCCTCGGGCCACAGAGTCTGGGCGGACCTGACGATCTGTTCGTCCGCGAATTTCAGCACTTCGACCGAGGTCACGGACGGTGTGGTTACCGTGACGTGCTCGACAGTCTGGGGATGGGCCACAGGGTTCTCCTCCGTCGGCCATGCGGCGCGCCTGTCAGCGCGCAGCAAGTCACGCACAGCGGCGGTAACGCACGCTCGGCGACGTCACATACCCTGCCATTGAATTTCAATGAACGGTATGCGCACTACTGAACTTCCGTTGCGGGAAGGCCCGATGATGGTTGGTGCGGTCCGCCAGTAGGCCGACGCCGCGTACGCTTCGGCTGGGCCGCACGGAGACAGGCGGCGCCTCGGGGAGGGAGCAACGTGGCACGGTCGGTAGGACCTGCGGGCCGAATGCAGATCGGCCGTGTTCTGTCAGTTCTGCGCGAACGCGCCGGACTCACTCAAGCTCAGGCGGCGGCAAAGGCCAGCGTGAGCGTCGGCACGGTCAACCGGTACGAGGGGTGGCAGGACCGTGCCGCCTTGCGCATACCGACCTTGCGG
The DNA here is from genome assembly GCF_042728795.1 of Streptomyces sp. NPDC060184. Taxonomy (NCBI): domain Bacteria; kingdom Bacillati; phylum Actinomycetota; class Actinomycetes; order Kitasatosporales; family Streptomycetaceae; genus Streptomyces; species Streptomyces sp. NPDC060184. Next base: position 18,554 of record NZ_JBHWYX010000027.1, read on the forward strand.
GCCATCGCCGACGCGTGCGGCGCCACAACGGAGGAGCGCGACGGCCTCGTACGGCTGGCCGGCACGCACGAAGAGGGATGGTGGCTGGAGGACCCGGCACTGCCTGAAATCCTGTCGCCGCTGGTGTCGTTCGAGAGCTACGCGACCTACGAGCACGTGTGGGCGAGCCTCCTCGTCCCCGGTCTGCTCCAGACCCCCGCGTACGCCCTCGCGCTCCATCAGTCCGCCCTGCCGCGTGCCGACGCGGCCACCATCCAGGCCAGCGTCGACGCGCGGATCAAACGCCAGTCCGTGCTGGGTGCCGACGGCCTCCACCTCTGGGTCGTCCTGAAGGAGTCCGTCCTCCGGGACAAGATCGGCGGTCCCGCGGTGATGGCCGAACAGCTCGGCCACCTGATCGACGTCTCCCGCCAGCCCCACATCACCCTGCAGGTACTGCCGAGCGAAGTCGGGCACGTCGCGGGCGGAGGACACTTCCTGCAGCTGGGCCGGGATGACGCCGATCCGATGGCGTCGATGGCCGTGGTCTACCTCGAACTGCACAAGCGCGGGCTGTATCTCGATGCCGCAGCCGACGTCCAGGAATACAAGATCGCTTTTGACTGTCTACGGTCGGAAGCCGTAGGCGCCGAGCGCAGCCGATCTCTTCTGGACACAGCACGACAGGAGCACACCCGATGAAAACTCCGCAGCCGCCTACGAGCGCCACCACCTGGCGCAAGAGCAGCTTCAGCGGCCCCAACAACGAGTGCGTGGAGGTGACCTCCCTCGGCGCGCACATCGGAGTCCGCGACTCGAAGCGCCCCGACAGCCCGGTGGTGCTCACGGTCTCCATCGCATCATGGGCCGCCGCGCTCGGCGCCCTGCGGTCCGGGACGCTCTGACCGAGAGGCGCACGCCCCGAGGTCACTGCGGCGGCAGTCCGCGCGGCCACGGCTGTGAGGAGAACTGCGGGCAGGGCCGGCCGACCCATGCCCTCCATCGCCGAGCTCCGCGCGGCCAGCGAGCATCGGTACCGGTCCCGGAACCTCTGAGCACGCTCCTCCGGAAGGGGATGCCGCCCACGCAGCGCGAGGTGCTTACGGTGCGGGCTCGAAGACCACGGTGGTGCCGGTGCAGTCCTCCGCGGTGCCGAGCAGGGCCTGGCGCTCGGCGTCATCGACAGCCAGGTCCCAGCGCAGCTTCGTGGCGACCCAGGTCGCGGCGTACGTGCAGTGGCACGAGCCGTCCGTGGGCATCCACTCGGCCGGGTCCTTGTCGCTCTTGGACCGGTTGGACGCGGCGGAGACCGCGATCAGCGTGTCAGGCGATCCCTGGTCGTTCGCGTATGCCTCGCGTCGTTCGGCGCTCCATGGCGTCTGCTCGGAGTCGTAGACCTCGGCGAGCGGGACGAAGTGGTCGACGTCGAGGCGGGCCGCGTCCGTCACCGCGAGGTTGTCGTACGCGCTGCGCCAGGACCCGCCCGTGGTGTCGCGCCCCGGCCGACCTGGGGCAGCAGCACGGGTAAGGAACGCCGGTGTGCTGCAGGCGGTCATGCCGGTAGCTCGTAGACGGAGACGTGGTAGCTGCTGGAGTCGGTCAGTGGCCGTCCCGACCAGCCGCCGGTCCGCCGCACGAGCCGCAGGCCCGCCAGTTCTGCCAGCAGGTCGAGCTCACCCGGGGTGAAGTAGCGGAAGGACACGCGCACATGTCGCATCCGGCCGTCGTCGAGCACCGCGTAGTCCGAGGTGTACTGCTGGCGGGCGGGATGCAACGTGCGCGTGCGCAGGACGAAGGCCCCGTCGACTGTGTTGACCGGCTGGGTGCCGTTGCCGCGGGTGGCGAGGGCCTCGGGCAGGTGTGCGTCGAGCACGAACCGTCCACCGGGCGCCAGCCGCCGGGCGGCGGAGGTGAGGCAGCGGCGTTGGGCCTCCTGGGTGTCGAGTTCGGCGAAGGTGCCGCCGGCCGCGTAGACGAGCGAGTACCGCCCGGTGTCCTCAGGGGCCGGGGGTGCGGAGAAGTCGCCGAGGGTCACCCGAACCGCGCTGCCGCCGGGCTTGGCGCGCAGTTGGGCGGTCATCCCGGGTGAGGCGTCGATGCCCTCGACGGTCAGGCCCAGGGCGGCCAGTGGCAGGGCCACCCGGCCGGTGCCACTGCCCATGTCGAGCAGGGGCCCGGGCGGGCCCTCCTTGGCGAGGGCGGCCAGGAAGGCGACGGTCGAATCGGTGGTCGACGCGGCGAACCAGTCGTCGTACCGGTCGGCGAACCGTTCGGCGTAGGAGGGCTGTACCGAGGCGTCGTACTGGTACGCGGACATGGGGTGAGCTCCTTTCGCTGCGGGAGTGGGAAGGGCAGGGCGCTGACCGGTGATCGCGACCGGCGCGGCACGCGGGGCCGTTCCCCGCGGGGCTTGCGGAGGAGCCTGCCGGGGTGATCAACCGAACGGGTGGGGAGGCACCCCGGGTACCGAGCCGGAGGGCAGAGGCGATGCCCCCGGGGGCGATCAAGCGGACGACGGCCAGGCCCTCGTCCGCCGGGGGCCCGCGCACAGGTCGACGGCGATCACCTCACGTCCGGTGTGCGCGGCCAGCAGAGCCACCGGGTCCGTCTCCCGGGCGGGCGCCGGTACCGGGGGAGCATGGAGGGAGGTGGCCGGTCCTGCCCACCGCGTCAACGCGTCCTGCGCGTGGAAGGTCCACAGTGCGTGGTCCAGCGCGGTGCGCGGAACACCGGTACGCGACAGACGGTCCCAGGTGGGGGCGGCCACCGGCACGGTCATGCTCCAGCGGATCATCAGCGCCTCCCAACAGGCCCGTGCCACCGTCTCCGAAAGCTCGTGGGCGGGGCCGCAGCGGGCTCCGAACGTCTGATGTACGCGGTCGGGCTCGTGGACGCAGACGGTGACGGCCGCGACCCCGGCCGGGGCCGGGAGGACGAGCGCGGTCGCCTCCAGTCCCGCGCCGTCGAGCAGGTTCCGCAGCTCTGCCGCACCGGGCGGCAGAACAGTGCGGGCGTCGAACGCCGTGGGCGGGTGGCGGAGCGGGTCGTACCAGCTGAGGCGCGCCAGATCGCGTTCCAGGATCTCCCAGGCGGCGTGCGCCGCCGCGTCGTCCGGGCCCGTATGGGCGGCGACGCCGGTCGAACCGGCCCGGTGGGTGGCCGCGCAGCCGGCCGGCGGGCGGTGCTGGAGAAACGCGGCACCTGCCGGTACCCAGACGTCCTCACCGGATCCCGTCGCCCGGCCGCGGTACCAGAGCTGCCGCACCTCACGCGCGGGAATCCCGCCGCGTGCCGGGGCGGCGGGGCCGGTGGCGGGGTCGGCGGGGTCGGCGGCCGGGACGCCGTCGCGGCGCAGCGCGGACCAGTCACCGGTACGGACCCGGTCGCCGCGGCCCGACAGCGGCCTCGCACGGTCGGCGTCCGCCTCGGCTTCCACGGCGCGCCCTGCAAGGACGTTTCCCATGCGCTCCATCAGTTCACCGCGGGCGCGCCGGCGGACGTCCACTGCGGCATCGCCCGCGGCACTGCCGATCAGGACGGGGGAACCACCCCCGGCGCCGTTCGGGTTGAAGGATGCCGACCGGGCGGCGACGCGGGCCAGCAGCGCGCCGGGGGTGTGCGGCCAGGGAGCGAAGACCTCAGGGGCCCAGGCCACCGGTGGGGAGACGCTCACGCACCGCCCCCTGACGGCCGGCCCGCACGCGCTCCCTCCCGTGCGGCCTCCTCCGACAGCAGACCGGTCTCCTCCGACAGCCGGGCGGACTCTTCCGACAGCAGGACGGCCGCTTCGGCGCGCACGGTCTCACCGGCAGGGGTGAGAGCGGCGCGGTGGAGGCTGAGCGTTTCGACACCCTGCGACGCCTTATCCAGCAGCCGGGCCCGGCGGTCGGCCACGGCCTCCCGCTGAGGCTCCGACAGCGGCGCGTCCCGGTGGATCAGCCGGTACAGGACCGTCTGACGGACAAGGACGACCGTCTGCTGGAAAAGCCCGGTCAACGGCCGCAGGTCCGGCCGCAACGGAGTCATGACCGAGGGCCCGGGTGCCGTGGCGGGTTCGAGGAACGGGGTACTGAAGGCGGCGGCGTTGCAACGGGTGTGGGTGCCTCTCGTGGACCAAGGCGTCGGCCAGCCGGTTCCAGCCGGGCAGACTGGTGCGCCCCGTGGTGAGCCGGGCCGCGTTGACGAACACGGCGCCGTGCGTGGTGAAGTCGGTGAACCCGTCGATGGCCCGCCCGTCCAGCAGGGTGATCTGCCGCACACCTGCGCGCAGTTCGGCCAGCATCGCCGGCCACACCCCGTCCAGCCGCTCAGCGGGTCGCAGCACTGCTGAGTGAACCCTCCTGACACGAGGCAGGCCCCGATGCAGCTCCCATTCTGAAACGATCAGTAAGTCGACGCTCGGACCTCGGTGACGTCGACGCCCTGGGCGTCGAAGCAGGCCAACCGGTCGCGGCTGTTCTTGCCCGTCGGCAATGGTCGATGCGGACGGTGGCGCCCCCATTCGACGAGGAGCGGTACAAGAAGCGCAACACCGTCGAACGAGCCGTCAACAAGCTCAAGAACTTCCGTGCGGTGGCTACGCGGTATGACAAGCGAGGTTACGTCTCCTTGGCACCGTCTCAGCTGCAGCTGTCATGGTGTGGCTTCGCTCATGACCGGCCGCTCGTGTTCAAGTCGAGTGCGGAAGCCCGGCCGACTGCGGCAAAAAGGATGAGGGGCAGCTCCTTGTCGGCCTGGCCGATCGCCAACGCGAGCCAACGACCGTCGTCGGGAAGCGGCCACACCTGCATGCTCACGACCTGTTGGCTGAGGTAGTTGAGCGGCTCGGCCACCGGCTCCCCCTCGCAGCCGGCGCTGAGATACGGTCCGAGATCCACGTTGGACGCATCGCCCCATCGAGTCGTCAGGCGTGCCGCCAGGTCGCCGAGGCAGGCCTGCAGTTCGGCTTCGGCCTCAACCCAGGCCTGTCCGTCGTCGTCATCCCAGAAATCCCGGCTGACCTGCAGTACACGCACATGATGCTCTGGTCCACCTTCCCCGGAGGCATCGTCATAGGTCACCTCCGGGAACGGCTGCACGGCCAACGTGGCAATCGTTGAGAGATACTCCGCAGTGCTCATGGGCGCAGGCTATGGGACCGCCCAGACAACCTCCGCCGGACCGTGCGCGGGCAACTGGAGCCGCTGCGGGCGAAGCTGGTCAGGCTCACGGATCGCGGCTGGCTGCACAAACGCGGCGACGGGAAGTTCACCGCCCGCGTGCGCTGTCGAGCGCACCTTGAACTGGCTCGCCGACCTGATACGCGGCCACCTGAAGAAAGATCGGCTCCAGGTGGCGGGCCCTGCCCGCCGGGAAGATCGCCGGCATCGTGCTGGCCGTGCTGCGCTGTGACCAGCGGCCCGGCGACCTGGCCGGTGGGCCGTCGCCCGGTGGGTGCGGGAAGTCGTCGGCCACCCGGTTCGCCAGGTGAGATGCCTTCGGGCGGCTTGCTCCGAAACCATAATCTTCTGGAAGGACAGCCGCAGCGGCGTCACCGGTTTCCCCTGCGGGGACATGCTCAGGAGCGGATATGGACAAGCGGGAACTTGGCCGACTGCTGCGTGAGGCGCGGCAGCGGTCGCTGCACACTCTGGAACAGCTTGCCGAGCTCTCCGGGGTGAGTGTCAGGGCCATCAGCGACATGGAACGGGGGAAAAGTCTTCCCCGCCAGGCGACCCTGGGCGAGCTGATGGACGCGCTCGACCTGGGTGAGGACGAGCGACGGCGACTCGTGCAGGCGTCCGCGCGCAACACCTGGCAGGTGCCGCAGCAACTGCCTCCCGACCTCGCGGCCTTCCGCGGCCGTGAAGAGGTGCTGAGGGCCGTCCACGGCTACACCGATCAGGTCGCCGAACACGGCGGACACGTGGTCATCTCCGCCATCGGCGGCATGGCCGGGGTCGGCAAGACGGCACTCGCCGTGCACTGGGCGCATCAGGTCGCCGACCGGTTTCCCCACGGCCAACTCTATGTGAACCTGCGAGGATTCGAGCACGCGGACAAGCCGCTCGACCCCGGTGAGGCCCTCGGCGGTTTTCTGCGGGCGCTCGGCGTGCCCAGCGGCGACATACCGCTCGGCACCGACGAGCGCGGCGTGCAGTTCCGGGAGCGGACCAAGTCCCGGCGGCTGATCGTCGTCCTGGACAACGCTTCGAGCGCGGAGCAGGTGAGGCCACTGCTGCCCGCCTCAACGGGGTGCCTGACGATCGTCACCTCGCGCAACCAGCTCCCCGGCCTCTCCGCGGCCGAGGGCGCCTCCCTGGTCAGCCTGGACGTATGGACCGAGGCGGAGGCCCTTGCCGCGCTGGCTGCCAGGATCGGTGAGGAGCGCTGCCGGGCGGAGCCCGAGGGCGCTGCCCAACTTGTCGCGCTGTGCGGATATCTGCCGTTGGCTGTCGCAGTCGTCGGCGTCCAGCTCAGTGCGGAGCCCCGGATGCCACTGCGGCTCGCCGTCCGCGAACTGCGAGAGGCCCGGCCGCGGCTGGACGGCCTCGCGGTCGCGGACCACCGGGTCGACGTCCGTATCGTCTTCTCCCGGTCCTACCAGGCGCTCACACCCGGGACCGCCCGTTTCTTCCGCTATCTGGCTGTCCACCCCGGACCGGCCGTGACCGCGCAGGCGGCTGCTTCCCTCGCCGACGTGGAACTGGGGCAGGCCCGGCGGCATCTGCGCGAACTCACCTCGGCCAGCCTGCTCTCCCGGGACTCCGACGGCCGCTACGTGCTCCACGACCTGATCCGCGCCTACGGCGCCGAACTCGTCGACCAGGAGAAGGACGACCGCCTGGGCGCGGAGACACGCCTGCTGGACTATCTGCGCCACAACGCATACACGGTCAACGCGTTCATCGGGCAGGATCCGTACCAACTGCCCAACGTTCCGTTGCCGGGGGTGGTGCACGTGGAGATGGACAACCGTGAGGAGGGGCTCGACTGGTACCGCCTGGAGGAGGCGACGGCCGCGGCGGCCCTGCGTACCTTGGACAACCCGCTGCTGAGGCGCCACCGCATCGACGTCACGCTCGAATGGGTGGTGTACAACACTCTGGTCGCCGGCCGATGGCCCGAGGAAATCACCACCGCGCGCATGGCACTCGACGCCTCCCTCGCGCTCGACGACCCGGTCGCCGTCGTCAGGATCTGCTACAACCTGGCTCGCGCCCTGGTGGAGACGGGACACTCCGAGGAGGCTGACGAGCCCCTCGACCTGCTCCTGAGGCACCTGCACCGGCTGTCTCCGGAACAGCAGGCCCGCGCCGAACGAAACCTCGGCTGGCTTCGGGTGCGCCAGGAACGCCACGGCGAAGCTCTGCGGCACACCCGTAGGGCCCTGGTGCTCGCCCGGTCACTCGATCACCGCGAAGAGATCGGTCGCGTGCTCACGCACGAGAGCTGGTGCCTCGCACTGCTCGGCAGGCACCAGGAAGCCTTGGCCAAGAGCGAGGAGACGCTCGAAGTCCTGCGGGAAGTCGGAGACCGGCGCAACGAGGCGGCGGTCTGGGACACCATCGGCTACGTCCAGCAGCGCATGGGCGATCTCGATGCGGCCGTCGCCGGCTACCGGACGGCACTGCACATCTTCGAAGAGCTCAGCGACGACTACATGCGGGCCGAGGTGCTGGACAACCTCGCATCCGCCCAACTGGAACTCGGCGAGACCGAGGACGCAAGGACGAGCTGGACCGGCGCGGCCGATCTGTTCGGCGTCCTGCGTGTGGCACGCGCTGCCGAGATGCGCGCCAAGGCGGAAGCCCTGCCACCGCCCGAAGCCGCGCGGCCGGTCGGAACGCCGGGCGGGGGCACCGGCGAGGGCGGGTAGGGGAAGGCGGACGCGTAGGTACGGGGATCGAGTGAGGGCGGACCGGCGGCTCCGTAAGGCCGTGTACCTGCGCCGGGAGCAGCCGGTACGGTAAACCTGCCCGATGCGTCAGCGCGCCCGCATCAGCCTCACCCGCGCCGCGACCGGGACGGCAGCCTGAACTCGTGCCGGGCGGCTGCCACCAGCGGCACGTAACGAGGCGGACGCGGCGCGGTGCGGGCGCGCGGGGCAGTCCAGGAGGGCCGGGGTGACGCCACTTACGTCGAGGGATCGGGACCGGCCCTCAAATCCCCGGTCGCCACGAAGCTGAAGCGCCTACGCTCCGGCCCATGCGAACCGTCTTCGTGTTTCCAGAAGGTGAGCGAGCTGAGACCGTCGCCTCACTCGATCAACATCTGCCCGAGCAGAGCGATCCGTGGACTCGGGCCGGCAACCTCTACATCGACATCGACGATGAACAAACCGGCTACCTCTTTTCCGACTGGGATCCTGAGGATGTGGCGATCCTCGAAGCGGCCATCGGGCATCACCCCACTTGGGCGGTGCAGATCGACATCCCCGGGCGGATCGACGGCACCGCGGAGGTTCACCAAATGATCGCTCTGCTGCTGGAGCATGGAGGCGCCGCCACGGACGACTACACCACCCACCCATGGACTCTGCCGGAAATCCTGTCTGGAGCGGTGATCGACGGCCTGCGCTTCTTCGACTTTCGCGGCTACCACGAACTCAACCGCGAACACGGGCACTCCTGACCCGACCACTTCACCAGCGCACGCTCGAAGAAGCCCGCATCCGCTGCCCTGTCCTGCGGCCCGATCCCGAGCAGACGCCCCGCCTGGAGCTGATCCACGCGAACCTGCTCGACCGCCTCCAGGAGGCCAAGGAACAGGGACGGCTCGGTGAGCTCGCGCAACCGAGCCCAACCTCGCCGCCGGGCAGCAGCTTGCCGCCGTGCGCGGTACGGCCGCGCGCAGTGTGGACTGTCCATGGGCAGCTCGGCCGCACTTGCGGCAAGTTGAGAGACTCTTGTCATGGGATCTTGGGGAACCTTGTGGCCGGCGCTGCTGTCTCTGGCGGGTGTTGTGCTCGGCGCGGGCGGGTCGCTGTTCGGCCAGTACCTTGTGTCGCGCGCAAGCACCCGGCAGTTGGAGGTACAGGAGTCTGCCGCGCATCGTGCGGAGCTCAAGCACGCGGTCTTGAAATTCCTGAGTATTGCGTCGCAGGTGGAGAAGACGGCGTTCGCACTCCCCCATGCCGACGTCAGCGCAGCCGATCCCGTGATCGACCGTCTTGTCGATGACCTCTGGCTCGCCCACGCGGAGATCGATCTGTCGGCCAGAAGCGAGCCCCTGCGGGGTGCCGCCTATCGTTATGCGGCCCGCCTCACCGAGGCAGCTCGAGGCGAGTTGGCCGACGCGTCCGCGCTGCGCGGGCCGCAGGTGCAGTTCTTCGATGCCGCGTACGACGACATGTGGCCTGGTCAGCGACGAGCGGCCGGGGACCCCTCCACGCCTTGATGGGACAGGGCTGTGGGCAACTCCCCCGTCGGCCCGCGCCCACCACGTCTTCGGTGCCTCAGACCCGGCCGGTTTCGCGGCGATGGGCATCGTCGAGACCCTTCTCCACACCTACGACGTCACAGCCGGCCTCGGCTTGGGGTTCACCGCCCCCGACGACCTGTGCGCACTGGTCCTCGAAAGACTCTTCCCGCATGTGGAGAGCGACGAAGAGCCGTGGCCGAGAAAATCGGAGCGACGGTCAGGCGTGGGACTACCGCCCGCGGGACTGCCGTGGGGTGTGAGCGCGCAAGGCTTCTGTGAACCACGTGAACACCGGTGCCAGGCTGGGCGGGGCGGGCCATCCGTTGATGACGGCCAGCAGGTGCCAGTAGCGTTCCGCGCGGGGGTCGCCGGCGATCTCCAGGCGAGTCAGCAGCCAGCGGCGCAAGTCGGCGTCGTCGGCGCGGCTGAAGGTTTGCGCGTAACGGGCGGTGAGGGCGTCGATGATGGGTGCGGCCTCGGCCGAGGCCGGATCGGTGCCGGCATCGAGCGCGCGGCCGATGCTGTCGCGGACGGTCTCGGTGAGGTCGTGGTGCAAGCCGGTGACGTCGCCTTGGGCGCGCTCGCCTGCCTGGTACTCCGCCATGCGGCGGACGGCGGCGCGGAAGTCGGGGTCCTGGGTGAGTTCGGCGAGCTCCACCCAGGCGTCGACCTGATGGGGTTCGGGGTCGTCCGGCAGTTCGGGCATGGCCGAGCGCATCATGTCGACGAAGTCGGCGTTGGCGTCGAACCCGCCGAAGGTGTCGTCGATGAAGTCGGTGATGAGGCGTCGTCGTTCGCCGTCGGAGAGCTTGGCAAGCTTGTGCATGAGGTCCATTTCCTCGGGGGTGGAGTCCCGTTTGGCCACCGCTCGCAGCACCGCGCGCCGCAGTCGCAGAGTGCGGATCTGTACCTCCAGGGCGTCGGCGTGTGCAGCCGCGACCTCGGGCACCGAAACCTCGCGGTCCAGCACCTGCCGGATGACGGCAAGGTCGAGCCCCAGGTCACGCAGGGTGCGCACCAGATCCAGACGCGCCAGTGCGCCGATGTCATAGAGTCGGTAGCCGGCCGGGCTGCGGTCCGTCGGCGGCACGATTCCGGTGTCGGAGTAGAACCGAATGGTCTTGACCGTCAGCCCGGTCCGCCGGGCCAGGGCCCCGATCGTGAAGAGCGTGTCGCCGTCCATGCCTGCACCTTCGTGCCTCCCCCTACGGGAGACTCAAGCCCAGTCTCCACGCAGGTGCTTCCACCCAACTGGAATGCCAGTCCACAGGCCTTGACGATGACTCGCCGACGAACGATCCCGGCCTGCCGCACCGATGCCCGGAAAATGCAAGACCATCTGACACACGTCGGGGCCACCAGCCTCGCGTCAATGCTTCATCTTCCAGCTGGCCGCCGGACGTCGATGCAACGTCGAGTGGGAAGGGACAGCGACGACCCACCCCGGTTTGAACACCCGCCCACCCGGCGCCCCACCAGCGGTTCCAACCCCGCCTGCACGCACCTTCACCGAGTACCAAAACCGCCGGCCGTACCGTCGCGGGGCCCAGCCGTCCGTGTGCCCCGCAGCGGCCGGAGACCACCTACGCCACGCCTCCTGGCTGGAGTTCGAAGGGCCGGTGAGGGACGCTCTTCGAACTCGCCCGGCCAATACCGGGCGCGCTGTAGTCGTTCCCCCGTTCACGACGGGGGAACGAGCGGAAACGGGGCGAGTCCGACAGACGCCGCTTGGATCTCGGTCAGGCTGCTTGCGACCTGCACGACGCCCACGGCTCTGCTCTCCGCCACGTCGGCGTTTCTGGTCGAAGTCCGAGGTCGTCGCGTACACGGTGGTCGCGACGAGAGCGTAGCTGACCAGCTGGGTGACCCACGGGGTCTCGTTGCCCAGCGCCAGCAGGGTGGTTCCCTTCTCCCGCGCGAGTTGGCACAGGCCGATCAGCTCGTCCAGGTCTTCGGTGTCTCGGCGCCGATCGCGGCGAGGGCGTCTTGGGAGTAGAGGACATGAGAACGCTCCGTGCGGTGGTCGAGTCAGAGAAAAGATGGAGAGAGCAGGAGGAAGACGGGTGGGCGGAGCGGGGAGGCATCGGCCCGGAAGGACACGGCGGACAGGGCGCGAGACGATGCGCGTCGCGCGCCCCACAGCTCGCTCCCCCTTGTGGAGGTCGTGCGAAGTCCTGTTCGGTGATTGGGTGCGGAGGAAAGCCAGCGGTCCGCTCAGGCGCGGCGCCGCTCCGCGCCGCGGAGGCGGGCGAGGTCAGCCGACGGTCACGCTTCGCTGTGCTGTCAGGTGGCGGGACGAGCGTGCTGTGGCGAAGGTGTACAGGCCCGGGGTGAGGGTCCAACCGCTCGGCCGCCAGACGGACAGGTCCTCCTGCGGGATGGTGAAGGTCAGCCGTCGGGAACCTGCTGCGTCCAGCGTGACCTTGCGGAAGGCGACCAGGCGGCGGGGCTCCGCTGCTGCCGCCCCCGGCAGAGTGGCGTAGATCTGGGCGACTTCCGTGCCCTTGCGTGGTCCTGTGTTGGTGACCGTCACCGAGAGGGTGACGGTTCTGTTGGCCCGGTCGTAGGCGACTTCCAGGGATCCGTGGGCGAAGGACGTATAGGAGAGGCCGTGGCCGAAGGCGAAGCGCGGTTGCCGGCCTGCGGCGTCGTAGTAGCGGTACCCGACGCGGATGCCCTCGTCGTAGGCGACCGTGCCGTTCGCGCCCGGGTAGGTCGCGGCGGTGGTGCCGGGTCCCTGGGTGGCGTCGGTGGGGAAGGTGACGGGAAGGCGGCCGGAGGGGTCGCTGTCGCCGAAGAGGACGGCGGCGAGGGCGGTACCCATGCCTCGGCCCCCGTACCAGAGCTGTATGACGGCTTCCACCTCGTTCAGCCAGGGGGTGGCCACGGGGCCGTCGGTATTGAGGACGACGATCGTGCGCGGGTTCGCCGCTGCCACGGCGCTGATGAGCTGGTTCTGGTCGCCCGGCAGGTCGAGTTGTGCGTGGTCCATGGCCTCGCCGGCGATCCGGTTGACGAAGACGACCGCGGCGTCGGCCGCTCGTGCCGTCGTGACGGCTGCCGGGATGAGCGAGTCGGGCTGCCAGCCCAGGGTCAGGCCGCAGGTGCCGGTTTCGGCGGTGGCGTTGGAGTAGGTCAGTTCGATGCTCACCGCGCGGCCCGAGGTGAGCTGGGCGGTTCCCTGGAGCGGATAGTCGAACGGCCCGAGGAAGAAACGTCGCATCTGGCGGGTGCCGGAGACCACCGTGGCCCCGTTGATCTTCAGCGTGGCCGTACCGGCGGGCAGCAGGGAGAAGCGGTGGAGGCCGGTGGTGGTCGGCAGGAGGGTGCCTGTCCACTTCACGGACCATACGGCGGGCAGATTCGGAGCGGGGGTGGTGGTGAAGTCGACCCCCGCGTCGGTCCTCGTCAGCAGCGGAGTCCCGCTGGGGTCGGCGCCCGCGAAGTAGGCCGCGGTGAGGCCGGGCCTGCCCGCGTTGTCGCGCACCACGGTCGTGGGGACCGTGGCCAGGGGAAGGTCGCCCCTGGTGCCCTGTGCGTGGGTGACCGTGACGGCGCTTCCGGCGCGGCCACGGATGGCCTGGAGAGGGGTCGCCCAGGTGCCGGGATCGACGTAGCTGGATCCGCCGACTCCGGTCAGGGCGTCGGTGTCGGCGGGGCCGATGACGGCCAGCGACTTCACGGAGGCGGTCAGCGGCAGGGCCGAGGACCCGTTGGCGAGCAAGACCGTGGAGGAGATCGCGGCCTCGTGGGCAAGGTCCCGGTGGGCCTGTGTACTGACGTCCGCGGCAGGAACAGGGACGGGGCTGTCGAAGAGGCCGTTGGCGAACATCGTGACGAGGATGCGTCGTGCGGCGTCGTCGAGCCGCGCGGCCGGGACGGCCCCTTCCGCGAGACTCCCCGCGGGAACCGTCACCGCGCCGGCGCCGAGTCCGGCGAGGTCCATACCCGCCCTGGCGGCTGCGACCTGGTCGTCGCCGGCCCAAAAGTCCGGCACCGTGTAACCCTGGAGGCCAAGGCCCGTCTTGAGATCGCTGAACAGAGCAGGGTTCTGCGTCGCGAAGACGCCGTTGATCTTCGGGTAGGCCATCATCACCGACGTGGCCGGCGCGGCGGCGACCACGTGACGGAAGGGAGCCTCGTAGATCTCACGCAGGGCACGGTCCGACACCTCGGTGTCGGTGAAGAACCGGTTGGTCTCCTGCGTGTAGGCGGCGAAGTGCTTCACGGTGGCGACCACCTGCCGGCTCTGCAAACCGACCGTGGCAGCCGCGCCCATCCGGCCGGCGAGCAGGGGGTCTTCTCCCATGCCCTCGGACTGGCGTCCGGAGTGCCAGGTACGCGTCACATCGACGGTCGGGCCCAGTACGTTGTTGTAGCCCTTGCCTCTGCCCTCGGCGCCGATCGCTTCTCCGAGGCGGCTGACGAGGTCCTCGTCGAAGGTCGCCGCCTGGGCGACGGGAACGGGAAAGGCCGTCACCCCCTTTTCCCCTCGGAGGCCGGCGGACCCGTCGACCATGACCAAGGCGGGGATGCCCAGGTGGGCGACGGCCGCGAAGTCGCAGCGTACGAGGGCCTCCTTCTCCGCCGCCGTCATCCTGGCCAGCAGGTCGTCGGCCCTTTCTTGCGCGGCGGGGTTCGTCGCGGCCACGGCCTGGGCGCCCATGACCGGAACCATGGCTGCGGCCAACGCGGTGAGGGTGGCGGCAGAGAGAAATTGTCTTCTGTTCACAGCGGCTCTCCTGATACCTGTGGACGGCTGCTCCACATTCCGTCGCGGGGAAAATGAGGGCCACTCAGGATGTCAGGATCTTGAGTAGCCCCGGCTGGCGGGAACAGCACGGGATTCATGCATCGCATGCGTGCACATGCACGTCTTTTCCGCTTCGTTCGAAACACCCTGCCGCGTCCCACGGCAATAGATTTCGCACATCTCGGCGCCGACTCGTGAAGCGTTTCACCCAACAAGCGGAAAGCTATTGTCTGTTCGCCTTCGGGTCAACCCTTGGAAGAAACCTCTCCAAATAAGCCCCTGACCAGCAAATACGGAACTCTCCGAATTGAAACGGACTGAAAATTTCAATGGAAACCCGCCGGGAAACTCCCCCCATCATCTTGGGGGATCGCAGACATCCACGACATCGATACGGAGCTCATGGGCAGATCCCGAAAACGCCTGGACCGGCCGGCGCAGAAACGGTCGCACCGGGCAGTCCAGGGATGGGAAATGCGTTTCGTTCAGGCGGTCACTCCGACGATTGCGGTGGTTTCCAGGACGTGTTCACCCGGGTCGAGGGAAACGGGCGGGCTTCCGGGCAACTCGGCGACGGCGCACGTTCCTTCGGGAACGGTGCAGCGGGCCGTCAGGCCGGTGTCGGTCAGTTCCCAGGAGAGCGCCGCGGTGCCGTACGGGGTCTCGTGGCGGGTGCGGGCCCAGGTGATACCTCCTCCGGGCCGCGGCCGGAAGAGGATTTCCCGGTAGCCGGGGCCCGTGGCGGTGATGCCGCCGACGACCCGGTGCAGCCAGTCCGCGACGGCGCCGAGAGCGTAGTGGTTGAAGGAGGTCATGCCGCCCGGGTTGAGGCTGCCGTCGGTCCGCAGGCTGTCCCAGCGTTCCCAGATGGTGGTCGCGCCCTGGGTCACGGTGTACAGCCATGAGGGGCACTCGGTCTGCAGCAGCAGCTGGTAGGCGACGTCCAGGTGGCCGGTGTCGGTGAGTGCGTCGCAGATCAGCGGGGTGCCGACGAAGCCGGTGGCGATACGGGCGTCGTCCGCGAGGACGAGTTCGGCGAGCCGGTCCCCCGCGTCCCGGCGCTGTTCGGGGGTGAGCAGGTCGAAGGCGATTCCCAGGGCGTAGGCGGTGGGGCTGTCGCTCGTCATGCGGCCATCCGGCAGGACGTACCGGCGCCGGAAGGCTTCTGCCACCTCGGCGGCCAGGGTGGTGTACCGGTCCGAGTCCGCGGTCTTCCCCAGCTCGGCCGCGGCGCGTCCGAGCTGACGGGTGGAGTGGGCGTAGTAGGCCGTCGCGACGAGGTAGCGGTCGGTGACTCCGGCGGCCGGGTCGTCGGGCGGTGCGGCGGGGTCGAGCCAGTCGCCCAGCTGGAAGCCGGTGTCCCACAGGCGCGTCGGGCCGGCGAGGCGCTCCACCAGGTCGACCCATTTCTTGGCCATGGGGTAGTGGCGCCGGAGGAGACCGATGTCGCCGAAGCGCTGGTGGAGGGTCCATGGGGTGAGTACGGCGGCGTCTCCCCAGGCCGCCCCGGGGTGGATCGGCGTCCACATGGGGGCGCCGGGTATGACGGGCACGTACCAGGGGACGGTGCCGTCGGGGAGTTGCTCCAGGCCAACGTCGGTGAGCCAGGAGTCGAGCATGCCGGCGCAGTCGTAGAGGAAGCTCGCGGTGGGCGCGAAGACCTGTATGTCGCCGGTCCAGCCGAGGCGTTCGTCGCGCTGAGGGCAGTCGGTGGGTATGTCGACGAAGTTGCCGCGCATGCTCCAGAGGACGTTCTCGTGCAGTCGGTTGACCAGGGAGTCGCTGCACTCGAACCAGCCGGTGCGGCGCATATCCGTGTGGTGGACGCGGGCTTGGACCATGTCGGCAGTCAACTCTCCTGGCCAGTCGCTCACTTCGGCGTAGCGGAAGCCGTGGAGGGTGAAGCGCGGCTCCCAGGTGAGCGGTCCGTCGCCGGAGAGGATCAGGGTGTCGGTGGCGTACGCCTCGCGCAGCGGCCGGGTTGCCAGTGCGCCGTTCTCCAGTACTTCGGCGTGCCGCAGGACGATGGTGGTGCCGGCCGGCCCGTCTGCGGTGACGCGGAGACGGCCCACGAGGTTCTGGCCGAAGTCGAGGAGGTGCCCGCCCTCGGTGGGGGTGATGGCGACCGGGGCGATCTCCCGGGTGCAGCGGACCGGTGGTCCCGTCGGGGCGACCAGCGTCGCGGGGTCACGGCGGCCCGTCCGGACGGGGCTCCACGGGTCGGAGGCAGTACGCGAGGGTGAGGGGGTGCACCAGTGCGGATCGTGGAGCCGGGCGTCGAAGATCTCGCCCTCGTAGAGGCCGCTGGTCAGGATCGGCCCGGGAGCGGCGTGCCAGGTTCCGTCCGTGGCGATGACGGTGACGGAGCCGTCGTCGTGCACCACTTCGAGTTGGGCGATGAGCGCTTGGTCGGTGCCGTAGATGTTGCGGGTGCCGCCGTCGAAGCCGTACTTGCCGCGGTACCAGCCGTCGCCGAGCCAGGCTCCGACGGTGTTGGCGCCCTCGGCGAGGTGGTCGGTGACGTCGTGGGTGCGGTAGCGCAGCCGGTGCGGGTAGACGGTCCATCCCGGGGCCAGTGTCTCGTCCCCGACGCGACGACCGTTGATCTCCGCCTCGTACAGGCCGTGGGCGGTGACGTACAGGCGGGCATGGGACACGGGGCGGTCGAGCCGGAAGTCCTTGCGGACCCGCGCCGGGCGGCGCTCGGCCTCCGGGTTCTCGTCCCATCCCGCGCCCACGGGCACGGCCTGCCAGTCGGTGGGCGCAAGCAGGCCGGCTTCGACCGTCCGCGGATCGCTCCATTCCGATGGGTCCGGGGCGTCCGGGGTCCAGACGCGGACCCGGACGAGCGCGCGTTCCCGGGAGGCCAGCGGCTCACCCGGCCAGGGCGCGCGTACCTGGATGTCGGCGTCGACCCGCCCGGTGCGACGCACGGCGCCGCAGCGGTCGACCTCCAGTTCGTATGCCTGCTGTCGGCCGGATCCCGGCGGCAGCGTCCAGGTGAGCCGGGGGGCGGCGACTCCGATGCCGAGTCCGTCCGGCAGATGTTCGAAGGACACCGGGGAGGGCTGAGGGGGGAGCACAGGGAGGACCTTTCTTGCACGTGCGGGAGCGAGCGTGGTGGCGGGCGGGGGTCAGCCCTTGACCGCTCCCGAGGTGAGGCCCTTCATGACCTTCTGGTTGAGGAAGAGGTAGATCAGGAGGGTGCCGAAGACGTTGATGCAGATGGCGGCGAAGAGGGGGCCGTACTGGGTGGCGCCGAAGTCGCCGGTGAAGTTGAGCAGCCCGACCTGGATGGTGCGCAGGTCCTGGTCGTTGGTGAAGGTGAGGGCGATGAGCAGGTCGTTCCAGATGAAGAAGAACTGCACCAGGCCGACGGTGAGGAGGGCGTTGCGGACCAGGGGGACGCTGATGGTCCAGAAGGCGCGCAGGATGCCGGCTCCGTCGACGGTGGCCGCCTCGAACAGCTCGCGCGGGACCGTGCGGTAGTAGGTGGCCATCATGAAGACGGTCAGCGGCAGGCCGGTGCCGGTGTAGGTGAGGATCAGCGGCCACAGCGTGCCGGACAGGCCGGTCCGGAAGTACACGGTGAACAGCGGCAGCAGGATCATCTGCGGCGGGATCATCATGCCCGTGAGGAAGACGAGGAGGGTGAGGCTGCGGCCCTTCCAGACCATGATCTGGAGGGCGAAGCCGGCCGCAGTGCCCAGCAGCAGCATCAGGGCGAGGGCGGGGACGACGGCGAGCAGGCTGTTCTGGACGTACAGGCCGATGTGGCCGGTGTTCCACGCCTCGCCGTAGTTGCCCCACTCCCAGGAGGTGGGCAGGCTCCAGGTGGAGTTGTTCAGGTAGTCGTCGTTGGACTTCAGTGAGGTGAGGAACATCCATATCAGCGGGTAGACCTCGACGACCAGCAGAACTGCGACGACGGTCTTGACCCACAGGCGACTCCCCCGACGGCCGGACCGGGGCCGTAGAGCCCGGTCGGGTGTCGTCTTCGGGTGTGTGTCGATGATGGCCATGGGGCTCAGCCCTCCGTGAGGTCGCGCCGCGAGACGCGGTAGACGACCAGGCTCACCAGCAGGCTCACGACGGTCAGCAGCAGGGCGATGGTGCTGCCGTAGCCGTAGTCGCTGTAGGTGAACGACGTCTGGAACATGTACAGGGTCAGCGGGGTGGTGCCGTTGCCCGGGCCGCCGTTGGTGAGGGCGACGATCGAATCGAAGGCTTTGAGCGTTCCGTTGATGCTGAAGATCAGCGAGGACATCAGGACCGGCAGGGACAGCGGCAGCACGATGTGGCGTACGAGCCTGAGTCCGGTCGCCCCGTCGAGTCGGGCCGATTCCAGGACTTCGTCGGGGATGTCGACCAGGCCGGCGAAGAGCAGCACGGCGTAGAAGCCCATGGACCGCCAGATGTCCATGGCGACCAGGACCCAGAAGGCGCTGCCCGAGCTGCCGAAGAAGTCGATCGAGTCGATGCCGACCGCGTTGAGCAGCGAGTTGACCGGGCCGGTCTGCGGGGCGACCTGGAAGAACTTCTGGAACAGCAGGCCGACGGCGACGGTGGGCAGGACGACGGGGAAGAAGACCAGGGTGCGGATGAGCCCCGAGGCCCGTCTGAGGAAGAACACGTAGAGCAGGGCCAGGAGATAGCCGGCGACGACCTGACCGGCCGTGACGGTCACGGCGTATTTCAGGGTGAACCAGAGCGCGTCCCGCACCGCCGGGTCGTCGAGGAGGCGCGAGAAGTTGGCGGCACCGTTGCCGGTGAAGCCGTCGATGGTGTTGCCCTTGGTGAAGGAGTAGCCGAGCGACCACACCATGGGGACGAGCATGATCAGCGAGTAGACGAGGAGGGCGGGACCGAGCAGGAGCGCGATCGCCCTGCGGTCACCGAGTACGCGGTGCATGGATGGTGTCCGTCTCGTTTCCGTTGGCGGGACGTGCGGCGGTGCGGGGCGGCTGGGCCGTCGTCGGGGCCCGGGGGCGGCTCGCACACGACCGCGCACGAAGGCGGGCGGGCCGCCCCGGGGAGGGTCACCGGGCGGTGAGCGCGTCCTGGACGGTCTGCATGAACTGCTGGGGGCTCATGCTCCCCGAGACCAGGCTCGCGGCGTTGGTCTGGCTGATGGTGGTGGCCTTGGTGCTGAACAGGGCCTCGAACCACAGCACGTTCTGCCGGGAGGAGCTGACGGTGTCGCGGACCTGGGTGGTGACCGCGTTGGCGTCCTTCACCTCGGTGTTCACCTTGAAGCCGGTAATGGTCCCGTGGTCCTTCAGCGCCGTGGCGCCGTAGTTCTCGGCGATGCAGGAGACCCAGGCGCCGGTCTTCTTGTCGAAGGACTTCGCGGCCAGGGTGATGCCGAGGCCGACGTTGGACGGGTACTGGTCGGCCGAGCCCTTGCCTCCGGCGACGGCCGGGAAGGGCATGAAGCCGACGTTCGCGGCGCCGACCTTGTTCTGTTCGGCGTCGGAGATGTTCGCCAGCGCCCAGCTGCCCATGTAGAACATGGCCGCCTTGCCGCTGAGGAACTGGTTCATCGCGGTGTCGTAGTCGATGGAGCCGACGCCCTTGCCGAAGTACCCCTTCTTCCCGAGCGCGGCGACTTCGTCGGCGGCCTTCACGTATTCCGGGTCGGTCAGCTTCGCCTGACCGTCCGCGACCTTCCGCAGCGCGTCGGGGCCGAGGCTGCGGAAGAGGTAGTCGCTGATCAGGCGGGTCAGCGGCCATCCCTGCTGGCCGGAGGCGGAGAAGGGCTGGACGTCCTCGGACTTCAGCTTCGCCGCCGCGGACACCAGTTCGTCCCAGGTGCCGGGCACGGCCAGGCCGTTGTCGGCGAAGATCTTCTTGTTGTAGAAGATCCCCTCGATGTTGTACTCGTACGGCAGTACCTCCAGCTTCCCGCCGTACAGGGCCTTGATCGTCGAGACGGCGGCGGGCTCCAGCTGGTCCAGGACGCCCAGCTCCTTGAGCTTCGGTTCCAGGTCGGCGACCTTGCCGGACTTCGCGAGCTGCTGGGTGAGGGCGGGGGCGTTGCCGGCGGCGAACTGCACGGGCAGTGCGTTCTGGCCGGCCAGGAGCTGGAGCTTCTGGTCGAGGCTCGCCTGCGGGACGGTTTCCACCTTGAGCGGCAGTGCGTCGTTCGCCGGCTTGCACGCGCCCTTCGACAGCGTGGTGAGAGCGGTCTTCACGGTGGTGTTCTCGGTGACGCTGAGGTAGTCGAAGTTGTCGGGTGCGGCCAAGGAGCCACCGCCGCTGCCGCCGCAGGCTGTGGCGAGCAGTGCCAGCGAAGCGGTGCCGACGGTGAACAGACTCAGTCGCGTGCGACGGCCACGGGGCATGCGCAGGGACACGGGGAACTCCCAGGGTCATGGAGGAGGACGGAGGAGGACGCAGTGGTGCGAGAGCGCCAGGGCGGGGCAGGGCCCGGCAGCACGGAGAACTTTGTAAAACGTTCTCTACGTCGAGTGGGCAAAACCTTGCACTCCACATCAGGAGCCGTCAAGACACGCTGCGGTAACAGCATGGCGATTCAAGGCGACTTGACAGTTCCCCAGGAGTACGGTGTAGACCGTTGCACGACACGCATCACAGAGCAGGGGTGGATCGATGGATCAGGCCGGCGCAGCCAGACAGAACAGACGCGTGACGATCACCGATGTGGCCCGGCACGCCGGCGTCTCCACCGCAGCCGTCTCCAAAGTGCTGCGCAACGCCTACGGCGTGAGTGCGAGCATGCGGGAGAAGGTCACGGCGGCCATCACCGAACTCGGCTACCGGCCGCACGCGGCGGCCCGCGGCATGCGCGGACGGACCTACACGATCGGCGTACTGCTCGACAACGTGCGCAACGCCTTCTTCGCGGACATCCTCGACGGCATCCAGGACGAACTGCGTCAGACCGAATACACCGTGCTGATCGGCGCGGCGGGATTTGACCCGGAGGACCAGGCGAAGACCATCCGCTCCATGGTCGACCGCCAAATGGACGGACTGGTCCTCATCGCCCCCGGGACAGCACGGGCCGAAGTCCTGGCCACGGCTGCGACGACTCCGACCGCCGTCATCGGCCACCACGACACGGACGACACCTACGACTCCGTCGTGGACGCCGACGACACCGGGGCCGGCCTGGTCGTCGACCATCTCGCCGCCCTCGGCCACCGCGACATCGCCCTGGTCTCCGCCGCGGGCACGAAGGCCAACCAGTGGAAACGCACACCCGAAGTCGTGCTGCGGGACGGCTACCTGAAGGCCATGGACCGGCACGGCCTGACCGGACACGCCCGCGTCCACCACACCGCCTACTCCGACGAGGGCGGATACAAGGCGGGGATGACCCTGCTGACCGCGGCGAACCGGCCGACCGCCGTCATGGCTGGTGCCGACGTCGCCGCCCTGGGCATCTTCCGTGCCGCCCACGAACTGGGCCTGCGCATCCCCGAGGACCTCTCGCTCGTCGGTTACAACAACACCGCACTCGCCGCACTCGCCCCCGTCCAGTTGACCAGCGTCGACCAGGCCGGTTACACCATGGGCTCCACCGCCGCCCGCATGCTCGTCGAACGGGTGGAGGGCCGGAGGGACCGGGCCATGCGGACCACCATGACCCCCCGGCTGGTGGTGCGGGCCACCACCGCCGCACCAAGGAGCCGGTAGGCCGTGCACCGGTCGGTCGCTGCCACACCTGCGGCACTCTCGGCACCCCGCCCACCGGGCACCGAGGTACGGGGCGCGGGGCGGGACAGCAGAGCACGCCCGCGGGTCGGCATCAAAGACGTGGCGAGGGAGGCCAGTGTCTCGCTCGGCACCGTCTCGAACGTCCTCAACCGGCCCGAGATAGTGGCCGAGGCCACCCGAACACGCGTCCTGGAGGTGATCGACACGCTGGGCTACGTCCGCGCCGAGGGCGCGCGGCAACTGCGGGGCTGGGCTTCGCGAGTGATCGCCCTGATGGTTCTCGACATCGTCAACCCGTTCTTCACCGCGCTCGCCGCCGGCGTGGAGCAGGCCGCCCGTGAAGCCGATTTGGGCGTCATGGTCTGCACCGGCGCCCACGATCCGGGGGAAGCGGCACGCTACTTGTCGCTGATCACCTCGCACCAGGTCCGCGGTGCGGTGATCACCGCGGGCGAGGACACCGACCGCACGGTCGCGGCCTTCCGCCGCAACGCGGTCCCCTTCGTCGTCGCCGACCGGAGCGCACCCTGGACCGAGGCCTGCTCGGTCGGCATCGACGACGTCGCCGGAGGCCACGCCGCCGCCCGCCATCTGATCGCCCGGGGCCACCGGTCCCTCGTCTACGTCGGCGGTCCCGAGACCCTTCCGCAGGTACGGGACCGGCGTCGAGGCGCGCTGGGCGCCCTCGGCCCGGCCGGCCTGCCCACCACCGCCCTGCTCGAACTCCCCTGCCCCGCACTCACCGTGGAAGCCGGAAAGGACGCCGGACACCGCATTCTCGGCCTTCCGCAGCGACCGACGGCCGTCTTCTGCGCCAACGACCTGCTGGCTCTCGGCGTTCTGCAAGCGCTGTACGAGGCCGGGCTGAAAGTCCCCGAGGACATCGCCGTGGTGGGCTACGACGACATCGAGTTCGCCGCCTCGGCCGTCGTACCCCTCACTTCGGTACGCCGGCCGGCCGTCGCCATGGGCCGGCGGGCCGGCCGCCTCCTCATCGAGGACACGGCCGACGGTCTCGCTCATGAACACGCGCACATCGTCCTTCAGCCGGAACTCGTCGTGCGCCGGTCCACCATGGCGGCACCGGCTCGCTGATCACCCCGGGTCGCGACCGGAAACGTATCCGGACCACAGCCTGCTGCGGCGGGGACGCGGGTGCGCGGTTGCGCACGACCTGGATCGATGATGCCTCTGGGACGCCCCGCTGCCCACCGGTGGCACGATTCATGTATCGGATGCCTTCCATCCATTCGGCGGATGGCCGACTCCGCGCGAGCAGCGAACCGGACCCGATCCGCGCCCTGCTCACGCCCGCGCCTCCTCGACCATCCGGCTGCCGACCCGGGCGGCCGTCTCCCGCAGCCAGATGTGGGCCGCGTCGTGGGTGTGCACGGGGTGCCACCACATCGCCTCCCTGAGGGGGACGGCCTCGTACGGCGGTTCGACCACGCGTACGGCGGCCAGCGGTGCGAGGAGCCGGGCGAGGCGGGCCTGGATCAGGGCGATGCGCCGGGTTCCGCCGACCAGCAGCGGGATGGTCTGGAAGCTGTCGACGGACACCTCGACGCGGGGTTCGACCCCCAGCATGCCCAGTTGGCGGACGGCCGGGGCGTCGTAGGTGCGCTGGTAGGTGACCCACGGCAGCCGGGCCAGGTCCTCCCGGGTCAGCCGGTCGTCGACGCTCGGGTGGTCATCGGCGACGAGGAACACCCAGCGGTCCTGATAGAGATCGGTGGCCGGGAAGTCGCTGATCACACCGTGCGGCATGAGCAGGCCGTCAGTGGTGCTCAGCAGGGTCTCGGTGGCGTCCACCACGGTGGTCGGCGTCTGCGCGAAGCGCAGCCGGATACCGGGGGCCTCCTGGTGCACGACCCGGGCGAGCTCGGCGCCGAAGACGGCCACCGCGTAGTCGGACGCCACCAGCTTGAACTCGCGGTTCTCCTTGACCGGATCGAAGTGCGCCTGACTCGCGAAGAGGCGTTCCAGCAGGTCGTAGGCGGTGGACGCCCGGTCGAGAAGGACCTGGCCGAGGGCGGTGAGTTCATAGTGGCCGCCGACGCGGGCCAGCAGGTCGTCGTCGAAGTGCCGGCGCAGGCGTGCGAGCGCGGCGCTCATGGCGGGCTGGCTGAGGCCGACGCGCTCCCCGGCCCGGGTGACGTTGCGCTCCTCCAGCAGGGCACGCAGGGCGACGACGAGATTGAGGTCGAGGCGACTGAGATTCATGGCGTATTTCCTCGCTGTCCGGCGACGACCTGCGGCAATTTGTCATGCGGATGCCGACCATCCACAGAATCGATTTCCGTGATCACTGGTGGCGGGTCCAGATTAGTGCCACCGCAATCAGGAGGACATGTTCGTGAAACCTGAAGCCTCGTCCGCCCTCTTCGCCGGGCCCTTCGCCCTGGCCACACTCTCCGCCCCCGAGGGGGCACCCTTCCCCGCTCTCGTCACACCCGACGCGCAGGCGATCGACCTGCGGTCCGCCCTGGGTAAAGCCGAGTTGACCGTACGGGCCGTCCTGGAGGACTGGGACGCGGTGGAGCCGCAGCTCGCCGCGCTGGCCTCCGACGACGGTCCGCACCGCCGGGCGCTGGCGGAATTCCGGGTACACGCACCGGTCGAGCCGCGCCAGGTCTTCCAGTCCGGGGCCAACTACCGCCGGCACGTCATCGATCTGCACGTCGCCCATCGGGCGCCGGGCGACGAGCGGCCGGAGGCGGAACGGCGCGCCGAGGCGGCGAAGATCATGGACCGGCGGGCGGCCGATGACCTGCCGTACGTCTTCATCGGTCTGCCGAGCGCGATCACCGGACCGTACGACGACGTCGTGCTGCCGTCCTGGGCCGAGAAGCCCGACTGGGAGCTGGAGCTGACCGCGGTGATCGGCCGCCCCGCCTACCGGGTGTCCGTGGAGGAGGCCCTGGACCACGTTGCCGGGTACACCATCGCCAACGACCTGACCGACCGGGCGACCGTATTCCGCCGGGACATGCCGCAGATCGGCACGGACTGGCTGCGCAGCAAGAACGCCCCCGGCTTCACCCCGCTCGGCCCCTGGATCGTCCCCGCCGCCTCGGTCGCCGACACCGACGACCTGCGCGTGGTGCTGAAGCTCAACGGCGAGGCCATGCAGGACGAGTCGACCAAGGACATGATCTTCGACGTCGCGCGGATGGTGTCCTACGCCTCCCAGTCGGCCCGCCTCCTGCCGGGCGACCTGGTGCTCACCGGCTCCCCCGCCGGCAACGGCATGCACTGGGGCCGACTGCTGCGCGACGGCGACGTCATGGACGGCTCCATCACCGGACTGGGTGCCCAGCGCACCCGTTGTGTGGCGGAGGAGGCCCGGTGACCCCCGACCGCACCGACCCCGAGGGCTCGATCGCGCGGGCCGCGAAAGCGTGCTCCAACTGGAACCGCTGGGGCGAGGACGACGTACTGGGCACCCTCAACTTCCTCGACGAAGCGAAGCGCCGCGAGGGCGCAGCCCTGGTCAGACGGGGCGTCAGCTTCTCCCTCTCCCAGCGCTTCGACATCGACGGCCCGCAGAGGGGCTGGCGTCGGCGCACCAACCCGGTCCACACCATGCTGGACACCGGCACCGACGCGGCCCTCGGCAACCAGGGCCTGCCGCACGGAATCGGCGGCGCCGACGACGTGATCGCGATGCCGCTGCAGTGCTCCACGCAGTGGGACGGACTCGGGCACATCTTCGACCACGGCAAGGCGTGGAACGGACGCCCGGCCGAGCAGGTCGTCACCTCCGACGGTGACCTGGTCACCGGCATCGAGCACATGGCCCCCTACGTCGCCGGGCGCGGGGTGCTCCTCGATGTCGGCCGGGTCGTCGGCGAGGACGGTGAGCTGCCCGACGGATTCGCGATCACCGAGGAGCACCTGGCGGCGACGGCCCGGGCGCACGGCGTGGCCGTGGGACGCGGCGACATCGTGCTGGTACGCACCGGGCAGCTGAGCCGGGTACGCCGCGACGGCTGGGGCGATTACGCCGGAGGGCCCGCGCCCGGCCTGTCGTTCACCACGGCCGGCTGGCTGCACCACACCGAGATCGCCGCGATCGCCACCGACACCTGGGGCTTCGAGGTCCGTCCGAACGAGTTCGAGCATGCCTTCCAGCCGCTGCACCAGGTCGCCATCCCGAACATCGGCCTGCTCATCGGCGAGATGTGGGACCTCGACGCACTCGCCGAGGACTGCGCGACCGACGGCGCCTACGCCTTCTGGCTCACCGCGGCCCCCCTGCCCATCACCGGCGCGGTCGGCTCGCCGGTCAACCCGATCGCCGTCAAGTAGCACCGAGGAACGAAGGAGTTCCCCATGACCCCATCCCGCACGGTCCTCGTGATCGGCGGCGGCGCGGCCGGCAACGCCGTGACGATCCTGCTGCGCCGCGCCGGGTACGCCGTGGACCTCGTCGAGGCCAGGGCCGACTGGAACGCGACCGCCGGCTCCGGCATCACCCTCCAGGGCAACGCCCTGCGCGTCCTGCGCGAACTGGGCGTCTGGAAGCAGGTGGAGGCGTCCGGTTTCGGCTTCGGCTCGGTCGGCATCACCGCACCCGACGGCACGGTCCTGCACATCCAGGACGACCTGCGCACCGGCGGCGACGACCTGCCCGCGACCGTGGGCATGCAGCGCCCCCGGCTGCAGCGGATCCTCATCGACGCGGTGCGCGCCAGTGGCGCGACCGTGCGGCTCGGCATCACGGCCGAGATCCTGGACCAGGACGCACGCGGCGTCTCGGTACGGCTCTCCGACGGCTCCGAGCACCGCTACGACCTGGTGATCGCCGCCGACGGCCTCGGTTCGGCCACCCGCGCGGCCATCGGCGTCCCCGCCCGGCCGGAGCCCACCGGGATGGCCATCTGGCGCGTCGCCGCCCCGCGCCCGGCCGGCGTCACCCGTACCGACCTCGCCTACGGCGGGCCGGCCTACATCGCCGGCTACTGCCCCACCAGCGACACGACGCTGTACGCGTACGTGGTGGAGGCCAACCGCGACCGCGCCGGGATACCGCCCGAGTCGTACGCGGACGAGATGCGCCGCCTGACCCGGCACTACGGCGGGTTCTGGCCGGAGATCACCGAGCACGTCACCGATCCGGCGAAGGTCAACTACACCTGGTTCGACCGCATGCTGGTCGAGGGGTCCTGGCACCGGGGCCGGGTCGTCCTGGTCGGCGACGCCGCGCACTGCTGCCCGCCCACCCTCGCCCAAGGCGCCGCCCTCTCGCTGGAGGACGCGTGGGTGCTCGCCCAGATGCTGACCGGAGCCGACGACTGGGACGACGCGTTGTTCCAGGCGTACTACGAGCGGCGGATCGTCCGTGTCCGCCCGGTCGTCGAGGCATCCGTCCGTATCGGGCAGTGGCAGCTCGACGGTGTGCACGACGCCGACGTGCCCGGTCTGATGGCCCGCACCATGACCATGCTCCGGGAGCTGCCGTGACCGCCCCGCAGGTTCAGCGGGCCGCCCCCACGGTCGACGTACACGCCCACGTCCTGCTGCCGGAGATCGAGGCGCTGGTGGAGGGGCGGCCGGGGCTGGCCGGGGCACGAGCGCTGGACGCCCGCCGCAACGGCCCCGCGGCCCTCGCCGTCAGCGGTCCCATGATTCGCGAGCGCTTGACCCGCCTGACCGACGTCACCGTACGGCTGGCAGCGATGGACGCGCAGGGTGTCGACGTCCAGCTGGTCAGTCCCTCCCCCTCCCACTACCACTACTGGGCGGACGAGGAGACGGCCGAGGAGGTGTACCGGCTGGCCAACGAGGCCACTGCGAAACACTGTTCGGCCGCGCCGGACCGGTTGCGCGGTCTGGGCCTCGTACCGCTCCAGCACCCGGAGCGCACCGTCGACGCCCTCGACCACGCTCTCGCGCAGGGCCTGCTCGGCGTCGAGATCTCCAGCCACGCGCCCGGCCGCGAACTCTCCGACCCGGCCTACGAACCCTTCTGGACCCGGGCCGAGGAGACGGGCGCGATCCTCTTCCTGCACCCCTTCGGCTGCACCCTCGACGAGCGCCTCGACCAGTGGTACCTCTCCAACACGGTCGGTCAGCCCACCGAGAACGCCGTCGCGCTCTCGCACCTGATCTTCTCCGGGGTACTCGACCGGCACCCCGGGCTCAAACTGCTCGCGGCCCACGGCGGCGGCTACCTGCCCACCCACATCGGCCGCTCCGACCACGCCTGGTCCGCCCGGTCCGACGCGGGAGCCGGCTGCGCCCACCCGCCCAGCAGCTATCTGAAGCGGCTGTACTTCGACTCCCTCGTCCACGACACCCGTGTACTGCGGGAACTGGTCCGTGTCGCCGGGGCCGACCGGGTGCTGCTCGGTTCGGACTTCCCCTTCGACATGGGATCCGAGGACCCGGTGGGCGCCCTGCGCGGCGCCGCCCTGTCCGAGGCCGACTTCCACGCGATCCGAGGCCGCAACGCGGCCTCCCTCCTCCGGACGGACTGACACCATGCGCCTGCTCACCCACCTGAGGCACGTCGACCTCGCCGTGCCCGACTACGACAAGCAGCTCGACTTCTACGCGGGCGTCTGGGGACTGACCAAGGTCGCCGAGGATTCCGGCATCTCCTTCCTCGCCGCCGAGGGCTCCCCCGAGCAGTACGTCGTGCGGCTGCGCAAGGCCGACGAGAAGCGACTCGACCTCGTCTCCTACGGCGCCGCGTCCGCGGCCGACGTGGACACCCTCGCGGAACGGCTCCTTGCCGGAGGCGTGCGGTTGATCTCCCGTCCGGGCAGGGTCGACACACCCGGCGGCGGATACGGCTTCCGCTTCTTCGACGTCGACGGCCGCACCATCGAGGTGTCCGCCGACGTCGAGGTGCGGCGCCACCGGAAGATCGAGGAGAAGGAGGCCATCCCGGTCAAGCTCTCGCACGTCGTGCTCAACTCGCCGGATCTGAACCGCACCCGCGCGTGGTACGAGCGCCACCTCGGCTTCGCCCTCTCCGACACCCTCAGCTCCCCGCACATGGGCGAGGTCATGCACTTCATGCGGATCAGCAACCAGCACCACTCCATGGCCATCGCCCAGGGCCCGCACACCGCCCTGCACCACGTCTCCTTCGAGATGCGCGGCATCGACGAGTACATGCGCGGCTCCGGCCGTGTCATGCGGGCCGGATTCAAGAAGGTCTGGGGCCCCGGACGGCACATGGCCGGCGACAACACCTTCACCTACTTCCTCGACCCGCACGGCAACACCGTCGAGTACACGACCGAGTTGGAGTGTCTGGACGAGGACACCTGGCACCCGCACGTGTACGACTTCTCCCGGCCCGAGGTCACCGACCAGTGGGGCACCGCCAACGCCATGAACGAGATCGTCGCCAAGGAGTCCTTCAACGACCCCGACCGCGGCGTCTTCATCGCACCCCCGGTCTGATCCCTTCCGCCGAGTCCGGGTGCCCGGGGGCGTGGGCCGCGGTCCACGCCCCCGAGGCGCACTTCTTTCCCGCCCGACCGCACTCCGCCGGAGCCGCACCATGCGTTTCGCCAGTTACGAACATCAGGAGCACCGCCGGGTGGCGGTCGTGGAAGAGGACGGAACCCTCTTCCCCCTGCCCGGGGTCACCTCACTCACCGCACTGATCCAGGAGACCTCCGGCCTCCCCGCGCTGCTCACCGCCGGATCGGCGGCCCTCGACGGGCCGGCCGGCCCGCACGTCTCCCAGGTCCATCCGCTTCCCCCGCTCCAGCCCGCTTCCGTACGGGACTTCGTGACCTTCGAGGAGCACGTGGAGGGGGTGCGCCGGTCCGTGGAAGGCGTCGGCGGCGTCCCCGAACAGTGGTACGCGGCCCCGACCTTCTACTTCACCAACCCGCACGCGATCCACGGTCACCTCGAAGGCATCCCGGTACCGCCCGGCTCGTCCGTCCTGGACTTCGAGCTGGAGGTCGGAGCCGTCATCGGCCGCGAGGGCCGCGACCTGACTCCCGGCCAGGCACGCGACCACATCATCGGCTACACCGTCTTCAACGACTGGTCCGCACGCGACCTCCAGAGCGCGGAGATGAAGGTCGGCCTCGGCCCCTGCAAGGGCAAGGACACCGCCACCACCCTGGGTCCGTACCTCGTCACCGCCGACGAACTGGAGCCCCACCGCGACGCCGACGGCTTCCTGCGGCTGGCCATGACCGCGGAGGTCAACGGCCGGGTGGTCGGCGAGGACCTGCTCTCCCGCATGAGCTGGACCTTCGAGGAGATGACCGCCTACGCCTCTCGCGGCACCCGGGTCGTCCCGGGCGACGTGCTCGGCTCCGGTACCTGCGGCAACGGCGGCTGCCTCGCCGAACTCTGGGGCCGTCGCGGCGAACAGTCCCCGCCGCCGCTGAAGCCCGGTGACACCGTCACGCTCACCGTCGAGGGACTCGGCGTCCTCACCAACACCGTCGTCGCCGGCGCCGCCCCCAGCCCCCTGCCCACCGGACGCCGCCGCCTCCGGGAGCGGCCGTGACCGACCCGCACTCCACGAGGCTGCTCGGAAAGGTCGTCGTCGTCACCGGCGCGGCCGGCGGACAGGGCGCCGCCGCGGCCCGGCTGCTCACCCTGGAAGGGGCCCGTGTCATCCCCACCGACGTGACCGGCGCACCCGGCTGCCGACGCCTCGACGTCACCAGCGAAACGGCCTGGGCCGAACTCGCCGACGAACTGCGGGAGTCGTACGGGCAGGTGCACGGCCTGGTCAACAACGCCGGCATCACCTGGCGGGCCCGGCTCGGCGACGTACGCCCGGCGGACATGGCACGCGTCCACTCCGTCAACGTCACCGGTCCGCTCCTCGGCACGCAGTACCTGGCGCCGCTCATGCGCCCCGGCTCCTCCATCGTCAACGTCGGCTCGTCGGCGGCCCTCACCGCTCACTACCCGGTCGCCTACACGACCAGCAAGTGGGCACTGCGCGGCCTGTCGAAGACCGCTGCCCTGGAGCTCGGACCACGCGGTATCCGCGTCAACACGATCCATCCCGGTTACATCGAGACCGGCATGACCGCCTCGGCCGCACCCGCGTTCCGCGAGGCGAACGTCCGCGAGACGCCCCTGGGGCGCACGGGCACCGTCGGCGAAGTCGCGCCGCTGGTGGCGTTCCTGCTGTCCGACGACGCGTCGTTCATCACCGGTGCGGAGATTCCGGTCGACGGCGGCATGACCGCGCACGGCGGCGTCAAATCCGTCTCCGACGCACTGCGCGAGGCCCCCAACTGAAAGGCACCACGCACCCATGAACAAGGTCCGCGCCGACGCCGCCGAAGCGGTCGCCGACATCTCCGACGGTGCCTCGATCGCCGTCGGTGGCTTCGGCCTCAGCGGTGTACCCGAAACCCTGATACGCGCCCTGTACGACCGGGGCACGACCGGGCTGAACGTCGTCTCCAACAACTGCGGAGTCGACGGACGCGGTCTGGGCGTCCTGCTCTCCGCCGGCCGCATCGCCCGCGTCACCGGCTCCTACGTCGGCGAGAACAAGGAGTTCGCCCGTCAGTACCTCGGCGGTGAACTGGAGGTCGAACTCACCCCGCAGGGCACCCTCGCGGAACGGCTGCGCGCGGGCGGGGCGGGCATCCCCGCCTTCTACACCCCGGCCGGCGTCGGCACCCAGGTCGCGAACGGCGGCCTGCCCTGGCGGTACGCCGCCGACGGCACGGTGGCCGTGGCCTCCCCGCCCAAGGAGACCCGCGACTTCGCGGGCCGTGCCCACGTCCTGGAGCACGGCATCACCACCGATTTCGCCCTCGTACGGGCCTGGCGCGGCGATCGCCACGGCAACCTGCTCTTCCGCCGTGCCGCCGCCAACTTCAATCCCCTCGCCGCCATGGCCGGCCGCGTCACCGTCGCGGAGGTCGAGGAACTTGTCGAACCGGGAGCACTCGGCCCCGAGGACATCCACCTGCCCGGCATCTACGTCCAGCGGATCGTGGCCCTCACCGCCGAGCAGGCCGCCGACAAGCAGATCGAGAAGAGGACGGTGCGCGCCTGATGGCCTGGACCCGCGACCAGATGGCCGCCCGCGCCGCCGGCGAACTCGCCGACGGCTCCTACGTCAACCTCGGCATCGGCCTGCCCACTCTCCTTCCGGGCCATCTCCCGCCCGCCGTCCACGTCGTCCTGCACTCCGAGAACGGCATCCTCGGCACCGGCCCCTACCCCGTCGAGAGCGAGGTCGACCCCGACCTCGTCAACGCCGGCAAGGAGACCGTCACCGTGCTGCCGGGAGCCTCCTTCTTCGACTCCGCGCTCTCCTTCGGCATGATCCGCGGCGGCCACATCGACACCGCGGTCCTGGGCGCCATGCAGGTGTCCGAACACGGCGACCTCGCCAACTGGATGATCCCCGGAAAGATGGTCAAGGGCATGGGCGGCGCGATGGACCTCGTCCACGGTGCCCGC
The DNA here is from genome assembly GCF_042728795.1 of Streptomyces sp. NPDC060184. Lineage (NCBI taxonomy): Bacteria > Bacillati > Actinomycetota > Actinomycetes > Kitasatosporales > Streptomycetaceae > Streptomyces > Streptomyces sp. NPDC060184. The sequence continues at coordinate 50,793 of NZ_JBHWYX010000027.1, forward strand.
CGCGTCATCGTCCTCATGGAGCACACCGCCAAGGACGGCACTCCCAAGATCCTCGGCAAGTGCACGCTGCCCCTCACCGGCGAGCGGTGCGTCCACCGCATCATCACCGACCTCGGGGTCCTCGACGTCACCCCCCACGGACTCGCCCTGGTCGAGACCGCCCCAGGCGTCACCGTCGAAGACATCACCACCCGGACCGACGCCGCCGTGCGCGTGGACAGCGTCTTTGCGGCCTGCTGACCCTTGAGGCGCCGCCGTCCCTCCGAGCCCTGTGGCAACCCACCACCGACGGACCCATTGCCCGACAGAACACCCACGCTCACTCACGGAGGCCAGATGCCCGTCACCTCTTCCCCACTCCACATCGCCGTAGTCGGCGGCGGCATCGGCGGACTGGCAGCCGCTTTGGCGACGGCTCGCGCGGGCCACCGTGTGACGCTCGTCGAACGAGCCACCCGCTTCGGCGAGATGGGCGCCGGCCTGCAGCTCGCCCCGAACGCCTCCCTCGCCCTCGACGAACTCGGCGTACTCGGCGCCGTACGGCACACCGCCGTGGCACCACCCCGGCTGGTGATGATGGACGCCCTCACCGGACACGAGGTCACCGCCCTCGACCTCCGCGGCACGGCCTACACCGACCGCTTCGCGCACCCCTACCTCGTCACCCACCGGACCGACCTGCACGCCGCGCTGCTGAGCGCCTGTCAGGAACACCCCGGCGTCACTCTGCGCACAGGACACACCGTCACCGGGGCGGAACAGAACGGCCTCGGCGTCCACCTGAGCTTCGCCGAGAACCACGCGGAACTGACCGCCGACGCGGTGGTCGCGGCCGACGGACTCCACTCCCGCCTGCGCCAGTCGTTGGTGAACGACGGAGAACCGGTCTGTTCACGGTACGTCGCCTTCCGCGGCGCCCTCCCCACCGGGAAGATGACCGGCCCGATGTCCCGACACGCCGCCGGGGCGTAGTGGTCGCTCTCGAAGACGGCGACCTGGTTGTAGAGCTCGCCGCGGCGTACGGGGTACTGCACCAGGTGCATGCGGGGCCCGGCCCAGACCATCACCGCTTCTGAGGGGCACCGGAGCCGAACTCGAGGAACGCTTCGCCGGGGCCTGCCGGGCCGTGCGGGACGCCCTCCCCCTCATCTCACGCGACCGGCGCTGGCCCCTCTACGACCGCGCCCCGATCGACACCTGGGTGCACGGCCGCATCGCCCTCCTCGGCGACGCCGCCCACCCCATGCTCCAGTACCTCGCACAGGGCGCGTGCCAGGCACTGGAGGACGCGGTGACGCTCGGAAAAGCTCTCGGCCAGTGGTCGGACCCCGCTCAAGCCTTCGCCGCGTACGCGGACCGGCGCCGCGAACGGGCGGCGCTCGTCCAGACCAACGCCCGCCGCTTCGGCGAGATCTGCCATCTGGAAGGCATGGGAGCCACCCTGCGCAACATGCTCCTCTCGTCACGCGGCCCCGAGGCGTTCGACGACATCTCCTGGGTGTGGACCCCCACCCCCGCACCTACTCGCGCCCTGTGAACCGGCTCGCCAAGGAGGACACCGTGACGACCGACGACAACGCCTACAAGGCCCTGGAGAGCCTGGGAGCCGCCCCGTTGTGGCGCTTCTACGGCAACCTCTTCCCCGCACAGCCCAAGAGCCGTGCCGTGCCCCACCGCTGGAGCTGGCGGGAACTGCGACCGCATCTGCTGCACTTCTCCGAAACGCTCTCGCTGGACGAGGCGGAACGCAGGGTACTCATGCTGGTGAACCCCGGCCTGACCGATCCACCCGCCACCGTCAACACCCTGTACGCGGGGCTGCAGATCATCCTGCCCGGTGAGACCGCCCAGGCACACCGGCACACGTCCAACGCCTTCCGTTTCGTCCTGGAGGGCAGCGGTGCGTGGACGACGGTCGACGGCGAGCGTGTCTTCATGTCGCCGGGCGACCTGCTGCTCACCCCCGGCTGGCACTGGCACGACCACACGCACGAGGGCGACGCTCCGATGATCTGGCTCGACGCCCTCGACTACCCCCTCGTCAACGCCCTGGAGGCGGGCTTCTACGAGAAGTACCCGCAGCGCCTCCAGCCCGTGACCCGCCCGGACGACGCCGGCAGCAGGCAGTTCCTGCACGGCAGGCTGAACCCGGTCTGGCTCACCCAGAACGGCCCCAACTCCCCCGTGTCCCGCTACACGTGGGAGGAGACCCGACGCGCCCTGGAGGGGATCTCCGACACCGCGGCAGGCAGCGACGTCGACGGCATCGTCCTCGAATACACCAACCCGTGGACGGGCGGCCCCGTCATGCCGACCATCGGCTGCCGCGTCCAGCGACTGCGACCGGGCTTCCGGGGAGCCGGACACCGGCACACAGCCTCGACCGTCTTCACCGTGGTCCGCGGTGAAGGGACCACGATCGTGGACGGCGAGCGGTTGGAGTGGTCCGAGAACGACACCTTCGCCGTGCCCGGCTGGGCGTCCTACCGGCACCTCAACCACTCCGTCTCCCACGACGCCGTCCTGTTCTCCTACAGCGACGAGCCCGTCCTGCGCTCCCTCGGCCTGTACCGCACCGAGGACGCCGACCCGGGAGCCTGAACGGCACCCCACCCGGACGTCCCGTATCCGTATCCCGCAATCCGCAAGGAGGCCCAGATGCGTCTGGCCCTGTTCAACGACGGGCGGCTCGGAGTCGTCGACGGCGACGACCTCGTCGACGTGACCGAGCAACTCGCCGGTACCGGCACGCCCGGCCCGGCCGGAGCACTCCAGCGTCACATCGAGACCACGGCCCGTGCGGGAGCTGCCCCGCCGGACCTCTCCGGCCTCACGCGCGTCCCGTTGGCCAAGGCAGTCCTGGAGGCGCCACTGCCCCGTCCCGGCAAGATCATCGGGGCGCCGGTCAACTATCCGGACCACAAGGCCGAGATGGAGTACACCACCTCCGTCGCGGACCTGGGCGTCTTCCTCAAGGCCAACTCGTCGGTCATCGGGCCGGGCCAGGACGTCCTTCTCCCCTACTCGGACAAGCGCACCGACCAGGAAGGCGAACTGGGCGTCGTCATCGGCCGTACCGCCCGCCACGTCGACGCGGCCGGCGCGCTGGACCACGTCTTCGGCTACACCTGCGTGCTGGACATCACCGTGCGGTCCGGCGAAGACCGTTCCACACGCAAGTCGTTCGACACGTTCACACCGATCGGGCCGTGGATCGTCACCGCCGACGAGATACCGGACCCCGACTGCCTCGACCTGCGCTGCGACGTCAGCGGTGACACCCGGCAGCGGACGAATACCGCGGATCTGATCTTCGGCGTCCGTGAACTGATCGCCTACACGTCATCCGTCATGACCCTCCACCCTGGTGACGTGATCGCGACCGGCACACCGGCAGGCGTGGGGCCGCTCAGCCACGGTGACACGATCGTCCTGGACATCGAACGGGTCGGCCATCTGGAAGTGGGCGTCGACGGGACCCGGGCCGCCCCCTACGAGCGACGCCCCGGGCGCCGGGCGCGCTGAAAAACGCCCTTCAAGGTGGTTGCCGGTCAGCTGACCGGCACCACCAACCTCACACACGCAACCGGGAGACCCCCAGAGCAGGGCCCCGCGCGTGCCCGTTTCGATGATCCGACTGTCCCTGTTTGGATCGGGGCCCGTCTGCTTGCCGTCATTGACCGCTGGTGGCCGAGGCGCTGATGGCCTGATGAACCGCAACCTCGGTACGTCCGTCGGCCTGAGAGGTCGCTTCGTCCAGTAGGAGCACGTCGGCGCGGCGCAGCAGTGCGCGGTCCATCGCGATGCGTCGGCGTTGTCCGCCCGACACTGCGGAGGAGATCAGGGAGGTGTCCGGTCCGTCGGGAAGTTCGGCGAGGTCTCGGTGAGCAGGACGGTGTCGAGGACTGCGGCAAGTCCGGTCTCTGTGGTGTGTGGGGCGGCGAACGAGGTTGTCGCGGATCGTGCCCGGGACGACGGGGGTTTCCTGCTCGACGTAGGCGAAGCGCTCGCGGACCTGCCCGTATGCCGGTTGCGGCGGAGCTCTTCGTACCGCACCTCGAAGACCGCGGCGGGTAGAACTCACGGCGTCGCGCTCGTGGGAGGGGAAACGGAGCTCCCGACGGCACCGGGCTCGGCCCGTCAGGCAATCAGTAGGAACAGCCGCTGGTGGGGAGGCCGGTCGGCGATGGAGGTGTCACGCCGTCGTACAGAGCGAGAAGCAACGGCTGCGGACAGTGCTTCACGCCGCCGATCCGGATCTCGAAGTGGAGGTGTGGCCCGGTGGACTGTCCCGTGTTCCCGGATTCCCCCAGGTACTGACCGGGTGCCACGGTGGTCCCTGCGGCGACACCCCGCGAGTCGAGGTGACCGTAGATGTAAGTGGTGCCGTCGGCGCTCGTCAGGGTGATGCCGTTGCCGAAGCCCCCGTCGATGTAGCCGACCGTGCCGCGGGTGACCGCGTACACCGGTGTGCCGATCGGAACCTGGATGTCGATGGCCGCGTAGTCGTGGTGGGGGTCGTCCAGCTCGCTGCGGGGCACCGCGGGCTGGGGCAGCACGTAGGCGTAGTCGTGGCCGACGCAACTGACGGTCTCCGCCTCGGCGGACAGCAGAATCTGGGTCCAGCCGGACGTGTCGACCGGGTCGTCGTTGTGATAGACGATGTCGCTTCCAGAACCGTCGGCGGGATTCACGTCCTGGTACCAGTACATTCCGCCGGCCGACGTCACGCCGTAGTAGAGGCCGCCGCCGGGGGAGACCAGCTTCTCGAAGCCCGACCAGTTGGCCGACGCCAGCAGGTTGCTCGACCAGGCGCCCGCACTGTCGATCCGGTACTCGACGAGCCGCCCGTCCGCGGTGTTCGCAAGGAGCCGGTCGTCACCCGTGGAGGCGAGCGTTTTGAGGACGAAGCCGGTGCCGATCTCGCGGCGCTGGCCGATGTGTTCGGATCCGGTCGGCTTGGGCTGGGAGACGAGGTACTGGATCAGCATGCCGCCGGCAGTCCCGTACAGGTGGCCGTGTCCGTCGTACACGAGCTTGTCGTGCGTCCAGCCGGTGCCGATCTGCACCGGCGAACCCACGAGGGCGAGCGAGAGGTTGTTGGTCTTCACGTCGATCCGGTACAGCGTGCCCGCACTGTCGGTGGCCAACACGGTGTTGAAGTTCAGCGTCGCCATCGTCTTCGGGACGAAACCGAGGTCGGGTCCCACCAGCGTCTTGAGCCGGTCACCGCTCGAGGGATCGATCTGGGAGTAGGTCAGACGGCCGTCGGCCAGCACTCCGTAGATCGACACCGATCCGGAGCAGTCCGTGTCCGCGGCGGCTCGGGCGGCAGCGTACGAAAGTGCCGCCGTGGCAGGTTCGGCCGCCCGAGCCGTGGCGGTGGTGACGGACACGAGGCCGAGAGCCAGGCCTCCCGTGAGGAGCGCGCGGACGGCGCCGCGGCGCCTGCTGGTCTGCAACGTAGAACCTCCGTGGTGTGTGGTCCGGCGAAGCCCGCCGCGGGGTTCCCCGGCGAACACCACCGGAATCTGCCGGGGCGTCGACAGACAGAAGGTCCTGCCGACACCTGCGAGCGTCTCCACGGAGCAGCCCGCAGTACCCCCGCCGCGACCTATTCGTTACATGCGCATGCCATGTTGACCGACGGAGTGCGTACAAGGCGACGCGTGAACCCCTTGACTGCCACCCGGCTCAGATGCCCTGGCGCGGCTTGATCTCGGCTCAGCCCTCCGCCGCCGGATCCTGCGCCCCAGCCATACCCGCACCGTTCCGCAGGGGGCCGGCGCCGCCGAGCGGTCCGTCCGCGTGACCCACTGCGAGGCGGTGCGCCGGGACCGCCTGGAGGCCCGTCACCGCCCTCGCACCGAGGCGGCGTCGGCGGCCTGGAGGCCGCTGTGGGCGAGCGCGGCGAGTCGGCGGGGATCAGCAGCGACGGTGTCCCTACAGCCGAAGGCGGAAATCAGGGTCCGCTGGGAGAGGCCGTGGTCGAGCGCGGCCGTGCCGACGCGGTCGGCGTGTCGCGTGAGAGACGTCCCCGGGCGGGCGCGGCGACGGCGTCGTGGATCGCGGCGAAGCGCGGGTGACATCGAGGAGCCGATACGCCTGGGCGCGGCTGCCGCCGAACTCGGGGGTCGAGGGGGAGCCGGCGGAGGTGCGGATCCCGAAGGCGGCGCTGAACTCGTACGCGGCGGCGTACCCTCGGCGAAAAGCAGCCCAGGCCTCGGCAGCCAACGATAAGCAAGGAGAAGCCTCTCCATGAACCCGCACGAGGATCTGCTGACAGCCGCTGGATCCCGTGGCCACCGCCAGGATGTCGCATGGCTGATCAAGCAAGGTGTTCCCGTGGACGGTACGGGCACAGGGCGGCGCACCGCGCTCGACCTGGCCATGTGGGCAGGCCACGACGACATCGTGCAGCAACTGCTGAATGCCGGGGCTGATCCCGAACAGCGCATCGGAGAGCACCGGGAGACGCTACCCCTGTTGTTCGCCGCGTCCCGGGGACATGCGCAGCTGGCTCTCATGCTCCTCGAAGCGGGAGCCGCCCCCCGAAGGACGACGCGATGACGCAGACGCCACCCCTTTGATGATGGCTGTCGCCCAGGGACATACCAGTATTGCCGAAATCCTGATCAACGGTGGTGCCGACATGAACCGATCGCACGGTGTCCACTGGGATGCGGTCCATGCATCCGCAGCGGCGGGATGGCCCGAAATGGTCCGCCTCATGCACGGCAAAGGAGCAATCTACACAACCGAGCACCTTGCGGCTGCCGAGAAAGGGAAAATGAGGCACCAGGATCTCAGCCAGGACCATCGCTATCGCGAGGATTTTCCCGTCACCCATCTTCTCAATTACGAAAAGACTCTCGCCATAATAGGGAATCTTCTGAGCCGTGGCAGTATTCACGGCAACAACGACTGGCACAGCGATTGACATGGCCGGGGCGCGCACGCCTCGGCCTGCCGGTCCGGACGGGGCTTCACAGGGCGGCCACCTCGTGAAACGAGTCGTCCCGCGGTTCGAACGTCATGTCGCTGGACCCGACCGGCACGGGTCGGGCCCGCTGGACGATGCGCCGGAAGACAGCATGGAACGCCTTCGACATCACCTTCTTCTCGACAACCGTCTCTTCCGCCATCCCGCGATCATGACGTTCACGCTCGGCCAGGACAACCCGCTCCGTCCCCGGTGGGGCAAACTTCGAGGAGGCTCACCGAACTTCGCCGAGACAGGTCGACTGCCGGCCCTGGTCCACGCGGCGCGCGCACGGGTGGCGTGGCACCAGGCCCTCGGTGTCCTTCCGTCCCGTGAGGCCTCCGGCACGCGTGCGGCTGTCTGCCGAGGACGCCGCCGAACACCATGAGGGCAGGCCCATTCCCCTGGCTGTGCGCACCAGCGCGACGGGCGCGTTGAGGATCTGGGGCGTGGAGTCGACGGGAATTGCCGAGGGCGTCGAGCTGCGAGGCACGAAAGAGTCGGGGCGGTCGTCGGCCGGGCCTCGTCCTCCGGGTTGGGGCCGCCATTCGAGTTCGCCCACGACGACCCGGCCTCTGCATCCGTCTACGCCCTCCGCCGCCGCCCCGGCCAACACCAAGCCTCCCCGGCACTCCCTTCTGGAACCGCCCGGGTGGCCGTACTCCGACGGATACGGCCACCCGCAGCCGACCCCACCCGTCGGGACCCCTGCCTCCAGGTCCGAGTCGGCCGGCAACCGGTTATGACGTTCCGTCAGGCCCGCTCCCCGCGTCGGCGTGGCGACTACCGATGGCCGGCCGTGAAGGTGTGGACTCCCGGGCCCAGGTCCGCAAGGGTGACCCGGCCCCCGGCCAGCCGGACCGACCGGTCCGCCCCGCGGCGTCCGTCCCAGAGCACCCTGCGTCCCTCGCGGACCACCGTCCTGCCCGCGTCACCGGGGAGGGCCAGGGAACCACGTGTCCCCGCGGGCACCTTCACCGTCACGGTGAATCCGTCAGCGGAGTTCTGCCAGGAAACCGTCAACGCACCGCTGGGTGTCGGCAATTGGCCCTGCGCCCAGGCGACGTCGCCGGGATGGGGACGGACCTCCCACGTGGCGTAGCCCGGCGAGGTGGGACGGGCGCCGAGAAGTTGGTGGGTGAGCGCGGGCAGTACGCCCGTGGACCAGCCGTGCGCCATGCTGGTGTACGCGTCCTCGTACAGGGATCCGCCCGGGCCGATGCCTTCCCAGTTCGTGATGCCGGGATCGTTGCGGTCCATCCAGCCGTAGGTACGGCGGATCTGGTCGAGCGCGGAGTCCGCTCGACCGGCTTCGAATCTGGCCACGATTTCCGGGTACGACGTGAAGGCGTACACGCGCTGCGACGCGCCGTCGAACATCGTGTCGTTGTCCATGAAGGCGTTGCCGTACGGTCGGCGCGTGGTGGCGTCGAGATGGGCGAGGGCCGAGGCGGTCCGGGCGGCGTCGGCGACACCCGCGACGACGGCGATCCCGTTGCCGTCCTGGGCGTGCCGCACCGCGCCGGTACCGGAATCCAGGTAGGCGCCCGCCTCTTCGTCCCACAGGTGCGCGTTGACGGCTTCGGCCACGCGGACCGCCCGGTCCTCCCACCGGGCCGCGTCGGCGCTGTGTCCCAGCCAACGGGCCAGGGCGGCTGCGTTGTTCAGGGCCTGCACGTAGAGGACGTTGTAGTACGTGATCCTGCCCGTGCGGTTCAGGAAGGCGTAGTCACCGTAGCCGCCGGTGCTGTTGAGACCCTTGCTGAGCAGTCCGGCGTCGTCGGTGACGCTGGGGTACCAGGTGTCCAGGACTTTGAGGAGGTTCGGGTAGTACCGCGCCGCGTAGGCGCGGTCGCCGGTGTAGAGCACGTAGTCCCAGCTGCACGTCACCCACCACAGCGGATAGTCGAACAGCGGAAGCGTGTAGTCGCTGATCGACGCCGGCGGGATCCAGCCGTCCGTCCGCTGGTGGTCGGCCAGGTCGGCGAGCACGTTGCGCGCGGCGGCTGCGGCTTCGTCGTGCGTCAGATAGAGGGTGCGGGCCGAGACGGCCAGGTCGCCGACGTAGGGGTCCCGGTCACGCTTCGCACCGTCGTGCAGGACCAGCTTCCCTTCGAGGGTGGCACTCCACGCGTTGCGGGGGTCGACGTCGTCGCGGCGGAAGGTGTCGGTGACGAGTTCGTTGGTGTAGGACGCCCCGTACCAGTAGCGGTTCAGGTCGTCGTCGGAGCACAGGAACCAGCCACGGTACGTGCTCGGTGTGCCCAGGTACGCGGTGAAGTCCAGGCTCACCGCGTCGATGCCGACGGTGCCCCACGCCTGTGCGGCGGGAGCGTCCGACGCCAGCGCGTCCAACGTGATCTTGAGGTAACGGAAGCCGTGCAGCCCGTCCGCGAAGACCTTGTCGCCGGCCTGGAAGCCCTTGTGGTCGAGCCAGTCGGCGCCCTTGGCGGGTACGGCGAACTGGTCGGTGCCGTGCCCGGCCCCGCCGGCCTGGTCGGAGCGGGTGAAGTCGCTGCGCTCGGTCAGGAACTGCCTGGTCTCGGAGAAGGCCACCCGGACGCCGGGCGAATCGTCCGAGGCGAAGCTGAAGCGGATGCGAGGACAGCCGACGACGACCTTGCCGAAGTCGACTGTCACGCTGGGCAATTCCTCCACCGCGACTGCCTCGGGCCAGACCTCGTTGATGCGCGTGAACGCGCCCTGCGAGGTCTGCTGGACCGCCGTCACGGTGATGCGCACCTTGGACGCCCGGACCGGGGCCGTGAACGGCACCGCCCGCTGGATGACATCGTTGTCAGAAAGCGCGGCGACCGAAGTCCACGAGCCGTCGCTCCACACCTCGACGGTGAAGTCGGTGGGCGCACCGTCCCTGTTGGACAGCACGGTGATGCCCGCCAGCTCGCGCGGCTCGGGAAGCGACACGGTCAGCGTGTCGGGGAAGACACCTTCGGTGTCGTCGTTCCAGAAGGTGTCCGGGTCGCCGTCCACGGCGTGCGACGCGTCGTAGGTGCGGGGCTGCCCGTCGCTCCCGCTGTTGCCCGCGTGCGCGGAGGAGGCCTCCGCCGTGGTGCCCTCGGGCCAGCGGGGCGCCGGGGCCGGCCGCGAGCGGCGCAGGACGGTGACGGGCCCGCCGGGCTTGAGCAACGCGTCCGGCCTCACGACGTCGCCGGTCGCAGCGATGCTGCTGACGGGGCGCACGGTTCGGGACGCGGGCCCCTGGACGTAGCGCTGCCAGCCGGTACCGCCCCGGGGCGGCCCGGCCACCGGGCGACCGGGGGCGGTACCACCCGACGCCGACGCCGGAGCCGCCCCCGCGAGAGAGACTCCGGCGGCCGAAAGGGCCACAGCCGCGGCGCCGGCCGCGATCACGGAGCGGCGGGTGGGGCGGGCGGCGGCCTGGGTGGTGGTGGCGGGCTGTATGTCGTTCTCGGACGAGCGGTCCAATGTCATTACGCCTCGCTTCGTGACGTTGCCGACTGTACGATCATGCGGAATGAAACGTTTCACTCCCGATGGACGTGGCGAACGTACCGCAAAAGCCGGGCGGCGTACAGATCTTGAGCGGCCCCCGGAACAGGGGTGACGCCCCTGCCGGACCACCAGGCCGTTCGGGGCCGCACCGCGAGCGGTACCGACCTGTCGTCCGGCCGTGGTCGACGCTGCGTCGTCTCCCTCGTCCGCGAGGTCGGCGAAGCGCCTTGCCGAGTCGACGCCCCACCGCCGCGGCGCCCGGATCCCCGCGCGCCGCGGCCACGCGCCGGGCCGGGGCATCGGGACGCGGGCCTTCGCCCCGTCCACCGCCGGCGGGATTCGGCGGTCACAAAGCCGCCTCGCACGGCCTGAGCACGGAACAGAGTGGGGTGGCGTACCGACCTGTCGGCGACCGCGCCCGAGCAGGACGGGCCCCGGGCTCCGCTACGCGCGCAGAGCCCGGGGCCCGGGGCGCTACAGGGCCTCGGCGAGTTCTTCGATCCGGTCCGCGAGGTCCTGGGCGGGGCGGGGAACCCTGCTGTGGCCCGACTCCTCGGCGGCATCGACCTTGAGCCGGCCCACAGCTGCGCGCAGGGCCTCGCGCCGCACGGGTGCGCGGCGGGCGGGCAAGCGTGGGACGGTGGGCCTTTCCGCGGAGAGCGCCTGCCGGGCCCAGAGATCGGCGTCGCGCAGTTCACCGCGGGCCAGGTGGTAGAGGTGCAGGCACTGGGCGGCGGTGGCGTTCTCCGCACCGGCGGCGAACCCCCACCAGAACCGCGCCCCTTCGCGTTCGTCGACGAGGAAGAGCAGTGAGGCGAAACGGAGTGCCCCCTCGTCGTCCATGCCGTCGTGGGCGAGTTGGGCGACATGTTCGGCAGCGTCACGATGGCGCAGAAGGTGTGTGCACAGGGTGGTCAGGCGGAGGTCGGCCCGCTCGTGCGAGGTGGGGAAGTGGCCCTCGGGGGCGAGCTTGGTGCCGAACATCAGGGTCGAGGTCACGTCGCGGACGATCTCGCGTTTGAGGTCGGCGAGATCGTCGTCGGTGAACGGGTCGGGGTACCCGGCCCCGCCCAGTGCGTCTCGGTTGCTGCGCACGGCGCTACTCCTCTTCCTTCTCGTCGGCGGCCGGGCTCAGGGCCAGGCCGAGTTTGGTGGCGATGCGCTCACGGGCAAGTCGCCGGTGGGAGCGGACGGTGTCGGGCTTGATGCCCATGACGTCGGCGACCTTGGTCGAGGAGAAGTCCAGGACGTAGTGCATGACGATGACGTCGAACTGCCGCTCGGGCAGGCCGGCTATCGCGGCATAGAGGCCGAGGGGGGATTCCATCACCGCGAACTGGCGCCGCCCGGCCTCCAGAGTCGCGCGGACGGCCTGCTGGAAGGCGGCGGTCTGCACCGCACGGGAGGGCCGGCCCGTCATCCGCAGGTGCGTCTCCACCCGCTGCTTGAGCAGTTTCCACGCGTACGCCTCAGGGTTCTCTTCGAGGAGAACGTTGTTCCAGTTCAGGGCGAGGTGGGAGTAGCAGCGGCGCACCACCGCCAGAGCGGCCTGTTTGCTGCCGAGCATGGTGTGGGCGTAGCGCAGGTGGGCCCGGGCGTAGAGGTCGTAGAAGGCCTCTTGATCCGGTGTCATCTCGTACTCGATGCCTTCGAGGTCGCGGAGTTCCTCCAGGAAGTGGCGCTCCTCGGGGAGCCCGGCCCCCGGGGGCGTTTCCCGGGGCTCGTCCGGGAGGTCGGGCTCGTCGGACAGCGGCTTGCCGGTCATGGGCTTCACCTCTCCCCGCGGCGGGAGAGGGGCGGCTGGGCCGCCGTGGCGGGGGCGGAGGCCTCATGGGGCTCCGTCAGGAGTTCGGTGGCGCCGATCCGTACCCCGGCGCGCAGCAGACGCCTGGTCAGGGCGCGTACGTCGGGGGCGAAGACACGCAGGACGGTGGGTACCACCAGCACTGAGAGAAGATCGTGAACGGTCACGGGTCCTGTTCCTTGGGGTCATGACACGGCGCTCCTCCCTCCCAGGAGCACCGGAGGACTTCGCTGTCCTCAATCGCAGCCTTACGAACCTTCATGGGCAAACGCGTACGGGGAAGCCAACTTTTTTGACCCGGAGCGATCATGTGGTCACCAAGCGACAGTGACAACTGCGGTGCGCTACTGCACAGTTACTTCGCGCTCAAGGCGTCCACCAGGGAAAACGGGCCGGAGCAGACAGGCCGACCCCCGTGATCAGCCTCCGGTCACAACCGCTCAACTCCTGTCGCGAGTGACGCACGTCACGCGGCGGCGAAGACCTGTACGCCCCCGCCGCCCGACGGAGCCGGCGTGCCGGTCGTCCCGCCGGGACTTCCGCGCAGAGTCCCCGAACGGCGACGGATCTCGGTCATCGGCCTTTCCCATACGGAACGTTGACGCCGGACTTCCGGTCGGGCTGGAATCGAACACCGTGGAAGCGGCAGGCTGGCGCGTGTGATCACGACTTCATCAGCCGTCCCGCACGACACCCCGCGCTCGCGGCACATGGTGATCTGCGGTGACGACGGCCTGGCCCGCCGCCTCGCGGTCGAACTCGACGCGGTGTGCGGAGAGACCGTCACCGTCGTCCTGCCGTCGCGCCACCACGAGCACGGCGGAGAGATCGACGCGCTCCACCGGGACCCCACCTCCGGCATCGAGCTGCTGGTCGCGGCGCGTCCGGACGAGCAGGCGCTCCGGGCGGCAGGGGTCGAACAGGCCGCCGCCCTCGCCCTGACCTACGGCGACGACCAGACCAACATGATGGCGGCCCTGCTCGCCCGGAGCATCAATCCGTCCGTCCGGCTGGTCATCCGGATGTACCACCGTGAGCGCGGGCGTCACCTCGAACAGCTGCTGGACCGTGCCGTCCTGGCCCGCCGGAACCGGCCGGACGCCTCGCCCCAGGACTCCCCGCCGGCCGACTTGCCGCTCGACACGTCGACCACGGTGCTCTCCGACGCCGACACGGCGGTTCCCGAGCTGGTCGCCGCGGCGGCGCTCGGGCACGGGCACACCCTCCAGGTCGCGGGCAAGGTCTTCCGGGGAGTGGTCCGGCCGGCCGGGACTCCCCCGCACACGGCGGATCTCGCCACCTTGGCCGTCTTCTCCGGTACGGACCGGCACGATCCGCGCAGCGAGGACAGCGCGGAGACTCCCGGGGACGGGGGAACCCAGCTCCTGCCGGACACCGTCACCGCGTACCACAGCCAGTTCACGCACGGGCGGCTGATGCTGGAGGAGGTGACCGCCGACCGCACGCTGGAGGTTCCCTCGGCCTCGCGCGGAATCGGCGGCCGGCTGCGTGAACACCTCACCCACCTGCCGTGGAAGGTGTTCGTCTCGCGCGAGATGACCTCCGTGTTCGGTGTGCTGGCGGCGGTCGTGGCGCTGCTCTCCCTCGCGACCTGGGCGGCCGTCGACGGCATACCCCTGTGGAAAGCGGTGTACCTTCCGCTGCTGGACATCTTCACCATGGGCGATCCCGCCACCGGAGAACCCCGGGCGCGCAAGTTTCTCCAGTTGATCGCGGGCTTCACGGGCATCGCGATCCTCCCGCTCGTGGTGGCCGCCACCATCAACGCCACCGGTGCCTTCCGCGCCGCGTCGATCAACCACCTGCCCTCCGACGACCTCGGGGACCACATCGTGCTCGTCGGGCTGGGCAAGGTGGGCACCCGGGTCCTGGTGCGGCTGCGCTCCGCCCATCACCGGGTCGTCGCCGTCGAACGCGATCCGCGGGCACGGGGGGTCGCGGTGGCCCGGGAACTCGGTGTGCCCCTGATCCTGGAGGACGCCACCGGTCCCCGTGCCCTGGACCTCGCCCGGATCGCGCAGAGCGCTTCCCTGCTCGTCCTGACCAGCGACGACAGCGCCAACCTGGACATCGTGATGGCCGCGCGCGAGGCCAACCCGGGCGTACGGGCGGTGATGCGGCTGTACGACGACGACTTCGCGGCCACCGTCTCGCTCACCCTGCGCGCCTCCTATCCGGACGCGGTGACCCGCAGCCGGAGCGTCTCCGCGCTCGCCTCACCGGCGTTCGCCGCGGCGATGATGGGCCGCCACGTCGTGGGCGTGATGCCGGTCGAGCGAGGAGTGCTCCTGTTCACCACCGTCGACGTGGCGGGCCATCCGGCGCTGGAGGGCTTCTCCGTCCACGAGGCGTTCGCCCGGAACGAGTGGCGCGTCCTCGCCGTGGGTTCCGCGGTCCGGGGAACGCCCGTCGGCTCCCCCTCCGAGACTCTCGGCGGTCAGGACCCCCTCGACCGTGCCGGCTTCGACTGGCGTCCTCCCCACGGCCGCGTCCTGCGGGCCGGGGACCGGGTCGTCCTGGCGACGACCCGGCGCGGACTCGACATCCTCACGCGCGGGGCACCGGCCGGTCCGGACGCCGCCTGACGGACCGTACGGGAACGTCCGGGGGCTTGCCCCGCCGCGGGCGCGGCCGGGCGGGGCGCCAGGGCTGTGGCTGCGGGGAGGCGCCCCGGACGGGCTAAACGGCCCTGTCCTTTCCGTGCCGGGGCGGACGCCTTGTCCGCAGCGCGTCAAAAGGGCGCAGGCGGCCGGCCGGTGTCCTGTCCACGGCAGGCGGAACCGGCCGCCCCGGGGATTTGCTGGGTCTTGGAGGGTCCGGCTCCAGCCGGAGGCTTCCACGGGGAGCCTGCTGGTCCGGGGCGGCCCTGTCCGACGCACGGCCCGAGGAGCAGGGAAATGGCCGACGTGGTCTTCGTCGTCGTCATGATCGCGGTCTTCGCGCTGGTGACGCTCATCGCCAGGGGGGTGGCGAAGCTGTGACCGCCGAGAACGTCGTCGGCCTCGTCGTGGCCGTCGCCCTGCTGGGCTATCTCGTCCTCGCCCTCCTGTACCCGGAGAGGTTCTGAAGACAGCCATGAGTCCCGTCCTCGCCGGTGCGCTCCAGGTTCTCGCGCTCCTCGTGGCGCTCGCCCTGGCCTACCGCCCGCTCGGCGACCACATGGCCCACGTCTACTCCTGCGACAAGCACCTGCGCGTCGAGAAGTGGGCGTACAAGGCCGTCGGCGCCAACCCGAACACCCAGATGCGCTGGCCCGCGTACCTCCGCGGGGTGCTGGCCCTCTCCGCGGTGAGCGTTCTCTTCCTGTATTTGCTGCAGCGGGTGCAGGGTGGCCTGCCGGGTTCGCTGGGGTTCGCCTCGATCGACCCGGACCAGGCGTTCAACACGGCGGCGTCCTTCGTCGCCAACACCAACTGGCAGTCGTACTACGGCGAGCAGGCCATGGGCCACGTCGTGCAGACCGGCGGCCTCGCGGTGCAGAACTTCGTCTCCGCCGCCGTCGGCATGGCCGTCGCCGTCGCGCTCGTCCGCGCGTTCGCCCGTACGGGCGACGGCGAACTCGGCAACTTCTGGGCCGACCTGGTCCGCGGCACCGTCCGCATCCTGCTGCCGATCGCGGTGATCGGCGCGCTGGTGCTGGTCGCGTGCGGCGCCCTCCAGAACTTCTCCGGCATCCACGACGTCGGCCAGTTCACGGGCGGCTCCCAGCAGTGGAACGGCGGCGCCGTCGCCTCCCAGGAGGCCATCAAGGAGCTGGGCACGAACGGCGGCGGCTACTTCAACGCCAACTCCGCGCACCCCTACGAGAACCCCAACGGTCTCTCCAACCTCTTCGAGGTCTTCCTGATCCTGCTCATCCCCTCCGCCCTGACCCGTACCTTCGGGCGGATGGTCGGCTCGCTCCAGCAGGGCTACGCGATCCTCGGCACCATGGCCGTCATCTGGGTCGGCTTCACCGCCCTGATGATGTGGACCGAATTCGCCCACCACGGCCCCGCGTTCGACATCGCCGGCGGAGCGACGGAGGGCAAGGAAGCCCGCTTCGGCATCGGCGGTTCGTCCGTTTTCGCGGTGGCCACGACTGTGACGTCGACCGGGGCCGTGAACGCGTTCCACTCCTCGTTCACGGGCCTCGGCGGCGGCATCGCCCTGCTGGGCATGCAGCTCGGCGAGATCGCCCCCGGCGGTACCGGATCGGGGCTCTACGGCATCCTGATCATGGCGATGATCGCGGTGTTCATCGCCGGTCTGATGGTCGGCCGCACGCCGGAGTACCTGGGGAAGAAGATCGGCACCCGCGAGATCAAGTTCGCGGCCTGCTACATCCTGATCACCCCCGCACTGGTGCTCGGCTTCGCGGCCACCGCGATGGCTCTCCCGACCCCGCCGCGTTCGATGCTGAACCCGGGCGCGCACGGCTTCTCGGAGATCCTTTACGCCTACACCTCCGGCGCGAACAACAACGGCTCCGCCTTCGCGGGGCTGAACGCCGACACCCAGTGGTTCAACACCACGCTCGGGATCGTCATGCTCCTCGGCCGGTTCCTGCCCATGGTCTTCGTCCTCGCTCTGGCGGGCTCGCTGGCCGAGCAGAAGCCCGTACCGGCGACGACGGGCACCCTCAGCACCCACAAGCCGCTCTTCAGCGGCCTGCTGGCCGGCACGATCCTGATCGTCACCGGTCTCACCTACTTCCCGGCGCTCGCGCTGGGCCCGCTGGCCGAGGGGCTGGCGTCATGACCACCGGCCCGAAGCAAGAGGACTCCATGTCCGCTGTCACCCCGTCCCGGGCGCCGCACCAGGACGCACCCACCGGCCACAGCGGCGAAGGTCGCGTCGGCGGCGGCCTCTTCGACCCCCGGCAAATGCTCGGTTCGCTCCCCGACGCCGTACGGAAGCTCGACCCCCGGGTGATGGTCAGGTCCCCCGTGATGTTCGTCGTGCTGATCGGGTCGGTGCTCACCACCGTCCTGGCCGCCACGGACCCCACCGACTGGTTCGGCTGGGCCATCACGGCCTGGCTCTGGCTGACGACGATCTTCGCCAACCTCGCCGAGGCGGTGGCCGAGGGCCGCGGCAAGGCGCAGGCCGACACCCTGCGCAAGGCCAAGACCGACACGGTCGCCCGCCGACTCGTCGGTGAGAAGGAGGAGCAGGTTCCCGGCACCGAGCTGCGCGTCGGCGACCTGGTGGTGTGCGAGTCGGGCGACGTCATTCCGGGCGACGGTGATGTCGTGGAGGGTGTGGCCTCGGTCGACGAGTCCGCGATCACGGGCGAGTCGGCGCCGGTGATCCGTGAGTCCGGCGGTGACCGCAGTGCCGTCACCGGCGGAACGAAGGTCCTCTCCGACCGCGTCCTGATCAAGATCACGACAAAGCCGGGCGAGACCTTCATCGACCGGATGATCAATCTGGTCGAGGGCGCGGCGCGGCAGAAGACGCCGAACGAGATCGCGCTGAACATCCTGCTGGCGTCGCTGACGATCGTCTTCCTGCTCGCCGTCGTCAGCCTGCAGCCGTTCGCGGTCTACGCGGGCAGCAAGCAGTCGATGATCGTGCTGGCCGCGCTGCTGGTCTGTCTGATCCCGACCACGATCGGCGCGCTGCTCTCCGCGATCGGCATCGCCGGGATGGACCGGCTGGTGCAGCGCAACGTCCTGGCCATGTCCGGCCGGGCCGTCGAAGCCGCGGGCGACGTGTCGACGCTGCTGCTCGACAAGACCGGCACCATCACCCTCGGCAACCGCCAGGCCGCCGAATTCCTCCCGGTCACCGGGGTGACCGAGGCGGAGCTCGCCGACGCCGCCCAGATCTCCTCGCTCGCCGACGAGACGCCGGAGGGCCGCTCGATCGTGGTCCTCGCCAAGGAGAAGTACGGGCTGCGCGAACGCCATCAGGGAGAGTTGTCGGATGCCGTCTGGGTCGAGTTCACCGCCCAGACCCGCATGTCGGGCGTGGACGTGGACGGCCGCGCCGTACGCAAGGGCGCGTCGGGTTCCGTGCTCGGCTGGGTCCGTGACCAGGGCGGTACGGTCTCCGGTGACGCGGGCCCGCTGTCCGACGCGATCTCCGCGGCCGGGGGTACCCCGCTCCTGGTGGCCGTGCGCGACGACCGGGGCGCCCGGGTGCTGGGTGTGGTGCACCTGAAGGACGTCGTGAAGGAGGGCATGCGGGAGCGGTTCGACGAACTGCGCCGGATGGGCATCCGCACGGTGATGATCACCGGGGACAACCCGCTGACCGCGAAGGCGATCGCCGAGGAGGCGGGGGTCGACGACTTCCTCGCCGAGGCGACGCCCGAGGACAAGATGGCCCTCATCAAGCGGGAGCAGGCGGGCGGCAAGCTCGTCGCGATGACCGGCGACGGGACGAACGACGCCCCCGCCCTCGCCCAGGCCGACGTCGGCGTAGCGATGAACACGGGCACCTCGGCCGCCAAGGAGGCCGGGAACATGGTGGACCTGGACTCCAACCCCACCAAACTGATCGAGATCGTGGAAATCGGCAAGCAGCTCCTGATCACCCGGGGCGCGCTCACCACGTTCTCCATCGCCAACGACGTCGCGAAGTACTTCGCGATCATCCCGGCCATGTTCACCGCGGCCTACCCCGGGCTCGACAAGCTCAACATCATGGATCTGTCCTCGTCCCGGTCCGCGATCCTGTCCGCCGTCGTCTTCAACGCGCTGATCATCCTGGCGCTGGTGCCGCTCGCCCTCAAGGGCGTCCGCTACCGGCCGGCCGGCGCGGACAGCATGCTCCGCCGCAACCTCGGGATGTACGGCCTCGGCGGCCTGATCGCCCCGTTCATCGGCATCAAGATCATCGACCTGATCATCTCCCTCATCCCCGGAATCGGCTGATCCGCCATGTCCAGTTCTCCAGGAAACACCGGCCGGCTGCTCTGGGCGGCACTGCGGGCCCTGCTCGTCCTCACCGTGGTCTGCGGCGTCGTCTACCCCCTCGTCATCACCGGCATCGCCCAGGGCCTCATGCCCGGCCGTGCGGACGGCTCCGAGATCACGGCGAACGGCAAGGTCGTCGGCTCCGAGCTGATCGGCCAGCGCTTCGACCTGCCTCTCAAGGACGGCCAGGAGACGGCGGACCCGGACCTCGCGTGGTTCCAGCCCCGCCCGTCCGACGGCCTCGGCACCAACACCGTCAACACCCAGTACGAGCTGCTCGTCTCCGGAGCGACCAACCTCGCGGGGGACAACCCGAAGCTGGTCGACTCCGTCACCGCCGCCAAGGCCGCGGTCGTCGAGGACAACTCCGTCCCCGGCCACCCGGTCAGCCCCGACGACGTGCCGGCCGACGCCGTCACCTCCTCCGGCTCCGGCCTCGACCCGGACATCTCCCCCCAGTACGCACAGCTCCAGATCCGCCGCGTCGCCGAGCGCAACCACCTCGGCGTCGACCAGGTCACGAAGCTCGTCGACGACCACACCAGCGGACGCATCCTCGGCTTCATCGGGGAACCCCGCGTCAACGTCCTCCAGCTCAACATCGCGCTGCGGAAGCTCGTCGGGCGGTGACGGGGCCCGCGGTCAGGCCGGGCGGCGGTCGGCCTCGGCGACCTCGTTGATCTTCCCGAACGGGACGTGCACGCTGGGCGTCGTCCGCGAGGTGCTGACCAGGTGGGTCTCCTGATCGTCGAAGAAGATGTGCGGCCTGAGGATCTTCATGATCTCGCCCTTGTCGATGCCGCCGAGGAAGAAGGCGTCGTTGACCCTCAGACCCCACTCCTTGAGGCTGGTGACCGCGCGCTCGTGGGCGGGCGCGTTCCGCGCGGTGACGATGGAGACGTGGAGACGGATCCGGTAGCCGGGATTCCTGCCGCGTTCCTCCTCCTCGCGCCGCTGGATGCGGTTCACACCGGCGAGGAATTCCTTGAGCGGCCCGGCACCGTGCGGGATCGCGGCGTTCCTCGTCTCGTGGGCGCGGAACTCTTCGATCCCGCCGGTCTGGAACACCTGCTCCGACTCGTCGCCGGCGAGTACGCCGTCGAAGTCGAAGGAGATGCGCAGGTCGTCGTCGTCCCAGTCGTCCTCGTGCGGTGCGCCCAGGACGTGGCCGGCCGCCAGGCCGGAGGAGACGGCCTCGCGGACGTCCTGCTCGTTCGCCGACAGGAACAGCGACATGTTGAGCGCGGGCATGAAGTTGTACGGTGACCGGCCCTGCCGGAAGATGGCCCGGCTTATCGGCAGCCCGTGGGACGCTATGGAGCGCATGACCCGCAGGCCGGTGTCGGGGTCGTTGCGGGACAGGACGATGACCTCCACCAGAGGGTCTTCGGCCTCGTTCAGGTCGTTCAGCGACAGCAGGCGCCGGATGAACGGGAACGCCACTCCCGGGCGGAGCTCGTCGTCCCGGTGCTTCTCCTGGTGGTCGCGGTAGCCCTTCTCGCCCTGCTCGCGGAAGATGGCGTCCGACTCGGTCAGGTCGAAGAGAGCGCTGGACGCGATCCCGACGACGAGCCGGTTCGAAAGTTCGTAGCCCACAGCAATCCCTTGTTCGACCCACTCCTCATGTCGTCGCATCTTCGCACCGAGGGTTTCCGCCGGTGCCGACGGGCGGCGTCCGGGCGCCGGAGGGCCCGCCCGCCCGCGCCCGGCATCGGGGCGGGGCGGGCGGGCGGGTCTCTCAAGCGGCGACCGGCGTCACGCGGGTGCCGGCGAGGGCGGTCAGGGCGGCCACGATCTCGTCGCTCCTGGTTTTCGCGTCGCCGAAGAGCATGGCGGTGTTCTCGCGGAAGAAGAGCGGATTCTGCACACCGGCGTATCCGCTGGCCATCGACCGCTTGAAGACGACGACGTTCGCGGCCTCCCAGACGCGCAGGACCGGCATACCGGCGATCGGGCTGCCGGGGTCGTCCATGGCGGCGGGGTTGACGGTGTCGTTGGCGCCGATGACCAGGACGACGTCGGTGCCGGCGAGGTCGTCGTTGATCTCGTCCATCTCCAGCACGATGTCGTAGGGCACCTTGGCTTCGGCGAGCAGCACGTTCATGTGGCCCGGCAGGCGGCCCGCGACCGGGTGGATGGCGAACCGCACGTCGACGCCCCGGGACCGCAGGAGGCGGGTCAGTTCGGCGACCGGGTACTGCGCCTGGGCCACCGCCATGCCGTAACCGGGGGTGATCACTACGCGGGAGGCGCCGGCCAGGAGCTCGGCGGTCTCGTCGGCGTTGGTCTCGCGGTGCTCCCCCAGCCCGTCGTCACCGCCGCCCCCGGGCGCCTCGATCCCGAAGCCGCCCGCGATGACGGAGACGAAGGAGCGGTTCATGGCCTTGCACATGATGTACGAGAGGTAGGCACCCGAGGAGCCGACCAGCGCGCCGACGACGATGAGCAGGTCGTTGTCGAGCAGGAAGCCGCTCGCGGCAGCCGCCCAGCCGGAGTAGCTGTTGAGCATGGAGACCACGACGGGCATGTCGCCACCGCCGATCGAGGCGACCAGGTGCCACCCGAAGAGCAGCGCGATCGCGGTCACGGCGATGACCGGCCAGAGCGTCGGGCGGGCGGCGAAGAGGACGGTGAGGACCACGAAGGCGAGCAGCGCGCCGAGGTTGAGGACGTTCTTGCCCGGCAGGACGAGGGGGGCGGACTTGATCCTCGCGCTCAGCTTGAGGTTGGCGACGATCGAGCCGGTGAAGGTGACGGCGCCGATGAAGATGCCGAGGGAGACCTCGGCGTGGTGGATGGTCAGGAGCGATCCGGAGAAGCCGCCCTCTCCGTGGCGTTCGACCTCGATGTAGGAGGCCCAGCCGACCAGTACGGCGGCGAGTCCGACGAACGAGTGGAGCAGCGCGATCAGTTCGGGCATGCCGGTCATCCGCACCATGCGGGCGCGCCAGATCCCGATGACCGCGCCGACGGCGAGGGAGATCGCGAGGACGAGCGCGGTGGCGCCCCGTACCGAGGTGTCGTGGAGGGTCAGGCCGATGGTGGCGGCGAGGGCGACGGCCATGCCGGCGACCCCGTACGTCCAGCCCTGCCGGGCCGTCTCGTGCTTGCTCAGGCCCGCCAGGGAGAGGATGAAGAGCAGGGCGGCGACGAGGTAGGCCGCGGTGGAGATCGAGGCTGCGGTCACGTCAGTTCCCCTTGCTGAACATGGCGAGCATGCGGCGCGTCACCGCGAAGCCGCCGACGATGTTGATGGAGGCGAGCAGGGTCGCGAGGCCGGCCAGCGCCTGGATCATGTGCCCGCCGAGGCCGACCTGGACCAGTGCTCCGACGACGATGACCCCGGAGATGGCGTTGGTGACGCTCATCAGGGGTGTGTGGAGCGCGTGGTGGACCTTGCCGATGACGTAGTAGCCGATGACGACCGCCAGCGTGAGTACGGTGAAGTTCTGCGGGATCGGCGCGGGGGCGAACGCGATCACCAGCCAGAGCAGGGCGATTCCGGTGAGGACGAGTGCGAGTTTCGCGGGACCGGCCAGGGTCTTCGTCTGCGGTGCCGGGGCCGCCGTGGCGGCGGGAGCGGTCGCGGGGGCCGCGCTGACCTGGACCGGGGGCGGCGGCCAGAGCTTCTCTCCGCGCCCGTCCCCGGTGGCGCGGACGACCGTGATGCCGCGCTGGACGGGGTCGTCGAGATCGAGGACGGCGTGGCCGTCCTTTCCGGGGGTGAGCAGTTTCAGCAGGTTGACGAGGTTGGTGCCGTACAACTGGCTGGCCTGGGTGGGGAGGCGGCCCGCCAGGTCGCTGTAGCCGAGGATGGTCACGCCGTTGGCGGTGACGATCCTCCGGCCCTCCGCGCTGCCGGCGACGTTGCCGCCCTGCGCGACGGCCATGTCGACGATCACGGAACCGGCCTTCATGGTGGCGACGTCGGCTTCGGTGATCAGCCGGGGGGCCGGGCGGCCGGGGATGAGGGCGGTGGTGATGATGATGTCGACGTCGGCGGCCTGGGCGGAGTAGAGCTCGGCGGCGGCCGTGTCGTACAGGTCCGTGGTGGCCTTGGCGTAGCCGTCGCCGGACTGCTGGGCGTCTTCGTCGACGACGACCGGGAGGTACTCACCGCCCAGCGATCGGACCTGGTCGGCGACCTCGGGGCGTGGGTCCGTGGCGCGTACGACGGCGCCGAGGCTGGACGCGGCACCGATCGCCGCCAGGCCGGCGACTCCGGCGCCGGCCACGAGCACCTTGGCCGGCGGGACCTTTCCGGCGGCGGTCACCTGGCCGGTGAAGAACCGGCCGAACTCGTGGGCGGCCTCGATGACGGCGCGGTAGCCGGCGATGTTGGCCATGCTGGAGAGGACGTCCAGGGACTGGGCGCGGCTGATGCGCGGCACGGCGTCCATGGCCAGCACGGTGATGTCCCGTTCGGCCAGGGCGTCCACGAGGCCGGGGTTGTGTGCGGGGGCCAGGGTGCAGACGAGGTAGGCGCCGTCCTTCGGCCGGTCGACGTCGTCCGGCGAGGGGCCGTTGACGCGCAGGACGATGTCCGCGCTCCACGCCTCGTTCGCGGTGCCCACGGTGGCTCCGGCCTCGGTGTACGCGAGGTCGGTGAAGGCGGAGAGCTCGCCCGATCCGGACTCGACGACCAGTTCGTAGCCGAGGGCGATGAGCTGTCTTACGGTCGTGGGTGTCGCGGCCACCCGGGTCTCCCCGGTCGGCTCGCGGGTCACTCCGATGCGCATGGATAGGGCTCCTTCGGAAACGTGGGCCGCCGTGCACGGTTGGCGAGGGGCGGGGGTCTGATGCTGCCCCCTGCGACCGGCGTGACACCAGACCTGATTCGGGCGTGGATCAGCACACGGGGTGCGGGTTGACGGCCGTGTTCGTCGCGCGGTAGCTCGCCGGTGGCGGACGGCCGCCGGGAGGGGTGCGGAGTCGTCGGAGGTTCCGGCGGCACGGTCCGGTCCGCGACCGCGGCGACGATCGGGCGAACCCGGACGAGCCAGCCAACTCCGGCGCGGTGTCAGCCTGTTGCACTAGGTTCCAGTGCGACCGACGGCAGTCTCGCGGCAGGACCCGTGCGGGGGCTGGTCGCAGGTCCGTCGCCCGTACGCAGTGGGCCCACGCCTGCGGTTGGAGACCCGGCGATCCGTTCCGGCCCGAGGCTGCGGCGCGGGGGGTGTGGCGGCTTCGTGAACGGGCCGCGGTCCGGTGGACGCGGCGGGTCCGGGCACGTGCCGGGGCCGCGGCCTCCAGCCCGGCGAAACCGGGCGGGTGCGTCCGTGACCGCGAGGCGGGAATGTGCGTTCACAGGGCAGTGGGTGACCTCCACCCACCGGCCGCCGAGCAGGCCGGCCCGCGCGGCGCGGGGACTTCCACGCCGATGCGCGCCTCGCCCGCCCGCGTGCCCTCCCGGCGCCGACATGCCCGAAGGAGCGACACCGTTGACGACGGAAGACCATCTGGCCCCGAGCCCCCCGCCACCGGACCTCTTCGGCTCCGCCCGGGCATACGCACGTCACCGGCCGGGTGTTCCGGCGGAGGCGGCCCGGCTTCTCGCGCGGACGCTCGCCCGGGTGCCCGGTCCGGCGCTGCTGGACCTCGGGACGGGAACCGGCCAAGTGCCGCTTTCCTTGATCGGGTTGGTTCCCTCGGCCCACGTGTCCCTGGTGGACACGGGGAAGGAGCGGATGCGTGCCGCGGTGGACCGACTCCTGCCGGAACTGGGCACGTCGCGCGTCGCGCGGTTCGTCGGCCGGGCGGAGGACTTCGCGCCCGGGGGTTCGGCCCCCCGTCCGCATCTGATCACCTGCTGCCGGGCCTTCCACTGGATGGACCGGCCGGCCGTCCTCGCGATGGCGGACCGGATCGCCGCGCCGGGTGCGGCCTTCGCGGTGATGGAGGACCGAAGCCTGTGGACGCACGACGCCGACTGGACGCGTGCGCTGCGGGCGCTCATCCAGTCGTATCTGGGGCCCGTCCGCCGCGCGGGGGCGGGCGACGCGTACGTGGAACCCTCCCGGCCGTACGAAGAGGATCTGGCCGCTTCGGCGTTCAGCCGGGTGCGCACGTACGCGTTCCCGGTTTCCCGGATGTGGAGTCCGGACCGGGTACTGGGGTATCTCGCCACGACGACGTTCGCCGCTCCGGCGCTCTTCGGCGACCGGCACCCCACCTTCGAGGACGAGGTGCGCCGGCTCCTCGGTGCGCACGCCGCGCTCGGCCCGCTGACCGAGGAGAGCGTGTTCACCGTGCGGCTCGCCCGGCGGCCCGGGGACCTCGCATGAGGGGCGAGGCTGCCGGAGAGCAGCCCACCGCGCCACCGGTCCGGACGCGCCGGGCCCTTCCCGGGCACGGCGAACGGGCGCTGCCCGAGGCCGTGAACCGGGAGCGGAGCCCGGTGCCGCGTTCGCGCCGCCCGGACGGTGCCGGGGACCGGTGCGTACCGGCCGTTGCCGCCCGGTACTTCGCCGTCCCCGAGCCCCGGCCCGCCGTTCCCGCAGACGCGGCGGAGATCGCTCGTCTGAAGTCGGCGCACACGTGCTCCGAGCCGCTTTCGCCGGAGCGGTTCGCCGCGACCCGTACCCTCCTGGCGGCCCGTCTCGCGGCGGCCGGAAGCGCGGTGGCCTACGTCGTCGACGCGCCGGGGGGCGGCGGGCTGGCCAGTTGCGCGCTCGCCCTGGTGCATCCGGTCTTCCCGTCGCGCGACTCCCCCGAGGGTCTGGCGGCGCACGTGGACGCCGTCGCCACCGAGCCCGCCCACCGCGGGCGCGGCTACGCCAGTACCGCGCTGGGCGCGCTGCTGCGGCATCTGGAGGAGCTGGGCGTCACCGAGTACGCGCTGCACACCGGCGGCGAACCGGCGCCGTTCTACGAGCGGTTCGGCTTCTTCCGCGACTCCGCGCTGCTGCGGATGACCCGGACGCCCGTACGGGAGTCCGGGGAGGCGGCGGGCCTGTCCACCGCGCAGTTCGCGGAGACGGTCATGCGCGCCACGGGCTTCGCCGGGCTGTACTTCACCGACGAGGACGGCCATCCCCTGCAACTGCACGCGGTGTACTCCTCCTCGCACCCGTGGCAGGTGCCCGGCGGCACCATGGACCCGGGTGAGCGTCCCTGGGGTACGGCGGTGCGCGAGTGCCGGGAGGAGACCGGGATCGTCGTCGCCGGACCTCCCCGGCGTCTGCTGGCCGCCGTCTACGGTCTGCCGGGCGCCCAGTGGCCGTACAGCACCTTCGGGTGCGTCTTCGACGGCGGGCGGCTGACCCGGCGTCAGATCGAGGCGATCGTCCTGGATCCGGCGGAGCACGACGAGGTGCGCGTACGGCCGCTGGAGGAATGGCGGGACCACATGCCCGACGGCGACTACCGCAGGCTGCTGGCCATCGACGGTGCCCGGCGGTCGGGTGAGACGGCGTACTTCGACACCTGGGACTGGGAAGCGGAGTGAAGCACGCACCGCCCGGGTGGTCACTCGCCCGCTCGGGCGGACGGCCGTGCACGGCAAGCAGGGGCCGGGACGGCTCTCCGGTCCGGTACGGGACGTGACTCGCGGCGGTCATGATCGTTCGCAGGGCGTGATCCGCCTGACGGACCGGGATCACTTCCCCCGCACCAGAAAGACCGGTAACGCCGCATGAACATCAGCACCCGACCCGTCGTCGTCGGCCGTGCCGCCGTCGCCGTCGCCGCCACCGCCGTTCTCTCCCTGGGTTCGGTGGCCGCGGCCGACGAGCACCAGGGCTGGAAGGGCGAGGGCGGCCTGACCCTGACCGCCGACGAGAACAACAAGGTCGACGCCTACCTGGACCACGCCCGGCAGGCGGAGCGCACCATCAGCGTCCAGGTCCGCACCGCCGCCGCCCTCTCGGGCGCGGAGATCATCGGCTTCGACCAGCGGCTGAAGTCGCCCGACTCCCTGAAGCGCAAGGTCGCCACCGCGCTCGGCGAGGACTCCGGCCGCAATGTCGACACGGTGCTGGCCGGCATCTCGGACGCCGTGCGCTACACCGTGCAGTGGCAGGACGCCGAGTACACCGCCGGTGTCACCAATGCCTCGGACACGCTGGACGCCTTCGGGAACGACAGCACCAAGTGGTCGAACACCTGGGGCCGTACGAGCGGCTACCGGGCCCTCAACACCGGCTGGCGGGCGCCCCGTTCGGGACAGCTCTTCGAGATCCAGTTCCACACCCCCGCCAGCAAGCACGCCCAGGAGGCCACCCACAAGCTGTACGAGGAGCAGCGGCTCCCCTCCACCAGTGCGGCGCGCAAGCAGGAGTTGCAGCGGGAGCAGGACGCCCTCTTCTCCGCCGTGCCCGTGCCGAGCGGCGCCGAATCCCTCGTGGCCCCGGGGGCGGTGCGGACGCTGCCGGCTCCCGTGTGACCACGACGGGCGGGTCCGCGGCGCCTCCTCGCGGCGGACCCGCCGTCCGGAGCGGCCGGGTCAGGCGCGCCGGGCCACTGGTGCGCGCCGCCGGTCCGTGAGGACCACCAGGCCCCCGGCGACCGCGAGGCCGAGGAGGACCGAGCCGAACGCGGTGGCCCCGGTGGTCAGGCCGACGGCGTCGCTGAGGTATCCGGCGGTCACGGGCAGCAG
This sequence comes from Streptomyces sp. NPDC060184, assembly GCF_042728795.1. Classification (NCBI taxonomy): domain Bacteria; kingdom Bacillati; phylum Actinomycetota; class Actinomycetes; order Kitasatosporales; family Streptomycetaceae; genus Streptomyces; species Streptomyces sp. NPDC060184. The sequence goes on from NZ_JBHWYX010000027.1 coordinate 78,575, forward strand.
GCCCGCGGGGACGTAACCTCCCACGTTCAGTGCGGCGTTGGCCTCCGCGAGGCGGCCGGGCGGGACGGCCGCGTTGAGCAGGGAGAGCCCTCCGAGCTGGCCCAGGCCCTGCCCCGCACCGGCGAGGAGGGCGGAGGTGATCAGGAGGGGCGCCGAGGCGGTGTGCACGGCGGCGATCAGCACCAGCATGCTCGTCGCGGTGGCGACCGCTCCGGCTGTCAGGACGAGGGGGCGGGCCAGCCGCTGGACCGCGAACTGCACTCCTGTCGCGGCGAGGAACATGGCGAAGGCCATGGTTCCGGCGACGATGCGGCTGGTGGTGCCCAGGAGACCCGAGAGCAGTGAGGGCCCGAGCGACAGCATGAACGAGGTCGCGGTGATGCCGGGGGCGAACACCGCGATGCCCAGCATGAGTTGGCGGCCGTTCCCGCGCGGGACGGAGGGTACGCGCACCCATGCGCCCGCCGGGGAGGGGTCGGGTCGCCGGATCGGCATGCGCAGAACCGCGACCACGGCGCCGGCCAGCAGTGCGGCTTCGACGGCGAAGACGGTGACGGTCGGCGCGGGCAGCGTCTCGGAGAGCACACCGGCAAGGAAGGGGCCGAGTCCTGCTCCGAAGACCATCGCGCAGGAGGCGAGCAGAGCGGCGGTCCGCTTCCGGTCCGCGCCCGCCACGTCGGTCACCGCCGCCATGCCTGCCGAGACGACGGCGCCCACCGCGATCCCGGTGAGCAGGCGCGCGACGATCAGCGCGGCCACACCGGTGGCGGTGGCGAAGACCAGGCAGGCGACCAGGGCGAGCCCGAGGGCGGGCAGCAGTACGGGCTTGCGCCCGACGCGGTCGGAGACCACGCCCGAGACCAGGAGGGAGCCGATGAGGCCGACGATGTAGAAGGCGAAGACGACCGTCAAGGTGCCCTTGGAGAACCCGATGTCGCGCTGCCAGAGCACGTACAGCGGGGTCGCCGCGTTGGAGAGGACGAACACGGCGGTGACCGGCCAGGCAGCGAGCCAGACCCACCACAGCGGTGCGGGCGTCCGGCCGCCGGCACGGGCGGGTAACCCCTTGCCCCCGGGTGCGGCTTCGGCTCCGGCATCACCTCCGGCTCCGGCCGGGGATGCGGTTTCGGTCGGGGATGCGGTTTCGGTCGGGGCCGCGGTTTCGGACATGGCTGTTCCTTTCGACCACCCAGCAGTACGAGTCGAGTCGAACTTAGCATGCAGTACGATTGAACTCGTACAGTGGAATCGAGCCGCGAGGGACCACCGATGCCCGACACGAACGTCATCCCCACCGCTCCCGCCGCACCTCTCGGCCTGCCCGACCCGCTGCCGGAGCCCGCGGTCCAGGATCTCCGCCTGGAAACGGTCCTCGGGGCGCTCAGCGACCCCCTCAGGCTCACCATCGTCCGCAAACTCCTTCTGGAATCGGAGGAGTTCGACCACTCCTGCGGCTGGTTCGGGCTGGACCGCCCCAAGTCCTCGCTGACCCACCACTTCAAGGCGTTGCGCGAGGCGGGGGTCACCCGGCAGCGGCAGTACGGCCTCGAACGGCGCAGCCACGTACGGACCGAGGACCTCGACGCCCGCTTCCCCGGGCTCATCGAACTCGTCGCTGCCTGGACCCCGCCGCGGCCCTGACCCGGCGGGTACGACGACGGGCCCCGGCGGCAGCCGCGGAACAGCGGCGGCCACGGGGGCCCGTGGTGGCGGGTGAGCACGCCGGCCGGTCCCGCAAGGGGCGATCGGCCCGGCTCGGCATCCGGTCGGGTGCGGCTACTCGGCCGGTACGGAGACCTCGGCCGCGAAGTCGTTCACCCGTTCCGGGGTGACACGGACGATCAGCCGCGTCTCCTCGGGGCCCTCGGAAGGCGGGTCCTGCGCCAGATAGCGCTGCGAGAGCCTCTTCGGCAACTCCTTGTCCGGGTCGGGCAGCAGCTCGGCGGTGCCCCGGATCTCGGCCGACCGGTACGGGTCGCCCAGATCGAAGACCGTGAGGCTGACCCGCGGATCGCGCGCGATGTTCCGGGCCTTCTTGCGCGCGGCGGTCACGGAGATGAGCAGCGTGTCGCCCTCACGCTCGAACCAGACGACCGAGGTCTGCGGCCCACCGTCGGGGTTGACGGTGGCGAGGGTGGCGAAGTTCCTGCCGTCGAGGAGTTCGGCGGTGGCGGGGCGGAAGCCCTTGAATGACGTCATGTACGACGACAACCGCGCGCGGGCGCGATGTCTTCCCCGGCGCCCGTCGTGGCGCGGACCGCGCATCAGAGCGTCCGCGCGTCGGGGCGACCTCACCCCCAGACGTCAGGCGCCCATGGTCTCGGCGAGCGAACGGGGCCGCAGGTCGGTCCAGTTGGCCTCGACGAACTCCAGGCACGCCTCCCGGGTGTTCTCCTCGAAGGCGATGGCCCACCCTCCGGGGACCTCGGCGAAGGACGGCCAGAGCGAGTGCTGGCCCTCGTCGTTCACCAGGACCAGGAAGCGGCCTTCGGGGTCGTCGAACGGGTTGGTGCTCATGTGTCAGCGCCTCCTCGGCGGACCGGCCGGGCGGCCGTGTCGTGCGGGTGGTGCGCGGCCGGACCGCCGCCCACCCTGAACGGATTCATCAGGTTAGGCTACCCTAATCACCGTGAGCCTAGCCTTTCGACTTCCCTCTCACAAGGAGACGTTGATGCTTCCCGTGACCGAACGCTTCCGTACCGGGGACGGAGCCCGCCCGCCGCTGGGCGCGTGCCGCCGGACCACGGACGCCCACCGCACCACCGGCCGGCCGTGACGGCCGCCCCCGGCCTCGCGGCAGACCGCCACCGCCCCTCGCCCTTCGCGGACTTCGGGCTGTCCGGCACTCCGGGGACCGAGGCGTTCTGGGCGGCGGCGCGCACTCCCCTGTCGGTGCCCTCCCCCGACGGCGGCTGGGTGGCCCTCTTCCTGTGGCGCGGGTCCCCCGCGCGGGTCGTCTTCGAGAGCTGGTCCGAGCCGGTGCCGCTGCGCCGGTTCGGCGACACGGACTGCTGGTACGCCGAGGTGGCGATGCCCGAGCGGCTGCGGGTGACCTACCAACTCCTCGCGGACGAAGGGGCGTACGCCGATCCGCTCAACCCGGCGGGCGCCGGGGGCGACCGCTCGCTGGCCGCGACCCCGGACGCCCCGCCGCAGCCGCACTGGCCCCTGGTCGGAGCGGACGACGTGCTGCCCCTTCCGCGTACGAGGCTGCGCTGGGCGAGCGAGCGGCTCGGCGGGCGGCGCACCGTACGCGTGCATCCGGCGGGCGGCGGCGGGCCGGTGGTGGTGCTGCTCGACGGGGACGACTGGCTCCATCTGCATCCGGCCACCACCGCGTTCGACTCCGCGGTGGCCGCGGGTGAGATGCCTCCGGTCACGCTGGTCTTCCTGCCGGTGAAGGACCGGGAGGCGGAGTTCGGATGCCGGCCCGGCCTCTGGGAGGCGGTCCGCGACGAACTGCTGCCGCTGGTGGCGGAGTCCGGCGTGCCGGCGGACCCCGGCCGGCTGGTGGTGGCCGGGCAGAGCCTCGGCGGGCTGAGCGCGCTCCACGCGGCGCTGGACTTCCCGGAGCTGGTGTCACGGGTCGCGGTGCAGTCGGGGTCGTTCTGGTGGTCCCCGGAGGCCGTGGGTGCGGCGGACCCGCTGGGCGGGCCGCCCGGGGGCGCCCTGGCCGGCCGGCTGCGGAAGCACCCCGGGCTGTCCGGGCTGCGGGTCGCGTTCGACGTGGGGGAACACGAGACGCGGATGCTCCCCCACTGCGAGGCGGTCGAGTCCCTGGCCGAGGCGGCCGGGGCGACCGTGCGGGTCTCGCGGTCGCCCTCGGGCCACGACCGGGTGGGCTGGCGGCACGCCCTGCTCAGGGATGTCGCCTGGGCGCTGGGCTGAGCCCTGCCGACCCCGCGAGCCGTGCCGACCTCGCGCCCCGGTCCGGGCCCCGCCGCCCCGGACCGGAGTCGGCCGGGGCGGCGGGGTCATCGGGTCATCGCGCCACCGCCCGGCAGTACGCCTCGTCGGTGGCGAGGAGGTGGCGGTGGGTGGCCTCGGCGGTGATGACGCCGTCGTCCAGGACGAGGACCCGGTCGGCGGCGTCCAGGAGGGCCGGGCTGCTGGTGAGCACGACCGTGGTGCGGCCCCGGCGCAGTTCGGCGACGTTGCGGGCGACGAGCTGTTCGGTGACCGCGTCGACCGCCGTGGTCGGGTCGTGCAGGACCAGGATGTCGCTGTCGGCGGCCAGGGCCCGGGCCAGGGAGAGCCGTTGGCGCTGCCCTCCGGAGAGGTTGGCGCCCCGGTCGCGGACGACGTGGTCGAGCCCTTCGCGGTGCAGGGCGACGACGTCGGTCAGCAGGGACGCCTCGACGGCCTCCGGGATCATGCGGCTGGTGCCGGAGGGATCGATGTTGGTCCGGAGCGTGCCCGCGAAGATCTCCCCGTCGTACGGGTTCACCAGCAGGTGGGCGCGTACCGCCTCGGCGGGCAGGTCGCCGAGCTCCTGACCGCCGAGCCGCACCACCCCCTCGTACGCGTGGGGCGGTACGTTCAGGGCGAGGATCGCCGCGAACTCGGCGGCGGCGCGCGGCTGGTAGGCGGCGATCGCGACGAACTCCCCTGCGGCGACCTGCAACTTGAGTTCGCGCAGTGAGCCGTGGCGGACGCGGTCGATCTCCAGGCCGCCGCCGGGCTCGGGGCTTCCCGTGCCCGGGGCGGCGACCGCCGGGGCGTCGAGGACCAGTGCCATCCGCTCCGCCGACGCGCGGGCCATCATCACGTACTTCGGCATCTCCGAGAACAGCTTCATCGGTTCCATGATGAACTGCGCCAGCCCCACCGCCATGACGAGTTCCCCGACGGTGATCTGCCGGTCGAAGGCGAGCCAGCCCGCCACCAGGGTCACGGCGGCGGCGAGCATCGCGTTGAGGGCCAGCGAGGCGCCCGCGTAGGCGCCGTTGACCCGGGCGACCGTGATCGCCTGCCGCTTCGCCTCGGTGCTGACCTCGCGGTAGGACCGGAACGCTGCGTGGTTGCCGCCGAAGCCGTGCAGCGGGCGCAGGCCGGTGATCAGGTCGGCGACCTTGGCGCCCGCCCGCGCCACCCGGGCCTGCTGCTCCTTGGTGCTCGCGCCGATCCGCTTCGACAGCACGCCGAGGACCGAGAGGATCGCGGCGGCTCCCACGAACACCAGCAGGCCCAGACGCGGGTCGGCCAGTCCGAGCGCGGTCCCCGCGACGAGGATCGCGACGACCGAGCTGGCCAGCAGCGGCACCACCTCGATGATGTCGGCGGTCTGGTCCGCGTCCTCGGTGGCGATGGTCAGCACCTCGCCGGACTTCAGGTCCATGTCCCGGGCCACCGGCTGGAGTCCGCAGGCCGCGACGCGGACCCGCCAGTGGTGGGCCTCGGTGGTGTTGGCCTTCTGCAGGATGCGCATCCCGAACCGCCAGGACAGCGACACGGTCGTGATGATCACGGCCAGCGCGCCGACCGACAGCAGGAGTCTGCCGAGGCTGCGTTCCTGCAGGGAGTGCTCGACGATCAGCCCGAGCGCGATGGGGAACGCCGTCTCACCGGCCTGGTAGAGGCCCATGAGGACGGTGCCCCAGGCCATGGCGCCGAGGTTGCGGCGCAGGGCGGTCCGCAGGATGTCGGCGCCCTGGCGGGGCCGCTGGGTGTCAGCTGTTGTCTTCAAGGTGGCGCGCAATCGCTTCCGGGGTTCGCAGGGTGAGCAGATCACGGATGGTGATCACGGGTCCGTACTCCCGGCGGAGCAGCCCGATCAGCCGCACCGCCAGCATGGAGTGTCCCCCGAGGGAGACGAAATCGCTCACGGCGCTGACCTCGTCGTCGTCCAGGTCGAGTGCCTCGGCGAAGAACTCGCAGACCAGGGTCTCCGTTTCGTTCTCGGGGGCGCGTTCGCCGGCCGTGGTGAGGACGCCGAGCGGCTTGGCCTCGGGCAGGGCCTTGGTGTCGGCCTTGCCGTTGACGGTCAGCGGGATGGCGTCGACCCGCGCGTAGTGCGTCGGGCGCAGGAAGTCCGGCAGTCCGGCGCCCACGTCGGCGGCGACCGCCGCGAGGTCCGCGCCGCCGTCGGCGCCGCCGGGACCGTCCAGCACCAGGTAGGCGGCGAGCCGGTGGGCTCCGTCGACCTGGGGGTCGGGCTGGGCGACGGCGGCGACGAAACGCACCGCGGGGTGTGCGGCGAACGCGGCCTCCACCTCGCCGAGTTCGACGCGGTGGCCGCGGATCTTGACCTGCTGGTCGGTGCGGCCGAGGTAGTTCAGGTTTCCGTCGGGCCGCCGGAGCACCAGGTCCCCGGTGCGGTACATCCGGGTGCCGGGTTCGCCGAACGGGCAGGCGACGAACCGGTGCGCGGTCTGGGCGGTCTGCCCGAGGTAGCCGCGGGCGATGCCGACCCCGCTCACGTACAGCTCGCCGGGGACGCCGTCCGGCAGGGGGCGCAGCCACGGGTCGAGTACGTACACCTCGGTGTTGTCGATCGGTACGCCGACCACCGGGTCCTGGCATTCGAAGGTGCCGACGCCGAGGGTGTTGATGGTGTATTCGGTGGGCCCGTAGAGGTTGTAGCCGACGGTGCCCTCCGTGGTGGCGAGTCGCTGCCAGAGGGCGGGGGTGACGGCCTCGCCGCCGAGCAGGACCAGCGCGGGGCGGTGGGCGGGGTCGTCGAGCAGCCCCTCGGCGACCAGCTGCTGGGCGTAGGTCGGGGTCACGTTGATGACGTCGATGCCGTGTTCGAGGCAGTGGGCGACGAGCCGGGGGGCGTCGCGGCGCAGTTCCTCGTCGCAGATGTGCACCTCGTGGCCGTCCGCGAGCCAGAGGAGTTCCTCCCACGACATGTCGAAGGCGAACGACACGGTGTGCGCGATGCGGAAGGTCCGGTGGCCGTGTTCGGCGAGGACCGGTTCGAAGATGCGGCGCTGGTGGTTGACCAGCATGTTGGTGAGGCCGGCGTACTCGGTGACCACGCCCTTGGGCTTCCCGGTCGATCCGGAGGTGTAGATGGTGTACGCGGGGTGCCGCAGGCGGTCGGGGTCCTCGGGCGCGAAGGTGACGAGGGGTTCGGCGTCGGGGAGCGGGCGGTCGAGTGCGATCAGCTCGCCGGTCAGCCGGGGTGCGACGGCACTGACGGTGAGGGTGACCGCGGGCCGGGCGTCGGCGACGATCGCGGCGATCCGCTCGTCGGGGTGGTCGAGCTCCAGCGGTACGTACGCGGCGCCGGTGCGCAGCACCGCGAAGAGCGCCACGATCGAGTCGAGGGAGCGCGGGAGGGCGAGGCCGACGGTGGTCTCCGGGCCGATGCCACGTGCGGCGAGCACGCCCGCGAGGGCGCGGCTGCGGTCCCTGAGTTCCGCGAAGGTCATCGTGGCGCCGTGGGCGACGAGCGCGGTCCGCCCGGGGGCGCGGTCGGCGGCCAGGTCGAACCGGTCGACGACGGTGTCCGTGCCGATGCCGGTGCGGTCGGCGGGCGCGGGCGGGTCGCCGAGGCCGGGGAGTGCGCCGAGCGGACCGGTGGAGCGGGCCAGGGCGTCGAGCACGCGCAGGTAGCCGGTCAGCAGGCGGCGGGCGCCCTCGGTGTCGTCGTCGCGGTACTCCAGCTTGACGGTGAGGCGGTCGCCGGGGGTGACGACCCAGGTGAAGGGGTAGTGGGTCGAGTCGTCGGCCTTCACCGAGGTGATGCCGTGGCGGGCGTTCATCGCGGCGAACGCGTCCATGTCCAGGAAGTTCTGGAGCACGAAGAGGTTGTCGAAGAGGCTGTCGTGTCCGGCGGCCCGCTGGATCTCGCCGAGCCCGAGGTGTTCGTGGTCCATCGCCTCGACCCGGTCCCGCTGGACGGCGGCGAGGTAGGCGCCGGCGGTGTCGTCCGGGCGGGGCCGGGTCCACTGCGGCACGGTGTTGAGGAGCACGCCGACGATGCCGGACGTGCCTTCGCCCTCGCGGCCGGAGACGGTGACGCCGAACACCGCGTCGGCGCGGCCGGTGTGGGCGCCGAGCAGCAGGCCGAAGGCGCCGGTCAGCACGGAGTTGAGGGTGACCCCGTGGGTCCTGGCGGCCTCGCGCAGGAGGTCGGACGCCTCGGTGGTGAGGGTCTGCGTGAGGGCGCGCGGCAGCTCGTCCGGGAAGGACGGGTCCGGTCCGGCGAGCAGGGTCGGGCCGGTGAGTCCGGCGAGGTGGCCGGTCCAGAATCGGGTGGAGTCGGCGGGGTCCTTGGCGGCGAGCGCGCGGGCGTGGTCCTCGAAGGAGGGGGTGGCCGGTGCCGGGTCGAGCGGTTCGCCCGCGAGGACCGCCCGGTACGCGTCGAAGAGGTCGCGGAGCACGGTCTCGCGGGACCAGCCGTCCCAGAGCAGCAGGTGGTAGCTGAGCAGCAGGCCGTCGCGGTCGTCGGGCAGCCGCACCACGGTCAGCCGGATCAGCGGCGGTTCGCCGGGGTCGAATCCGGTGTCGCGGTCCCGGGCGCGCAGGGCGTCGGTCTCGGCCTCCGTGCTGAGGGAGACCGTGCGGACGGGTACGCGCCGGCCGGCGGCGAGGACCTGGACGGGGTTGCCGTCGTCGTCGGTGGTGAAACCGGCGCCGACGACCGGGTGGCGGGTGATCACGTGCGCCATCGCCTCGGCGAGCGCGTCGGTGTCCAGGCGCCGGTCGAAGGTGAACCAGCTCTGGGCGACGTAGTGTCCGGCGGTGCCCGCCAGCTGGGCCTGGAAGTAGAGGCCGCGCTGGAGCGGGGTGACCGGCGCGGTGCGCTCGGCGGTCGCGCAGGCGTCGGCGATCTCCTCCAGCGCGCGCCCCCAGTGCCCGGTGATCGTGTCGGGGACGCCGTCGGCGAGGGTGAACTCCGCGTGCAGGCCGCCGGTGGCGCTGTCGGTCCAGGCGTTGACCTCGACGGCGTACGGGCTGCCCTGGTCCCCCGGGGTGAGGCGGAGCGCCTGCGACTCGCTGCCCCGGCCCAGGTAGTTGAAGAGCACCTGGGGGTGCGGGCGGGCGGTCAGGAGGGGGCCGGTCTGCGGGTTGAGGTGGCGGAGCAGGCCGTAGCCGAGGTGCCCGTCCTCGCCGGGCCGGCGCGCGGCGGCTTCGCGGGCGGCGGCGACGGGGTCGGTGTGCGCGGTGAGGCGGACCGGTGCGACGGCGGTGAACCAGCCGACCGTACGGGAGTAGTCGTGGTGGTCCCGGGCGGGGACGCGGCCGTGGTGTTCGAGGTCGATCGCGAGATCGGTGGGCTCGCTCTGGATCCGGGTCAGCGCGGCGCGCAGCGCGCCGACGAGCAGTTCGGTGAGCCCGATGCCGAGGGCACCTGGCGCGGTGCGGGTGACCCGGTCGCCGGTCTCCGGCGGGAGCACGGTCGTGCGTACGCGCGGCACCGTGGCCGGGGGCAGCGGGGCGGGGGCGTCGAGGGTGGTGAGCCAGTGGCCGAGGCCGTCGACCGCTTCGGCGGAGCGGGCGGTCAGCGCTTCGGCGTACGCGGCGAAGGGAGTGGTCGGCGGTGCCAGGGGCTCGCCGCGCAGGGCGGCGGCCAGGTCCTCCAGCAGGATCAGCCAGGAGACCGCGTCGACGCAGAGGTGGTGGGCGGTGACCACGAGGGTGTGGGTCTCCCCGATCCAGGAGAAGGCGACGAGGCGCCCGGCCGAGGGGTCGAGCCCCGCGGCGGCCTCGTCCGCCGCGGCGGTCGGGTCGGTGGTGTCCGGGAGCAGGACGGTGGCGATGGCGGGTTCGGTGGCGAGGGACCACACCCCGTGGTCGGTGCCGAGCCGCAGCCTCAGGGCCGGGTGCGCGGCGAGCAGGGTGCCGGCGGCGCGCCGGACGTCGGCGGGGGTGGTGGTGGCGGGGGCGGTGAGCGTCCGGGCCTGGGCGAACCGGTCGAGTGAGCCGCCCAGTTCGCGCTGGCGCAGCACGATCGGCGTCGGGTGGACCGGGCCGTCCTGCGGAGGGGCGGGCCGGGGTGCGGCGGGGAGCTGCGGCGTCCGGGTCTCCAGGTGTGCGGCGAGCGCGCGCGGGGTGCGGTGGAGGAACACGTCGCGGGGTGCGACGGGCAGGCCGAGCGCCCTGGCCCGGTTGATCAGGGTGATGGCGACGATGCTGTCACCGCCGGCCATGAAGAAGTCGGTGTCCGCGTCGACGTCCGGTTCCGGGAGGGTCGCGGCGAAGAGGGTGACGAGCGCGTCGAGGGTGACGCGTGGGGCGGGCGCCGGGGCGCTCGTGGCCGCGGGGGTGTCCTCCCGTGCGGCGCGCTCGGCCAGGGCCTTGCGGTCGAGCTTGCCGTTGACGGTGAGCGGCAGGGCGTCGAGGGTCAGGAAGCGGGCCGGCACCATGTGGGCGGGCAGCTTGGCGGCGAGCAGGCGGGCGAGGTCGCCGGGGGCCCGGCCGACCACGTGGGCGACCAGGTGGTCGCCGGTGTCGGCGGGGGTGACGGCCGCGTCGGTGATGCCGTCGAACTCCCTGATCGCGGCCTCGACTTCGCCGAGTTCGACGCGGAACCCCTTGAGCTGCACCTGGTCATCCGCGCGGCCCACGAACTCCAGCTCTCCGCCGAGGGTGCGGCGGGCGAGGTCGCCGGTGTGGTACATGCGGGAGCCGTCGCCCGCGAACGGGTCGGCCACGAACCGCCCGGCGGTGAGTTCCGGCCTGCCGAGGTAGCCGAGCGACACCTGGTCGCCCGCGACGTAGATGGCGCCGACCCGCCCGGGCGGAACCGGCCGGAGCCGGTCGTCGAGGAGGTGGGTGGTCAGTCCGGGGACGGGACCGCCGATGGGGCTGGTGTCGCCGCCGCCGAAGTCCTCGTCGGTGAGCACCCGGTGGGTGACGTGGACGGTGGTCTCGGTGATGCCGTACATGTTGACCAGTTCGGGCGTGGCCGTGCCGTGCCGCTCGACCCAGCCGCGCAGCCGTCCGAGGTCCAGCGCCTCGCCGCCGAAGATGATCCGGCGCAGCGCGGTGGCCGGTTCCCCGGCGTGCCGGTCGGCCTCGATGAACTGGTAGAAGGCGGACGGGGTCTGGTTGAGGACGGTGACCCCGCGTTCGCGGACCAGCCGGTGGAAGTCCACCGGGGAGCGGGTCAGGGCGTACTCCGGCACCAGCAGTTCCGAGCCGTGCGCCAGCGCGCCCCACAGCTCCCAGACGGCGAAGTCGAAGGAGTAGGAGTGGAACTGGACCCATACGTCGTCGGGGCCGAAGTCCATGGCGGGCCGGGTGTTGGCGAGGAGCGTCACCACGCTGGAGTGCGGGACGACGACGCCCTTGGGCCGGCCGGTCGATCCGGAGGTGTAGATGACGTAGGCGGGGTCGTGCGGGCCCGCCTCGGTACGTACGGCGCCGGTGGGTGCGGTGTCCGGCGCGGACGGCTCGGTGCGGGGCGGTTCCTCGCCCAGCACCAGGAGGGCGGGGTCCCCTCCGGTCCGGCGGAGCAGCCCGGCGAAGCGGTCCCGCTCGCCGGGGGCGACGAGGACGACCTGCGGGGCGGCGTCGGTGAGGACGTGCTCCAGGCGCTCGTCCGGGTAGGCCAGGTCCAGGGGTACGTACGCGCCCCCGGCGGTGACGACGGCGACCAGGGCCACCACCTGTTCCACGGAGCGCGGGACCGCGACGGCGACCCGGCTGCCGGGGCGGACCCCGGCGGCGCGCAGTGCGGGGACCAACGCGTCCCGGGCTGCGGCGAGTTCGCCGTAGGTCAGGGAGCGGGTGGTGCCGTCGAGGGCGCACGCGGTGACGGCGGCGGCGGCCGGGTCGCGGCGTGCGGCGGCGTCGAAGAGCGCGCCGAGCGTCGTCGGGGCCGTCGGCCCGGCGGCCCGGTGCTCGGGGTGCGCCAGGGCGCGGACCGGGGCGTCCAGCCGGGTGAGCAGGGCGGTGAGGGTGCGGGTGAAGGTGCGCAGGATGTCCCGGGCACCGGCCTCGCGGAGCAGTGCGCGGTCGTGGACGAGGTTGAAGCGGACCCGCCCGCCGGGGGCACGTTCGACGACGAGGGTCAGGGGGTAGTGCGGGGCGCCCTCGTTCTCGATGGCGGTGATGACGAGGTCGTCGCCGGGCCGTCGCAGCGCGTCGACGTCGGTCGCGACGTCGAACACCACCAGGGTGTCGAAGAGGGTGCCGTGTCCGGCCAGGCGCCCGGTCCTGGCGAGCGAGACGTGGCTGTGCGGCAGGACCGCGCTCTGGTGCTCCCGGACCGAGGCGAGCAGTTCGCCCGCGGTGGTGGTGTCGGACCAACGAGCGCGTACCGGGACGGTGTTGATGAAGAGGCCGACCATGTCCTCGATGCCGGGGACGTCCGCGTCGCGCCCGGACACGGTGGAGCCGAACACCACGTCCCCGCCGTGCAGGATGCCGCCGAGGGTCAGGGCCCAGGCGCTGTGCACGGCCACGCTCAGCGGCACTCCGGCCGCCCGTGCGGCGGCGTCGATGTCCGTGCCGGGGTCCGCGCCCTCGTCGACGGCGTCGGCGAACCGGTCGGACGGGGTGTGGTCCGGGGCGACCAGGGAGGGGTTCGGGAGTCCGGCGAGCTCCGCCCGCCACACCCGGTCGCTCTCCTCCTCGTCGAGTCCGGCGAGGTGGCGCACGTAGTCGGCGAACCCGCCGGTCCGGTACTCCGTGCCGGGCGCGTGGTACTCGGCCAGCAGCGCGCGGAGCATCGGAGGTACCGACCAGCCGTCGGCGACGATGTGGTGCACGGTCTGCACCAGCACGGTACGGCCCGATCCGGCGCGGATCAGGGTGTAGCGCATCAACGGGCCGGTGGCCAGGTCGAATCCGGCGCGGCGGTCCCGTTCGGCGAGGTCGCGGATCTCGGCGTCGGAGATACCGGGCCGCTCCAGCACCGTGAAGGGCGCCCGCACCCCGCTCTCCAGGACGGACACCACCCGGCCGTCCGCGAGGGCGGTGAACCGTGCGGCGAGGTTCGGGTAGAGCTGGAGGAGCCTGCTCGCCGCCGCCTCCAGGCGGTCGGCGTCCACCGCGCCGTCGAGGGTGAGCAGCTGCTGCTCGACGTAGGCGCCCGCCGAGTCGTCGTCGAAGACGGAGTGGAAGTAGAGGCCTTCCTGGAGCGGGGTCAGCGGCAGGATCTCGCGGAGTTCCGGCGTGTCGAGGGCGTCGACGTCCGGCTGGGCGAGCGGCACGAGGGGGAAGTCGCTGGGGGTGTGGCCGCCCTCCTGGAGGGCGGCCAGGCCGGTCAGCGCTTCGCTCAGGTAGGTGCCGAGGGTGTCGATGTCCTCGTCGGTGAACATCCCGTCGGGCCAGGAGAGGGTGGTGACGAGTTCGTACGCGCCGGTGGACGAGGCTTCCGCGATCGCGTTGAACTCCAGCGCGCGCGGCAGCCGCATCCTGGGGTCGCGCCGCTCGCCGAGCTGCCCGGTGCTTCCGGCGAGCCGCCAGTCGCCGGAGGTCTCCGCGTCGAAGCGGCCGAGGTAGTTGAAGAGCACCTGGGGTGCGGGCGTGTCGAACGCCGTGCCGGACAGGTGGCGCAACACGCCGTAGGAGAGGCCGCCCGCGGGGACCCGGGCGAGGTCTTCCTTGACCGCCTTGAGCGCGGTGGCGAGGTAGCCAGGCGCGGTCAGGTCCTCGGCCGGGCCGGGGTCCACGGTCACCGGGAAGAGGGTGGTGAACCAGCCGACCGTGCGGGAGAGTTCGGGCTCGGCGCCGGTCACGAAACGTCCCTCGCGGCCGTGCCCCTCCAGCTCGACGTGGGCGAAGGTCTGGTCCTGTCCGAGGCCGCGGCGCCACCGGGCGAGGGTGACGGCGAGCGCGGTCAGCAGGACGTCGTTGACGCCCGCGTGGAACTTGGCGGGGACGTCGCCCAGCAGCGCGGCGGTGGGGCCGGGGCCGAGCGACACGGTCCGGGTGCGTTCCCGGCCGACGGTGTCGGCGTCGGACGGCGCCCGGCGGCCGAGCGGCCCGTCCTCTCCCGGCAGGGGTCGCCGGTAGTACGCGCGGTCCGCGTCGAAGTCCGTCCGCGCGAGGAGTTCCGTCCAGTGCCGGAAGGACGTGCGCACCGGCGGCAGTTCGACCGGCGCGCCGGAGGACCACTGGCGCCACGCCGTGGCCAGGTCGTCCATCAGGACCCGCCAGGACACGCCGTCGATCACCACGTGGTGGACGACGAGGACGAGTTGGCGATCGGCACGGCGCCAGACGGCGCGGAGCATCACACCACCGTCGGGGTCGAGCGCGCCGGTCGCGAGGGCGAGGCACTCCTCCTGCGGCAGGTCGCTCTCCTGCCATCCCGCGACGGCGCCGTCCGCCTCGGGGACGTCGAAGCTCCAGTGGTCGCCGCGTACCAGCCGGGCGCGGAGCATGTCGTGCCGCCGGACCAGGGCGGTGAGGATCTCGTCGAGGGCGTCGGCGGTGAGCTCGGCGGGGACGTTCACCACCACCGACTGCACGAAGCCGTCGACCGCGTCGGTGGTCTCGCCGAGCCACCGCAGGATGGGCGATCCGGTGATCTCGCCGGTGGCGACGGGGCGGTGGAGGGGTGCGGACACCTCCTCGCGGCTCGCGACGGCGGCCAGCGCCCCGATGACGCTGTGGGTGAAGATCTGCCGGGCGGTGACGTGGAGGCCCGCTTCACGGAGTGCGCTCAGCAGGGAGATGGCGAGGATGCTGTCGCCGCCGAGGCGGAAGAAGTCCTGGTCGACACCGACCTCGTCGAGCCGGAGCAGGGTGGCGACGGCCGCGCAGACCGCGCGTTCCTCGTCGGTGGTGGGCGGGACGGACGAGCCGGTCGCGACGACGGGTTCGGGCAGGGCCTTCCGGTCGAGCTTGCCGTTCGCGGTGAGCGGGAACTCCTTCATCACGACCACGTGGGTGGGCACCATGTACTCCACCATGTGCTCCTCGGCCCAGGCCCTGACCTGGTCGCCCCGCAGGTCCTCGGCCCCGGAGACGGGGATGACGTATCCCACCAGGTAGGTGCCGCCCGCCGCGTTCTTCTTCGCGACGACGCAGGTGTGGCGTACCGAGGGGTGTTCCGCGAGGCCGGCTTCCACGTCCTCGATCTCCAGCCGCATGCCGCGGATCTTGATCTGGTTGTCCGCGCGGCCCAGGAAGTCCAGCGAGCCGTCGGGGGCGTAGCGGGCGAGGTCGCCGGTGCGATAGAGCCGGGACCCGTCGTCGGCGAAGGGGTTGGCGACGAAGCGGGACGCGGTGAGGCCGGGGGCGTTGACGTAGCCGCGTCCCAGGAGGAAGCCGCCGACGTAGAGTTCGCCGCCGACGCCGACGGGGACCGGGCGCAGTTCGTCGTCGAGGACGTAGAGCCGGGTGTTGGGGTTGGCCCTGCCGATCGAGGTGGAGAGGCGTTCGGCGGCGCCTCGGTAGATGACGTGGGAGACGCCGATGGTCGTCTCGGCGGGGCCGTAGCCGTGGTAGAGCGGGATGTCGAGCTTGGTGCGGAAGCGTTCGTACAGTTCCGGGGTGAGCACCTCGCCGCCGCACCAGACGTGCCTCAGGCTGTCCAGTCGGCCGGAGTCGCCGGCGATCTCCAGCAGGACGTCGAGCATGGAGGAGACCAGGTAGGTGAAGGTGACGCGCTGTTCGGCGATCACGCTCAGCAGGTGGTGCGGGTCGCGTTCGCCGCCGGGGCGAAGGACGACGAGCCGGCCGCCGGTCACCAGGGGCAGGAAGATCTCGTTGATGGAGATGTCGAAGGAGAGCGGTGCTTTGAAGAGCGAGGCGTCGTCGTGGCCGAAGCCGAGGATTTCACGGCTCTGCCAGAGGAGGCGTTCGCTGATCGCCTCGTGCCGGATCATCGCGCCCTTGGGGCGTCCGGTCGAGCCGGAGGTGAAGATCACGTATGCGAGCGCCGCCCCGGGCACGTCGGCGAAGGCTCCGTCGGCGGGCTCGGAGCCGTAGCCCCAGGCGTCGAGGTCGACGGCGACGGCCTCCGGTTCGCCCTCGGGTCGTACCCCCGAGTCGTTGAGCTGGAGGACGGCCCGGGCGTCCTCGATGACGACGCCGCGGCGGGCGGACGGCCACTGCGGGTCGAGCGGTACGAAGGCGCCTCCGGCCCGGAGCACCGCGAGCAGAGCGATCACCATGTCGGCGGACCGGCCGAGCGAGATGCCGACGACTTCTTCGGGGCCGAGCCCGCGACCGGTCAGGTGATGGGCCAGCTGGGCGCTCAGTTCATCGACTTGACGGTACGTCAGGGAGCGGTGCTCGTCGACGACGGCGACGGCGTCCGGCCTGGCGCGCACCTGTTCGCGGAACATCTCCACGAGGGTGGGGCGGTCCCGTTCGGCGTCGGTGTCGTTCCACCGGGCCAGCAGTTCGGCCCTGGCCGAGGCGCCGGACGCGGTGATCGTGCCGAGGGGCCGGTCGGGGAAGTCGACGAGGTCGTCCAGTGCGCCGCGTACGTCGGCCGGCTCGACCCCCTCGGGGACGATGATGCTCCGGCCGTCCTCACCCACCGTCCAACCGGCGGTCCCCGAGCCGCCGTTGTGCACCCAGCCGAGGACGTCGGGGAAGAGGGTGGCGGGGCCGAGGTCCATGCCTTCGGGTGCGCGGCCGGTGGCCCAGTACGACAGGCCGATGGCGCAGGCCTCGGTGATGGTGGTGTCGGAGTAGTCACCGGTTCGCCGGCGCACAGCGGCCAGGCTCGCGGGAGACAGCGGCACGAGGCGGGCGTGGGGGTCCATCATCGAAGACTCATCGTCCCTTCCGGGTTGGAGAGTTGGCTCGGAACGGGCACGGTCCGGGCAGGGTTCGTCGGCTTGTGCCGGGCGTGCGCCCGGGCGTGGTGCCGCGGTCGGTCCGCTGCGTCGCGGGAGGGTCGGGGGTGGTCGTGCTCCGGCACGCCGAGGAGGCCGGACGGGGGTGGCCGCTCCCGGACGGGCGTGCGGGTGCGCCGTCGCACGGGGTGTGCACGGAGGCGGTTGTACGGGTTACCGGGGGGCGAGCGTGCTCTAGGTCGTGTGGTGGAAGTGGCGTCGCCCGCCCGAGAGGCGGGACTTTCTCGACACGGCCTAGCTTCCTTCGCGCCAGGCCCGCCACAGGCGTGCGTACCGGCCGTCCAGGGCGACCAGTTCCCGGTGGGTGCCCTGCTCCACCACTTGTCCGGCGTCCAGCACCGCGATCCGGTCCGCCGCCATCGCCTGGGTGAGCCGGTGGGCCACGAACAGGGTGGTCCGGCCCGCGCAGGCAGCCAGCACGGCGCGCTCCAGCTCGGCGGCGCCCTCGCTGCCGGCCTCGGCGGTCGATTCGTCGAGCACCACCACGGGGGCGCGGCCCAGCATCAGCCGGGCCAGGGCGATCTGGGCGACCTTGGTGCCGTCCAGCCGCTCGCCGCCCTCGCCGACCGGCGTGTACAGCCCGTCCGGCAGCGCGTCGAGCCAGGCTCCGGCGCCGACCGCGCGCAACGCCTCGGTCAGTTCGGCGTCGGTGGCGCGCGGTGCGGCGAGGCGCAGGTCGTCGGCGAGCGGGCCGGAGAACACGTGGGTCTCCTGCGTCAGGATGCTCACCAGGGCCCGGGCCCCGGCCTCGTCGAGGTCGGCGAGGTCGGTCGGGCCGATGCGTACGGAGCCGGTGCGCGGGGTGCCGATACCGGCGATCAGCGCGGCGAGCGTCGACTTGCCGGCCCCCGTCGCCCCCACCAGGGCGAGCGAGCCGCCTGCCGGGATCGTCAGGGCCACGTCCCGCAGGACCGGCTCCTCGGTTCCTGGATAGCCGAAGGTCAGCCCCTCCACCGTCACGGAGTACGGCACGACGTCCGCCGGGGTGACCGAGGCGTCGCCCACCAGCCGTCCTTCCGCCCGCTCCCCCAGGACGCCGACGAGGCGGGTCAGGCTGGCGCCCGACTTCTGTGCCTCGTCGAAGGTGAACATGATGGAGCCGAGCGGGGTGAAGAGCCGGTGGAACATGAGCGGGGCGGACGCCACCTCGCCGAGGCTCGCCGCGTCGTTCTCCAGCAGGGCGTACCCGACCAGGAGGATCAGGACCAGGCCGATGAACTCGGCGCGGTTCTCCCGGCCGACGAACCGGCCGAAGAACCGGAACACCTCGACGCCGAGTTCGCGTACCCGCCACGACTCGCCGGTGACCTTCTCGCGCACGGCGCCTTCCAGACGGTAGGCCCGGACGGTGTCGATGCCGTCGAGACCGCTGATCAGCGCCTGGGCGCGGTCGGCCTGGGCGGCCCGCTGCTTCTGGTAGAGCGGCGCCGACCTCGGGAGGTACCAACGCAGCGCGAGGGCGTAGGCGGGCAGCGCTCCGGCGCCCGCGAGACCGAGCCGCCAGTCCAGTCCGAACATGGCGGCCGTCGCGATGGCGACGAGGACCCCGGCGGTGAACACGGTCGGAACGGCGGACCGGATGCCCTTGGAGAGGACGGCGACGTCGTCGCCGACCCTGGAGAGCACGTCACCGCGGCCGACCTGTTCGATCCGGGCGCTCGGCATCCCCAGCACCGCGCGGACGGCGCCTTCGCGCAGTCGTGCGAGCAGGTCCGCGCCGAGCCGTCCGATGAGGTACGTCGATCCGGCGGTGGCCGCCGCGCCGAGCAGCGCGGCGGCCCCCATCAGGGCGCCGACGGTGACCAGGACCGAGCGCGACTCGCCGTCGACCACCCCGTCGACCACCCGGCCGAGGAGGAGCACCGGAAGCACCTGGAGGACCGCTCCGGCCACCGTGGTGAGCACGGTGGCGGCCGTCAGCCAAGGCACCTGGCGGCAGTGCGCCACGAGCCACCGGGCGGCCTCTCCCCCGCCCGCCGTGCGCAGGGTCGCGGGGGCGGTGCGGGTGTCCACGGCGCTCACGCGGAACCCCTGACGGTCCGTGCGGTACGGGACGGGGTGGACGGCGTCACTGGTCGACCGACTTGACGAGCTCGTCGATGGCGTAGGGCAGGGAGAGCAGGGTGCCCTGGGACATGGCCGCGCCGACCGCCGGCCCCTCGCTGTCCAGGAGGTACGAGACCTTCTTGTTCTTCACCGCTGAGAGGTTGGCGAAGAGGTCGAACTTCTTCAGCGCGTCCTGGTCCGCCTGGTCGTTGATGACGAAGATGCGGTCGACGTCGACGAGGTCGATGCGCTCGGGCGAGAGCACGGTGTAGAACTTGCCGCCGGCGGCCTTGTCGACCTCGGTGGCGCCCTTGTAGCCGATGCCGGTGATGAGCCGTCCGCGCACGTCGGTGGTGGCGAACGGGGCGACCGAGCCCTCGTACCAGGACAGCGCCACGGCGGTCTGACCGGCGAACTCGGGGTGCGCCGCCGCCGCGGAGTCGAGCTTGTCCTGGATGCCCTTCACCAGCGCCTTGCCCTCGGTCTCCTTGCCGAGCGCCTTGGCGATGTGCACGGCGTTGTCCTGCCAGGGGGCGCTGAACGGCTCCTTCTCGTCCTTGGTGCGGCCCACCGTCGGCGCGATTTTGGAGAGCTTGTCGTAGGCGGCCTGGTCGATCTCGGAGTAGACCGCGATGATCAGGTCCGGGCGCAGGGCCGCGATCTTCTCGTAGTTGGGGCCCGCGTCACCGTTGCTCATGATGACCTCGGGACGGGCGTCGCCCCACTTGTCCTTCACCCAGGGCCACTGGGTGTTGATGTCGGGGGACGTGCCCGCGGGGTTCGGGTACTGGTCGACCATGCCGACCGGCTTGACGCCGAGCGCGAGGATGGCCTGGTCGTCCGTGTAGCCCACGGAGACGACCCGCTGGGGGGCCTTGGTGATCTCGGTGGTGCCGAAGGCGTGCTCCACGGTGACCGGGAACGCGCCGCCGGCGACGGCCGGTGCGCTGTCGCTCGCCTTCGCGTCGGGCTCGTCGGAGCCGCCGCATCCGGCGAGGAGTCCCACACCGAGGGCGGTGGCGGACAGCATCGCCGCCACCCGCCGCCAGGACTTCGTACCCGTCGTTCTCTGGAGGAGCATCCCGCATCCCTTGCTCTCGCACTGGCCGCCCGCACCCGGTCCCCGGGGCAGCCACACCGTATCCTGAAGAAGTGAGGCCAGCCTAGCCTAACCAAGGTATTTCCTGTGCCCCGATGCCTAGTTGGAACGGACGTGCGTGCGTCCGATCGGCACGATGAGGGGGCGGTCGCCCACCGGGTCGTCGATCACCTCGGCGCGCAGGCCGAACGCCTCGCGCAGCAGACCGGCGGTGATGACGTCCCGCGGGTGCCCCTGGGCCAGGATCGCCCCCTCCCGCATCACGATGAGGTTGTCGCTGTAACGCGTCGCCAGATTGAGGTCGTGGAGCACCATGACGACCGTGCGGCCCGCTTCGTGCAGATCGTCCACGAGGTCGAGCACGTCGATCGCGTGGGCCAGGTCCAGGTAGGTGGTCGGTTCGTCCAGCAGCAGGAGGTCGGTGCCCTGAGCGAGGGTCATCGATATCCAGACGCGTTGCCGCTGCCCGCCGGAGAGCGAGTCGACCGGGCGGTCGGCGAGTTCGGACACCCCGGTCATCGTCAGCGCGCGCTCCACCACCGCGGCGTCGTCGGAGGACCACTGCCGCAGCCAGCTCTGGTGCGGATGGCGGCCCCGGGCGACCAGGTCCGCCACGGTCAGTCCCTCGGGAGCGACGGGCGTCTGCGGCAGCAGCCCCAGCTTCTTCGCCACGTCCCGGGTGCGCAGCCGGGCGATGTCCTCGCCGTCCAGCACGACCGTCCCGCTCGTCGGCCTGAGCAGCCTGGTCAGGGTGCGCAACAGGGTGGACTTCCCGCAGCCGTTGGGGCCGATGATGGTGGTGATCAGCCGTGACGGGATCGACACGTCGAGGTCGTCGATGACCACGCGTCCGCCGTACCCGACCGTCACCCCCCTCGCCGCCAGCCGGGTGTCCCCTGCTCCCGTGCCGGTCGCGGTTCCAGAGACGCTTCGGGTTCCGGTTCCGCTTCCGGGTTTGGTGGTGCGGTGGGTGGTCATCTCTGCCCCGTCGTCCGTCGTCGTCATGTCGGCCCTCCTGTGTCGTCAGCCCGCACGCTGTCCCGCGAGGTTCGCCCGTACCAGGAGGTACACGAGGAAGGGTCCGCCGATCGCGGCGGTGACCACCCCGACGGGCAGCGCCATGGGCAGTGCCGTGCGCGCGACCAGGTCCGCGCCGGTCAGCAGCAGCGCCCCCACCAGCCCGGAGGCCACCAGGGGCGGGGTCGGGCACTTCGCCAGCCGCATCGCCACCTGCGGCGCCACCAGCGCCACGAAGGGCACCGGACCGGCCGCGCTCACCGCCGCGGCGGCCAGCAGCACCGCGCAGAGCAGCAGGACCGCCCGTACCCGCGCGTACCGGACGCCCAGTCCGGCGGCCACCTCGTCGCCGAGGTGCATCGCCTTGAACTGGAAGGCGGCGGTGGCGACCACGGCGAGCAGCGCGAGGGTGCACCAGGTCGCCACCCGGACTTCGCCCCAGGACCGGTTGTCGAGCGAGCCGACCAGCCACGCCTGGGCCCGCGCCACGTCCCTGATGTCGGCGGTGACGAGCAGCCAGGTGGTGAGCGCCTCCGTCACGGCGCTCACCGAGATGCCGATGAGGATGAGCCGGAATCCGTCGACCCCCCGGCGCCACGCCAGGAAGTAGACGAGCAGTCCGGTGCCGAGGCCGCCGGCGAGTGCGGCGGCGGAGAGACCCACGGAGCTGACGACCGCGGCGGCGGCCCCGCCCGACACCGTCACCAGGAAGACCGCGACCGTGCCGGCGCCTCCGGTGATGCCCAGCACGTCGGGGCTGGCCAGCGGATTGCGCGCGACGGACTGGGTGATCGCCCCGGAGACCCCGAGCGCGATCCCCACCACCAGCCCGGCCAGAGCCCTCGGCATCCGCAGTTCCATGACGACGAACTCGTCGACCTGTTCGCCCCGGCCGAAGACCGTGGCGACGACCCGGGGCAGCGCGAGGGGGAAGTCCCCGACCGCGATGGAGAGGCAGAACACCAGGAAGACCGCGACGGCCAGCACGAGCGTGACCGTGACGATCCAGGGCCGCCAGACGAACGACACCCTGCCGAGCCGCACTCCCGGTGCCGCGGAGGGCTTCGGCTGCGGCTGCGGCTGCGGCTGCGGCAAACGCGACGGCTCCGGAGAGGACGACGGCTCGGGGAAGGGCGATGGGTTCACTTCTGTCCCGTTCACGCGTTCTTGAACTTTCCGCGCCAGACCAGGACCGCGAAGAACGGCGCGCCGAGCAGGGCGACGACGACGCCCGCGGCCAGTTCCCCGGGCCGCACCACGAGGCGCCCGACGATGTCGCAGAGGAGCAGGACGACGGCTCCGAGGAGGCCCGCGTACGGCACCAGCCAGCGGTAGTCCGGTCCGGCGAGATAGCGGGCGATGTGGGCCACCATGAGCCCGAGGAACGCGACGGGGCCGCACGCGGCGGTGGCCGCCCCCGCGAGCAGGGTGATGGCGAGGATGCCGACGGTCCGGCTCAGCGCGATGTTCGCGCCGAGCCCTCGCGCCACGTCCTCGCCCAGGGTGAGCAGGTTGAGAGCGGGCAGGGTGGTCAGCGCGAGGACCAGCCCGACGGCGATGAAACCGGTCAGCGGCCAGATGACGCCGAACCCGACCCCGGCGACGGAGCCCGCGTTCCAGAACCGCAGGGCGTTCAGCGACTTCTGGTCGGAGAGCGCGACGGCCGTGGTCATCGCCGCGAGGAACACCGTGACGCCCTGGCCGGCGAGGGCGAGGGTCAGCGGGTTGCCCGCCCCCCGGCCCACGCTGGACAGGCCGAACACGACGACTCCGGCGACCGCCGCCCCGAAGAAGCCGAACCAGACGTACTGGAACGGGTCGGTGAAGCCGAGCAGCCCGATCGCGGCGACCACGGAGAAGGAGGCGCCGGAGTTCACGCCCAGCAGTCCGGTGTCGGCGATCGGGTTGCGCGTGTACCCCTGGATCAGGGCCCCGCCGACGCCCAGGGCGATGCCGGCCACGATCGCGAGCACGGTGCGGGGCACCCGGACGGTGCGCACGATGAGCCGGATCTCGGTGAGCCGCCGGTCGGCGTCCGGCTCGGCGAACAGGCCGTGCCACACGTCGGAGGGGCTCAGCGCGCGGGCACCGACCGCCAGCGACGCGGCCCCCGCGAGTACGACGATCAGCGCGAGCACACCGAGTCCCACAACTCGTCTCCGACGAGCCTTCGTTGCTCCCCCGGGCGCGGAGAGCTCCACCGTAGTCGTGGTCATGTCTTCGTACGTTATCCCTTTGATCTTCCGTGCCCGCAGGGGAGGTTGGCCGATTCGCCCGCGCGGAAGGACGGTTGGGGCGGGATCGGGCCCCGGCCGAGGGTACCCGTGTACGGAAACCTGGCTCCCCGGCCCCCCGCCGGGCGCGAGGCCGGACGGCACCGCCCCGCTTCAGCGGGACGCGCCGACGGCTCCCTCGGCCACCGTCTCCGCCCGCTCCGGGGAGACCCCGGCCCTGCGGTCGAGCAGCGAGTCGAGGATCTCGCCGACCCGGATCGCGGTGTTGGAGAGCAGCGACGAGGTGATGCCGTGGGTGTGCTCCGTACCGCCCTGGAGGTAGATGCCGCAGCGCAGGGCGGGGTCGGTCCCGATGCGGTAGTCGCGCTCGACGCGGACGCGGCCCTGGTCGTCGGTACGGCAGAGGTCCGCCGCCTCGCCGAGGAGACCGAGGGGGTCGACCGGGCTGTAGCCGGTGGCGAGCACGACGACGTCGGCGTCCAGGGCGGTCTCCTCGCCCGTGACCAGGGATGTCACGGTGGCGCGGGCCTTGTCGTCGGTCTCCTTGACGCCCACGAGGCGGGACACGTTGAGGAAGCGCAGCCGCTCGGTGCCGAGCACCTTCTCCTGGTAGCTCTGCCGGTAGAGGTCGTCGATCAAGTCGATGTCGACCACGGAGTAGTTGGTGTTTCCGTGATAGCCCATCAGGCGCTGCTTGATCTCGTCGGGCGCGGCGAAGTACTCGTCGACCGCACCCGGGTCGAAGATCCGGTTGGCGAAGGCGCTGTCGTCGGCGGGGCTGTATCCGTACCGGGAGAAGACCGCGCAGATCTCGGCTTCGGGGAAGGCGCGGTGCAGGTAGGCGACGTTCTCCGCGGCGCTCTGCCCGGCGCCCACGACGACGAACCGGGAGGGCGAAGTCCCCTCCAGTTCACCGACCTTGGCCAGGAGCTCGGAGTTGTGCCACACCCGGTCGCCGCGCTCGACGCCCTCGGGCAGCAGCGGGCGCAGCCCGGTGCCGATGACGAGGTTGCGGGCCCGGTGGACGGAGAGCCCTTCTCCCGACCGGACCGTCACGTCCAGGTACTCCACGATTCCGTCCTGGACGGCCGGCCTGACGGAGACCACCTCGTGGCCGTAGGAGACCATGTCCTCGACCTGGGCGGCGGCCCACTCGAAGTAGTCGTGGAACTCGACCCGCAGCGGGAAGAGGTTCTTGTGGTTGATGAAGTCGATCAGCCGCCCCTTGCTCTTGAGGTAGCAGAGGAAGCTGAACTCGCTGGTGGGGTTCCGGAGCGTCACCAGGTCCTTGAGGAAGGACACCTGCATGGTCGCGTCGTCGATCAGCATGCCGCGGTGCCAGCCGAAGCACGGCTGCTGCTCGAAGAAGCGGGCACTGACCGGCTGCCGTTCGCCGGCGCGGGCGTTGTGCTCACTGATCGCGATGGCCATGGCCACGTTGGACGGCCCGAAGCCGATTCCGATGAGGTCGTGGACCTGCGGTGCGTCGCCAGGAAGAACCGGTGACATGTCACTCCCATTCGTGCGGGGTAGCCGCTCATGGCATGGGGAAGGTGCGAGCGTCGGACACACCGACGGCGCGGCTCGAATTTAGGTGAGCCTAAGCTAATCCTGTGAGGCTGTCGAGAGGGCGCCGGGGCGTGCGGCTCGTCAAATGTGCTGCATCGCGCGCCCGTTGCAAAGCAAGGTAAGCCTTGCTTTACTGGCCCACGGTCCATTCCGGCACAGAGGAGGAACCCCCATGCGGGTCGTCATGTTCGGTTACCAGACCTGGGGTCACCGCACCCTGCAAGCTCTCCTGGACTCCGAGCACGACGTGGTGCTGGTCGTGACCCACCCCAAGAGCGAGCACGCGTACGAGAAGATCTGGAGCGACTCCGTCGCCGACCTCGCCGAGGCGCACGGTGTCCCCGTACTGATCCGCAACCGCCCCGACGACGAGGAGCTCTTCGCGCGGCTCGCAGCGGCGGAGCCGGACATCATCGTGGCGAACAACTGGCGGACCTGGATTCCCCCGCGCGTCTTCGCGCTCCCGCGCCACGGCACGCTGAACATCCACGACTCGCTGCTGCCGAAGTACGCGGGCTTCTCCCCCCTGATCTGGGCCCTGATCAACGGGGAGTCCGAAGTGGGCGTCACCGCGCACCTGATGAACGACGAGCTCGACGCCGGTGACATCGTGCGGCAGGAGGCGGTCCCGGTCGGTCCGACGGACACCGCGACCGACCTCTTCCACAAGACCGTCGACCTCATCGCCCCGGTCACCACCGGTGCGCTCGCGCTCATCGCCTCCGGGCAGACGGAGTTCACCCGGCAGGACCGCTCGCAGGCGAGCTTCTTCCACAAGCGGTCCGCCGAGGACATCCGGATCGACTGGACCTGGCCGGCCGAGGACCTCGAACGGCTGGTCCGGGCCCAGTCCGACCCGTACCCCAGCGCCTTCACCTACCACCGGGGCAAGCGGCTGGAGGTCCTGGCGGCCGTGGTCTCCGAAGCGCGCTACGGCGGCACGCCGGGACGCGTCTTCTACCGGGAGGGGGAGGGCGTGGTGATCGTCGCCGGAGCCGACGCGCGCACCGGACGCAACCACGGCCTGGCCATCACCCGGGTACGCACCGAGGACGGCCGGGAGTTGCCCGCGACGGAGTACTTCACCTCCATGGGCGGGTATCTCACCGGCCGCCCCTGAGGTGACCGGGCACCGGCGCTCGCGCACGCGGCGGTCGCTCCGGCAACGACCGCTCTGGTGGTCGCTCGGGCCGGGGGTTGCTCAGGCCGCGAGCGTCGCCGCGAGCGCGGCGAGTCCGTCGGCGTAGATGCCGTGGAAGAGGGCGACCGCCTCCTCGTCGCCGACCCCGTCGGGGGTGAAGCTGCCGCTCCACTCCACCCGGGCAAAGCCCGTGTCCGGTTCGGGGTGCACCGTCAGGGTGGAGAGGTAGCCGGTCACCGGGAAGGGCGCGCGGAGGATCGAGTAGCTGTAGCTGCGGGCCCTCTCGTCGAAGGCTTCGAGACGCTCGACGATCACGCCGCCGTCCTCGTTGGTGAGGGTGCGCACCCGGCCGCCCTCGCCGAGTTCGCTCGTCGGGATGTAGGGCAGCCAGTCGGGCAGGGTGTCGAACCCGCCGATGAGCTGCCAGACGTGGTCGGGCGACGCGGGGACGCGGACCGACGCGGTGGTCGTGGCCATGAGGGTGTTCTCCTTGGATTCGGCCGAGGGGTGCGGCAGGCGGAGTCCTGCCGCACCGGCGGCAGGGACGCGGGGGGGCCGGCGGGCCGCCCCCCCCCGCGGGGCGGGGGGGAGGCGGGGAGGGGGGGGGGGACGGGGGGGCGGCCCCGCGAAAGCGCGC
>NZ_JBHWYX010000028.1:0-104967 GCF_042728795.1 Streptomyces sp. NPDC060184
CGCCCCCTCCCACCGGAGGGGGCGCGCCGCTGACGTCGTTCTCAGGGCCCGCGTTCCACGGCTACCGGGAGCCCTGGAAACCGTCGCCCTCCACGATCAGGCCGGCGACCAGGGCGCCCGACATCCCCGCGTGCGCCAGACCGCCGCCGGGGTGCGACCAGCCGCCCGCCAGGTAGAGCCCCGGCAGCCGGGTGCGGTTGGCCGCGTGCAGCCGGGCCCCCGCCGCGCCCGCCAGCGCGGGCGGCGGCACCGAACCCCCGGGCGCTCCCGTCTGCGCCTCCGTCTCGGCGGGGGTGCGCACCTCGGTGTCGAGGACCCGCTCGCGCAGGCCCGGGACGGCCTTTCCGGCGGCTGCGACCACCGTCGCGGTGTACCGCTCGCGCAGGGCGGGGTCGTTCCAGTCCACCGGGCCGTGCGGGGCGACCGTGGCCACCAGCGTCACCGCCTCGTGGTCCTCGTCCGGCCGCGTCGTCGGGTCGTCCGGCCGCAGCACGGTGACCGTGGGCACCTCGGCGAGCCGCCCCGCGAAGAGCGCCGCCTGCTCCGCCGCACCGTCCGGGGCGTGCACCACCGTCCGGTGCGGGACCCCGGCGTCCCGGCCGCCGCGCAGCGAGAGCATCACCGTGAACCGGCCCGGCAGCGGCCCCGCCCCGGGACGCGGCTGCACCGGTACGTCCCCCTCGGCCGGCGCCCCCGGCACCAGGCCGGGGCGGGGCCGTACCCCCAGCACCACGTGGTCGGCCCCGGCCGGGGTACCGTCCGCCAGCTCCACCCCGGCCGCCCGGCCGTCCTTCTCCACGACCCGGACCACCTCCGCGCCGAACACGAACTCCACCCGCCGTGCCAGGCACCGCTCGTACAGCGCGTCGGCCAGCGCCCGCATCCCGCCCGCCACGTACCAGGTGCCGAAGGTCTCCTCCATGTACGGCAGCAGCGCGGCGCCCGCCGGGGCCTCGCGCGGGTCGAGGCCGTACGCCAGGGCGTATCCGTCGAGCAGAGCGGCCAGCCGGGGATCGTCCAGCTCCCACGCGCCGACCTCGGCCAGCGTGGAGGCCTGCCGCGCGCCGCGCAGCAGCCGGCGGGTCCGCACGGCCGGGTACGGGTCACGGCCGAGCACCTGCCAGTCGGGCCGCAGCGGCTCCTCCAGCAACGGCCGCCGCGACCGGTCCCAGGCATCCCGGGCCCGGTCGAGGAACGCTCCCCAACGGGCCCCCGCACCCCCGCCGAGCGCCCCGTCCAGGGCGGCGACCACCCCGGCCCGGGAGGCGTTGGGCAGCGAGACCCGGGTGCCGTCCGCGAAGACGTGGTGGCTCGCCGGATCGACCTGGCTCAGCGTCACCCGCTGCTCCAGGGACTCCTTGCCGGTCTTGACGAAGAGGTCGCGCTGCACGGCCGGCAGATGCAGCAGCGCCGGACCGGTGTCGAAGACGAAGCCGTCCCGCTCGTGCCGCCCGAGGGAGCCGCCGTACGTCTCCGAGCGCTCGTACACCGTCACCCGGTGGCCTGCCACCGCGAGCCGGGCAGCCGCCGCCATGGCGCCCGTCCCGGCGCCGATCACCGCAATTCGTGCCATGCCGGTGACTTTATCGAGCCCACCCGGAAGGGCTTCCACCCCCTGCGGGCCGGACGGGCGTCGCCTCGGGTTGTCGGCCTCGGGCCGTCAGCCGTAGGGCCAGTGCCGGCCGGCCCCGGCCATCGCCCGCTCCTGGCGCCGCTGCGCCCGGCGGCGGAGGAAGCGGCGGATGCGGGAGGCGAGCAGGCAGAGCGCCAGCAGCCCCAGCGCCAGCAGCACCGCCGCGACGGAGGCCGCCGCGACCGGATGGAAGATCGCGAAGGTGACGATCCCCGCCACGCCCAGGTCCTCCGCCGTGCTGACCACGACGTTGGAGAACGGCTCGGGGGAGGAGTTGACCGCCATGCGCGTACCGGCCTTGACCAGGTGACTCACGAGCGCCGTCGAACCGCCGACGGCACCCGCCGCCAGCTCGGGCAGCGAACCGGAGTCACCCGCGAGCAGCGCGGCGACGACCGCCCCGGACGCGGGCCTGACCACCGTGTGCACCGCGTCCCAGGCGGTGTCCAGATACGGGATCTTGTCCGCCACCGCCTCCAGCAGGAAGAGCAGCCCTGCCACCACGAGGACGTCGGTGCGCTGGAGGGACGCGGGGACCTCGTCGGTGAGGCCGGTCGCGCCGAAGACGCCGAGGAGCAGGACCACCGCGTAGGCGTTGATCCCGCTCGCCCAGCCGCTGGTGAAGACCAAGGGAAGTACGGACACGGAGGCGATCGTAGTCAGCCGGCGACGGCGGCGGGTGAGCTCTCGCACACAGGTCTGAGTACGTGTACCTAGTGCCGCGGATGAGTAGGTACACGGATGGGCCGCCACCTGCCCGGACGGAAGAGTGGGGGCACGGAAGGGGCACGGCGCCCGGACCGCCGGCACGGGGCGGCGGACGGTCCGTATCTCCGACGCAACGGGGGCGCACGACGGAGGAGCCGGAGGCCACGGGGGACCGGGGCCACGGGGGACGGCTCGTCCGGCCTCACACGGGACGCCGGTCCGGTGGGTTCGAGGGGGATCGAACTCCACCGGAGCGGCGTCCTTTTCCGTCGCGGCCGTTCCACCGGCACCGGAATCCTTTCCGCCGCGGCGGTTCCACCGGCCCGGCGGCTCCGCCGTACCGGTCGCCGTACCGGTGCCGCGGGCTGCTCGGCGCCGCGGGCCGTCAGCGCCCGCTGACCCGGCCGTGCAGCAGCAGCGACAGCGCCGAGTGGACCTCGTCGAGCGAGCGCTCGGGCTGGAACGCCTGCCAGTCCAGCGCCGCCACCAGCACCATCCCGACCAGCGCGGCGGCGGTCAGCGGGATGTCGATCTCCGAGCTCAGCTCGCCGTTCTCCACCCCCGCCCGCAGCTCGTCCTCCACCACGGCGACCGCCTCCTGGCGCACCACCAGGAGGGTCGACTGCCAGGCCCGGTTGGTGCGCCAGAGCTCGGCCACGTACAGCTGGGTGAAGGCCGGATAACGGTCGATGAAGGCCAGCCCGGCCCGGATCATCGCGTCCAGCGCGGCCACCCGGGTCCCGCCGCTCGCGGCGGTCTCCTCGGCCGCCGACCGCAGCGCCGTCGTCAGCAGCCCGACGCCGTGCCGCAGCAGCTCCTCGAAGAGCTCGGTCTTGCTCTTGAAGTTGTAGTACACCGTGCCCTTGGCCACACCGGCCCGCTCGGCGATCTCGTCCACCGTGGTCGCCGAGAACCCCTTCTCGGCGATGAGGGTCACGGCCGCCTCGTAGAGCTTCTGCCGGGTCGCCTGGCGGCGCGTGGTGCCACTGCTTTCCATGAGGTCGATTCTCACAGGTCCGCCGGTGCTCCGAACCCGTTCGCCCCGGGCCCGCTCACAGACTCAGCTCCGGGTGGAGCCGCTCCAGCGTCCACACCTGCCGCCGCCGGGCGGCGACGGCGGTCAGCGCGAGGGCCCCCGCCGTGAAGGCCGCCAGGACCGCGCAGCCCTGCCGGACGGGCCCGGACCCACCGCCGGTGATCAGCCGGCGCAGTGCCTCGACGACCCAGCTCATCGGCAGCCAGGGGTGGACCGCCTCGAAGAAGCCGGGGCTGGTCCGCACGGGGTAGGTACCGCCGGCCGAGGTCAGCTGGAGCATCAGCAGCGCCAGCACCAGAATCCGTCCCGCCGCCCCGAAGCGGGCGTTCAGCCACTGCACGATCGCCGCGAAGCAGCAGGTCACCAGCGCGAGGAAGCCGACCGTGGCCACCGGGTGCGCCATCTCCAGGCCCAGCCCCCAGTGGAGTACGGACATCAGCGCGGCGACCTGGACCAGACCGGTCGCGGCCACCGGCAGCCAGCCCGCGAACGCGGTCCGGCGGGCGGAGGCACCGGCCGCGAGGGCGCGCCGGTTCAGCGGCTGCATCAGCATGTACGCCACCATCGCGCCGACCCAGAGGGAGAGCGGGATGAAGTACGGGGCGAAGCCGGTGCCGTAGTTCGGAGCCGCGTGCAGCGACGAGGAGGCGAGGCGGACCGGGTCGGCCATCACCCCGGTCCGGGCGTCGCGGTCGTCCGCGTCGTAGTCCGGGATCTCGCCGACGCCGTCGTTCAGCCCGTCCGCCAGGGCGGCGGACCCGTCGCTCAGCCGGTGCAGCCCGCTGTCCAGGCCCAGCGCGCCGGTCTTCAGCGTCCCGACACCGGTGTCCAGCGCGGTGGCCCCGGACTTCGCCGCGGACAGCCCGGCGTGCAGGGTCCCGGCTCCCTCGGCGACCTGCTGCGCGCCCGCGTCGAGGGCGTCGACCTTCGCCACCGCCGACTCCAGGTCGTCGCCGAGCGTCGGCGCGTGCTCCGCGAGATCCTCCGCCCGCCGCTCCAGGACCGTCAGCCGGGTGCGCAGCGCGGCGAGATCGCCGTCCTCGTCCTTCACCAGGGCGCTGACGTCGTCGGCGACCGCGGCGACCCCGGCCGCCGCGGCCACCGCCTTCGCCAGCGGCTCGCAGACGGCCGGGTCGGGCAGCGGCGGGTCCTCGCACCGCTGGGCGTGGACGGTGGTGAGGTCGTCGGCGGCGGTGTGCGCGGCGGTGGCCGCGACGGGTGCCGCCTTCACCAGTTCACCGAGGTTCTCCCGCACGGTCCGCGAGGCGTCGGCGATCAGCCGGGCGGTGTCGCCGATGGACGTGCCGTCGTCCCTGAGGAACGGCCTCAGGCCGTCCGCGATCCGGTCGACCCGGTCGGCGAGGAGCCGGGTGCCGTCCGCCACCTGCCGGGAGCCGGTCCGCAGATCGTCGGAGCCCCGGTCGAGCGCGGTGAGGCCGGCGGAGAGCCGTTCGCTGCCGGACTTGCTCTCCTCGAGTCCCTCGGCGAGGTCCTTCGACCCCTGCTCGGCCGTCGCGATGCCGCCGCGCAGGTCGTCCGCCCCGGCGGCGGCCTTCGCCGTCGCGTCGTGGATGTCCGAGAAACCGATGAAGATCCGGTCGAGGAAGCCGCGCGAGGCCTCGGCCGAAGCCGCCGCGCGGATTTCGGAGAACACCGTCCTGGAGATCTGGCCGACGATGTAGTTGTTGGCGTCGTTGGTGCGCACCCGGAGCACGCCGGTTTCGGGGGAGTCGCCCGCGCTCGAGGCGATCCGCCGGCTGAGGTCTGCGGGCAGGGTGAGCGAGAGGTAGTACGTACCGTTCTCGACGCCCCGCCGGGCCTCGGCGGCGTCCACCCGGTGCCACTCGAAGGTCTTGGAGTCCAGCAGCTTCCCGGTGAGCTCGTCACCCACGGCGAGCCGGTCCCCGGCCGCCTTGCCGTGAGGGTCCGCCGCGCCGCCACCGGCCGGGACCGCCGCCCCCTCGTCCTCGTCGACCAGGGCGACGGGTATCCGGTCCAGATGCCCGTACGGGTCCCAGAAGGACCAGAGGTAGAGGGCCCCGTACAGCAGGGGCAGCAGCAGGAGGGCGGCGAGCGCGGCGCGCGGCAGCTTCCCCCTGCCGAAGCGCTTCAGCTCAAGCCCGGCCAGTCCCGTCGCACGCATCGACGGCCTCCTTCCCGCCGGCGGTGCCTGGACCGGTGCCCGGCCCGGTGCGTACGACCGGTACGCCCTCGGGGGCCTCGGCACACACCGCGAGCACGGTCGTGCCCCGGGCGGCGACGGTACGCAGCAGCTCCCAGGCCGCGGCCCGGTCCGCCCCGCCGAGCCCGAGGTCGGCGTCGTCGACCGCGAGCAGCCGGGGCTCGTCCAGCAGGGCCAGGGCCACGGAGAGCCGCAGGGCGTCCAGCCGCCCCAGGTCCCGGGCCTGGGTCCGCCCGGCCTTCGGCAGGGCGGGGAGGTCGAGCCCGGCGGCCTCCACCGCCCCGGCGATCCGCTCGCCCACCGCCGCGCGCTCCCGGCGGGGCCGGAGAAGCGCCCGGACGGGGCCGGTGTACCGGCTTCGGAGCAGGGCGCGCTCCCGCAGGTGCTCGGCGACGGTCAGGGCCCCTTCGAGCTCGCTGACGCCGGAGACCGGCCCGAGCGCGGTGACGCGGCGGACCGCCGCGAGCCTGCCCGGGAGCGGGTAGCCGCCGGTGCTCGCCCGGCCCTCCGTCGTCCGCATCCGGCCGGTGAGCGCCAGCAGCAGCGAGGTGCGGCCCGAGCCCGAAGGACCGGCCAGGGCGGTGAGCGTGCCGGGTGCGGCGTCGAACTCCACCCCCCGGAACGCCCACCCGCGCGGACCGCGCAACCCGAGGCCCCGCACCTCCACGGCCGCGCCGTGCGGCGGGCCCGCCGGTTCTTCGTCCACCATCGCTCCCCCTCTTCGCGCTCTCCGCGCTCTTCGCACCGCCCGGCGTTCCGCACCGCCCGGCACGCCTGCGTCCCCATTTTTGAACTGACTGGTCAGTGCAAAAACGTAGCCGGAACGCGCGCTGGAAGCAAAAGGCCAGGTCAACGGGGGCTTGAACCGGATTGTCAGTGGTACCCGCCACCATGGACACATACGGCCACCGAGCCGTCACAGACGACAGGAGGATCGTCATGGCCAGCTCGTCCGCAGCTGCCGCCCCGGGGCGCCGCGCAGGCAGCCCTGCCCCCTCACCCACCGGTCCGCCCGACGACGTCCACCCCGTTCAGCGCCGCGCCGGGGCCCCGCCTGCCGCCCTCGATCTCCTCGCCAAGGCCCACGCCGGCCTGACCGAGGCCGCCGTCCTCGACGTCCCCAACGAGCGGTACGCCACCGCGCATCTCGCCGCCCTGCGCGCCGCCGCCGCCGTACTCGCCGCCCGGGGCCGTCCCGAGACTTCCAAGCGCCACCGCGAGCGCATCCGCAGCGCGTGGGAGGTGCTGCCGGAGATAGCGCCGGAGCTCACCGAGTGGAGCGCCCTCTTCGCCTCCGGGGCCGGGCGCCGGGCTCGCGCCGAGGCCGGTCTCCCCGGCGCGGCGAGCCGCCGGGACGCCGACGACCTGCTGCGCGACGTGGCGATGTTCCTGCGCCTGGTGGAGCGGCTGCTCAGGCTCCACCCCGCCCTCCCCCAGCCGAGGAGGGGCCGCCCCGGCGCGGGGTGACGGCACTCCCGGCGGGAGGCCGCGGGGGCGGCGGAGCGGGAGGGGGAGGTGGGAAGCGGGAGGCAATAGGGTAGGAGCGCACCCGCACCACCTGCACCGTTCACGCTCCGCCGCCCGCAGCGGCATTGTGCCGAGGAGTCATCTGCCGTGTCGGACCAGCCGCGCCCCCGCGCCTCCCTCCGTACCGCCGTGGTCTGGGAGGTCCTCAAAGGTGCCCTCGACCGTCAGGTGAAGGCGACCGGCAGCGACCGCCTGGAAGTTCTGGACACCGGAGGCGGCACCGGCAACTTCGCCGTGCCCGCCGCCCGGCTGGGCCACCACGTCACCGTCGTCGACCCCAGCCCCGACGCCCTCTTCGCGCTGGAGCGCCGGGCCGACGAGGCGGGCGTCGCCGACCGGGTCCGGGGGGTCCAGGGCGACATCCTCGGGCTGTTCGACGTGGTGGAGCGCGGCACTTTCGACGCGGTGCTCTGCCACGGCGTCCTGGAGTACGTGGACGACCCGGCCGAAGGCGTGCGGAACGCGGTCGGGGCGCTCCGCCCGTCCGGCGCGCTCAGCCTGCTCACCGCGGGCTCGGGCGGCGCCGTGCTGGCCCGCGCCCTCGCCGGTCACTTCGTGGAGGCCCGCCGGGCGCTCACCGACCCCTCGGGCCGCTGGGGGGACGCCGACCCGGTGCCCCACAGGTTCACCGCCGACCAGCTCTCCGGCCTGATCCGCGGCGCGGGGCTCGACGTCGCCTCGGTGCACGGTGTGCGGGTCTTCGCCGACCTCGTCCCCGGCGTGCTGGTGGACACCGAACCGGGCGCGATGGAGGCCCTGCTGAAGCTGGAGGCGGCTGCCGCCGAGCTGCCGGCCTTCCACTCGGTCGCCACCCAGCTGCACGTCCTGGGCGAGCGCCGGGCCTGACGGCGACCCGCCGGGAACACCGGGGTGACGGGGGAGCGGCCGAAAGGCGCCGGGACGGCGCGCGCACTCGGTGCATCCCCTCCCGCTC
Organism: Streptomyces sp. NPDC060184; assembly: GCF_042728795.1. NCBI lineage: Bacteria > Bacillati > Actinomycetota > Actinomycetes > Kitasatosporales > Streptomycetaceae > Streptomyces > Streptomyces sp. NPDC060184. Next base: position 8,021 of record NZ_JBHWYX010000028.1, read on the forward strand.
CGGGCCCCCGATCCGGGCCCGGGCCCCGTATGATCGGGTGACAGGATCCGGCATGACGGATCGGCCGCCGGGGAATCAACGCCTCAAGGGCCGAACCGACATGGCGGTACGGACTGGCTGCTGGCTGGTGGGCGCGGGTTTCCCGGGGGCGAATCCCTGCCTATCCTGGAAGGGCCGCTTACCGGTCGCCCCCGCGGCCGACGACGAGGAGGACTCCGTGCCGCTCTCGGAGCACGAGCAGCGCATGCTCGAGCAGATGGAGCGAGCGCTGTACGCCGAAGATCCCAAGTTCGCGACAGCGCTTGAGGGAAGCGGGCTGCGTACGTACACCCGGCGACGGGTCTACCAGGCGGTCGCTGGATTTCTGGTGGGTATCGCGCTCCTCATGGCCGGAATGGTCGCCCAGCAGATCTGGATCAGTGTGGTCGGGTTCCTCGTCATGCTCGGCTGTGCCGTTCTCGCGGTCACCGGCTGGCGCAGGGCACCCAAGCCCGGAGAACAGCCGCAGCGCGGCGCCCCGGCCGCCGGGCGTGGGCCCAGGCAGCGCCGGTCCGTGATGAACCGCATCGAGCAACGGTGGCAGCGCCGCCGCGACGAACAGGGCCAGTGAGTCTTCCCCCGCCCGGTGGGCCGGGCGGGGTCGGTACGACGTAGGGCCAGTACGACACAAGGACGTACGGCGTACGAACGTAGGCCGAAGAACGTACGACGGAGGGGCGGGACGCGCACGACGCGTCCCGCCCCTCCGTCCTGTGTATCCGGCGTACCCCGAGACCCGGCCCGGCCACCCCCGGGACCGCGGCCCATGGCCGGGCCCGGGCCCGAAGGACCCGGGCCATGACGCCCAGGTCCCAGGGGCTTGGGCCTCAGCCCCGGGACCGGGACGGGCGGAGGGAGCGGCCGGCCGCCGCCATCCGCTCCGCGAACCGTCCCGCCAGCGCCGTCCGGCGTTCCGAGAGCGCCCACACCACCCGGACGGCCGAGCGGGGAGCGAGCGCGGCCCTGAGCCGGACGTACCGGCCCGCCCGCCCGGCCAGCCCCGCCCGTACCAGCGCCGCGTCCTCGGCCGGCCGGGCAGGCTGCTGCGCCCGGGGCGCGTACAGCACCTGCTCCACCGCGCCCGCCACCCGGTGCAGGGCCGCCGCGGGCTCACCCTCCAGCCCGCCCAGTCGCACGATGCGGTCGGCGGCCCGGCGCGGGGTCAGCGCCTCGTCCGGGACGATCCCGTGGTCCCAGGCCGTGTCCGTGACCTCCTGCCAGACCGCCAGCGTTCTCGCCGCCGCGTCGGCGGGCGTCCGCCCGCCCGACCCGTACAGCCGCCGACGCCGCTGCCGGGTCCGCCACAGCAGCGGCGAGAGCGGGAGCAGCACGACCAGCACCACACCGAGCGCCACCAGGACCACCGTGCCGAGCGGGAACCCCGGTCCGGCCGTGTTCGTGGCGACCGGGGCCGCAGAGGGGCCGCAGGCACCCTCCTTGCGCATCAGCGCCGAGCAGCTCTCCGAGGCGGACGGGGCGGCCGAGGGCTGCGCCGAGGCCGAGGCGGTCGGCGCGGCCGACGCGTCGGTGGACCCGGTGGGCGCCTGGGGCACCGTGTACGAGGGCACCGAGCCCCGCGTGGGGGTCGGCTCGAAGCGCGTCCACCCCACGCCCTGGAAGTACAGCTCCGGCCAGGCGTGGGCGTCCCGCAGCCCCACCGAGACCGACCCGTCCGCCTGCGTGGTCCCCGGCGTGAAGCCCACCGCGACCCGCGCCGGGATGCCCAGCGTCCGGGCCATCGCCGCCATGGCGAAGGAGAAGTGCACGCAGAAGCCGCGCCGGTTCTGGAGGAACCGCCCGATCGCCGCCGTTCCCGTGCCCGAGTTCACCGAGGTGTCGTAGGTGAAGCCGCCGTTCTGCGCGAACCAGTCCTGCAGCGCCACGGCCTGCTCGTAGTGGTTGGCCGAGCCCTGCGTGACCTGCGCGGCGGTCTCTGCCACCACGTCCGGCAGGGACGCCGGCACCTCGGTGTACTCCAGGGTCAGGTCCGCCGGGGGCAGCCCGGCCGACGCGAGCTGCGCCGCCGTCGGCTCCACCACCAGGCTGCTGACCCGGTACCGCGCTCCGCGCGTCGTCTGGCCGCCGTCGCCGATGAGGGTGCGTCCCTCGGGCTCGTACCGCCAGCGGCCGTCCACACGGACCTCGGTCGCCGGATACGGCATCGGCAGATAGTCCTGGCGGTAGTCGTCGGACGCGGTGATCTGTGAGGTGACCTCGGTGGCGACGACGTCCTGCCCGAGACCCGTCGGCTGCGGCAGCCGGTCCGGTACGTCCCGCAGCGCTCGCTTGGACGGCAGCCACTCGGCCCCGGTGAACCGGTCGAGGGAGAGGATGCGCAGATAGGAGCCCTGTGCGGCACCGTCCTCGGAGCGGTACCTCAGCACCTCCCGGTTCTCCGCCTGGTTGAGGTCGTCCTGGAGGGAGACCAGCGGGTTGACCGCCGAGATCGTGCCCCCGCCGCCTCCCCGCCCGTTGCCCGTGCCCAGGCCGTCCAGCAGACCGCCGCCGAGCGCCGGCAGTGCGAGCGGGACCACCAGCGCGACGCCCAGCGCCAGCGCCCCGATCCGGCGCCCGGTCCGCACCGGGGACTTCACCCGGGCCCCGGACGCCGGCCCACCGCGCGCCGGACCGGCGAAGAGCCGCCCCCACTGGGCGGTACGGTCGCGGCCCTCGGCCAGCAGGAGCAGCAGATAGCCCGAGGCCGCCAGCACGAACCACAGCCGGCTCGCCCCACCGTCGGAGAGCCCCGCCGCCACCGAGTACAGCGCCAGCAGCGGGAGACCGGCCGGTGCGGCGGCACGCAGGGTCACCGCCAGCACGTCGACCAGCAGCCCGATCAGCAGGACCCCGCCGACCAGCAGCAGCTTGATGCCGTCCGTCATCGGCGCGGGGGGCGCGTACCGGCCGACGTCGTCCGCCCCCGCCGTCACCAGGTCGGCCAGCCACTGGACGGCCGCCGGACCGGGCAGCACCCCGAGCAGCGCCCGGCCGCCGGCGAACGCGGCCGTCAGCAGCACCAGCGTGACCAGCGCCTGCACGCCGACGGCGACCGCGCGCGCCGGAACGAACCGCCGTGCCAGCGCCCCCGCCGCGCTCTGCACGGCGAGCAGCAGCGCGGCCTCGAAGATCCACGTCCAGGGGTCGACCAGGGGCAGCAGCGCCCCCGCCGCCAGCAGCGTCGCCGCGTAGGCGCAAAGGGCGAGCCGGACGGGACCGCTCATGACCATCCTCCGGAGAAGCCTGTCGCAGCGCCGCCACCGGCGGGCTGGGTGTCACCGGGCTGCCCGGCCCGCTGCCACACCTGGGCGAGGTCCGCCCCGGGCGGCACCGGAACCGCGGTCCAGCCCGCTTCGCGCAGCAGCCGCAGCCGCTCCGCGAACGGGGTCGCCGGCGCCGGACCCGCGCCCGGCGCCCACTCCTCGCCGTCGAGTACGAACGCGACGGCCGCACCGCTGCGCCGCCGCATGGCCGCCGCGACCGCCACCTGCTCCTCGTCGAGGTCGCCCAGGAAAGCGAGCAGCAGGCCTTCGTGGCCGCCGCGCAGCACCTCGTGCGCGCCGTCCAGGCCGCCCGCGTCGGAGTGCTCGACGACCGCGAGGGTGTCCAGCATCAGCCCGGCGGCCTCGGCGGACGCGTGCTCGGAGCCGGAGGAGCCGGAGGAGCTGAAGGATCCGGCGGGACCGGACGATCCGAAGGCGCCGGAGGATCCGAAGGAACCGGAGGACCCCGCCGAACCGGAGAATCCGCTGCCGCCGCCGGGCATCGCACCGCCCTCGTCCGTCAGCAGCCGCACCGCGAAGCCCCGCTCCACCAGGTGCGCCAGCGCGGAGGCCGCCGCGGCCACCGCCCACTCGAACGCCGACTCCGGCCCGGAGCCCCGGAAGGCCTTCCGCCGGGTGTCCAGCACCACCGAGGCCCGCGCCCGCTGGGGCTGCTCCTCCCGGCGCACCATCAGTTCGCCGTAGCGGGCGGTGGAGCGCCAGTGGACCCGGCGCAGGTCGTCGCCGTGCCGGTAACCGCGCGGCAGCACGTCGTCCTCGCCCGCCTGGGCGAGCGAGCGCTGACGCCCGTCGCCGTAGCCGGAGGCCGCCCCGGTGAGCCGGAGCGGGGGGAGGGCCTGGGTGCGGGGGACCACCACCAGGGTGTCGTGGGCGCTGAAGGAGCGGGTCAGCTCGCACATCCCGAACGGGTCGGCGAGCCGCAGCTGCAACGGCCCCAGCGGGTACCGGCCCCGCAGGTCGGAGCGGACCCGGTAGGAGACCTCCCGCCGCCCGCCCGCCTCGACCCGGTCCAGCACGAAGCGGGGCCTCGGGCCGAGCACGTACGGAACACGGTCCTGCAGCATCAGCAGCCCGGAGGGAAGCCGGGAGGCGTTGTCCACCCGCAGGTGCACCCGCGCCTCCGAGCCCGCCGGCACCCGCGAGGGCGACAGCCACCGGGTGCCGACGACCCGGTAGCGGGTGCGGTGGAGCGCGGCGACACAGACGAGCGGCAGCACGGCGAGCAGCAGACCGACCCGGAGCAGGTCGGCCTGGCCCAGGACGTAGGCGCAGATCGCGGCGGCGATCCCCGCGGCCAGGAAGGAGCGCCCCCGGGTGGTCAGCCCGCCCAGGGCCGCCCGCAGGGTGCCTCTGCCGCCGTCCGCGTCGTCGGTGGCCACCCCGCCACGGGGGCCCGGCCCCCGGTGCGCGTCCGCCATCACGGCCGCCGGGCGCCGGGCGCGTACGCCGGACCGCTCTGCGGGTACGGGGGTACGCGCCGGCCGGCGGACCGGTCGTCCGGCGAGGTGGGTACGGGCGTGCGCTGCAGGATCTCCGCCACCACCTGCTCCGCCGTGCGACGGTTCAGCTGGGCCTGGGCGGTGGGCAGCAGCCGGTGGGCGAGCACCGGCACCGCGAGCGCCTGGACGTCGTCGGGCAGCGCGTAGTCCCGGCCGCCCAGGGCCGCCGAGGCCTTCGCCGCGCGCAGCAGGTGCAGGCTGGCCCGGGGGGAGGCGCCGAGCCGCAGGTCGGGGTGGCTGCGGGTCGCCTGGACCAGCTCGACGGTGTACCGCCGTACGGACTCGGCCACGTGCACCGAGCGGACCGCGTCGATCAGCTTCACGATGTCGTGGGCGTGGGCCACCGGCCGGAGGTCGTCCAGCGGAGGGACCCCGCCGTGCACGTCGAGCATCCGCAACTCGGCGTCCAGGCTGGGGTAGCCCATGGACACCCGGGCCATGAACCGGTCGCGCTGGGCCTCCGGCAGCGGGTAGGTGCCCTCCATCTCGACCGGGTTCTGGGTCGCGACGACCATGAAGGGGTCGGGCAGCGCGTAGGTCTGGCCGTCGGTCGTGACCTGCCGCTCCTCCATCGATTCGAGGAGGGCGGACTGCGTCTTGGGCGACGCGCGGTTGATCTCGTCGCCGATGACGATCTGGGCGAAGATGGCGCCCGGCTTGAACTCGAAGTCCTTGCGCTGCTGGTCGAAGACGGACACCCCGGTGATGTCCGAGGGCAGCAGGTCCGGGGTGAACTGGATGCGGCGCACCGAGCAGTCGATGGACCGGGCCAGCGCCTTGGCCAGCATGGTCTTGCCGACTCCGGGCACGTCCTCGATCAGCAGATGACCCTCGGCGAGCAGCACGGTCAGCGCGATCCGCACGACCTCGGGCTTGCCCTCGATCACGCGCTCCACCGACCCGCGCACCCGCTCCGTCGTGGCGGTCAGATCAGTGAGGTTCGTTCGCTCGTCATAGGTGGTCACCCGGTCCTCCTCGGCCCTTCACGCACGGGCCCGCGCCGCCGAACGGCCTGGCCCACCCCGATTGCGGACGCCCCTCCGGAAGCCCCGGAGTGCGTCACCCACCGCATTCTTGTTGCCGTTACCGCTTCGTGTCACTCGCCTCCGGACAACCCGGGCCGATATGTCGGGTGTTGTCGATATTCGGATGCGGGTACGAGCCGGAAAGGGGCGCGGAGGGTCCGGTGAAGGGGGCTGGTGGAAGGGGTTCCGGGGCGGCGGCCCCACGAGAAACGCGGCGACCCCGCGGCGCGGTGCGCGGGGTCGCCGGGGTGCGGGGTCGCCGGGGGCGAAGGCGTGTCAGGCGGCCGGGGAGATCTCGCGCAGCAGACCGGTCTTGACGTCGAAGACGAAGCCCCGGACGTCGTCCGTGTGCAGCAGGAACGGCGAGGTGCGGACCCGCTGGATCGACTGGCGCACGTCCTGGTCGACGTCGGAGAAGGACTCCACCGCCCACACCGGCCGCTGGCCGACCTCCAGCTCCAGCTCGTGGCGGAAGCCCTCGGTCAGCGATTCGAGACCGCAGGTGGTGTGGTGGATCAGTATGACGCTGCGGGTGCCGAGCGCCCGCTGGCTGATGGTGAGCGACCGGATCACGTCGTCGGTGACCACGCCGCCCGCGTTGCGGATGGTGTGGCAGTCGCCGAGCTCCAGGCCCAGCGCGGCGTGCAGGTCGATGCGGGCGTCCATGCAGGCGACCACGGCCACCTTCTGGACGGGTCGGGCGTCCATGCCCGGGTCCGTGAACGCGCTCGCGTACGTGGCGTTCGCCGCCACCAGGCGGTCCGTGACGGAGTCGCCCGGGGTGGTGGGGGCGGTGGAGGGGGACTGCGCAGAAGTCGACATGGCTACGACGTTAGCCGCCCCACCTGCTCGGAGCGGCTCGGGGAAAAGGACAAAGAACGTCAACGAGGCTTGTTGTGAGCTAACCCACAGGACTCGCCCGGGCTCAGCCGTCCGGGTGAGGACCGGGGGCCACCGGAGCGGGGCGACGCGCTGAGAGGTTCGTTGATCCGGAATCGATCGAATGGCAGGGTGGACTAAAGTGACGCGAAGTTACCGACCCGGCCGCAAGGCCGGTCACGTTCCGCGGTCCCGCGCGTTTGTGCCGCACGTTCCGGTCCCTTCCGCAACGCCTGCGGCTCCGGTGGCTCCCGTGGTCCCCGGTGGTCCCAGCGGTTTCGGCGGTCTCGGTATTTCCGGCAATGCCCCGCGGAAGTCCGTACAACTCCATACATTTCTCCACCTCCGTCATTCTCCGCATTTCCGATGTCCCCGTGATGCGCGACGAACGTGCGGCCCGGCCCTCTCCCGCTCATGGCAGGCCGGCGCCTCTTCCCCGGCGCCGGCAGGCCTCCCCTTCTGAGCGGGCGGGGACCAGGCCGCACGTGCCGCCTCACGGACCTGAGCCTGAGAGGGCGCATTGAGCCAGACCCGACACGTCCCGGTGATGCTCCAGCGATGCCTGGACCTGTTGGCCCCGGCTCTGGAACGGGCGGGCGCCACCCCACCGGTGGTCGTCGACTGCACCCTCGGCCTCGGCGGACACAGCGAGGCCCTGCTCACCGCCTTCCCCGAGGTGCGGCTCGTCGCCCTCGACCGGGACAAGGAAGCCCTCCGGCTCTCCGGCGAGCGCCTCGCCCCGTACGGCGACCGCGCCACCCTGGTGCACGCGGTCTACGACGAACTGCCCGAGGTACTGGACCGGCTCGGCATCCCCAAGGTCCAGGGCGTCCTCTTCGACCTCGGCGTCTCCTCCATGCAGCTGGACGAGGCCGACCGGGGATTCGCGTACGCCCAGGACGCGCCGCTCGACATGCGCATGGACCAGACGACCGGGATCGGCGCGGCCGAGGTCCTCAACACCTACCCGCCGGGCGAACTGGTCCGCATCCTGCGCGCGTACGGCGAGGAGAAGCAGGCCAAGCGGATCGTCTCGGCCATCGTGCGCGAGCGCGAGAAGGAACCGTTCACCAACAGCGCCCGGCTGGTCGAGCTGATCCGCGACTCCCTTCCGCAGGCCGCCAAGCGCACCGGCGGCAACCCGGCCAAGCGCACCTTCCAGGCGCTGCGCATCGAGGTGAACGGCGAGCTCACCGTCCTGGAGAACGCCATCCCCGCCGCGGTCGCCTCCCTCGCGGTCGGCGGCCGGATCGCCGTGCTCTCCTACCACTCGCTGGAGGACCGGCTGGTCAAGCAGGTGTTCGCGGCGGGTGCGGCGAACACCGCCCCGCCGGGACTGCCCGTCGTCCCCGAGCGCTACCAGCCCCGTCTGGGGCTCCTCACCCGGGGCGCGGAGCTGCCCACCGAGGAAGAGGTCGCCGAGAACCGGCGGGCCGCCCCGGCCCGGCTGCGCGGCGCCGAACGCATCCGCGAGGACGAGCGGTGACCGCGCCCCGGGGGCGTACGCCCGGCGACCGCACCGGGGTGCGGGAGACGACGCGGTGAACCGGCCGGCCGCGCCGCTGAAGGGACGCGCCGCCCGCCTCGCCGGGCTGATGCCGTCGGGGCCGAGCAGCGCGGCCCGTACCCCCTTCATGCTGCTGGTCGTGGTCCTCCTCGGCGGCGGGCTGATCAGTCTGCTGCTGCTGAACTCCGCACTCAACGAGGGCTCGTTCCGCCTCAGCGAGCTGCGCAAGCAGACGACCGACCTCACCGACGAGGAGCAGGCGCTCCAGCGGGACGTGGACGGTTACTCGCAGCCCGACGCGCTGGAGCGGCGGGCCAGGGAGCTGGGCATGGTCCCCGGCGGCAGCCCTGCCTTCCTGAACCCCGACGGCACGGTGCGGGGCGTCCCCGCCGAGGTCACCGCGGACCCCGACCCGAAACCCGCGCCCACCCCGGCCGCGACGGACGCCTCCGCGCCCGACGAGGAACCCCGGGCGGCCGGGCCCGAGGAGCCCGCGAGCCCCGCGGAGAGCACCCCGCCCGCCTCCGTGACCACCCCCGCACCGTCCGCCGCGTCCTCCTCACCGGCCGCCTCCGCGAACCCGGCGGAGCTCACCGCGGCGACCACGACCCCGACGAGCCCCGGCAGGTGACGCAGTGCCGTCCAAGGAACCGCCGCGCCGCCGTGTGCCCGGCCCCGCCCGCTCACGGGGGGCCGCAGGCGGTACGGGACGCCCCCGGCCCGCAGCCCGGCCCGAGGCCCGGCGCCCCTCGTCCGGACGGCCGGGCCGCCCCGCGCCGCGCTCCCTGCGCCTGGGCAACCCGCGCCCCCGGCTGCGCCTGGTCAGCCTCGGGCTGACCCTCGTCATGCTGGTGTTCACGGCCCGGCTCCTCCAGGTCCAGGCCGTCGACGCGCACGCGTACTCGGCGAAGGCCAAGGAGAACCGGTACCTCGAGTACACCGTCGCCGCCGAACGCGGCGAGATCACCGACCGCAACGGGATCGCGCTGGCCACCAGCGTCGACGCGTACGACATCACGGCCGACCCCAAGATGTTCACTCCGGCCGAGAGCAAGATCCCGGACGCCCCCGAGCAGGCGGCGGCCCTCCTCGCCCCCATCCTCGGCAAGGACGCGGACACCCTCACCGCGCAGCTCTCGAAGCCCGGGAGCCGCTACACCGTGCTCGCCCGGCGGCAGACCCCGCAGGTCTGGAAGCAGATCAAGGACCTGAAGTCGGTCCTCGCGGACAAGGCGGCCGAGGACGGCGGGGAGGCGACCGGCGCGCTGGCGGGCGTCTTCCAGGAGCCGACGACCAAGCGCGTCTATCCGAACGGCGACCTCGCCGCCGGGATACTGGGCTTCGTCAACGCCGACGGCAAGGGCGGCGGCGGCCTGGAGTCCCAGCTGAACGAGGAGCTCTCCGGCCAGGACGGGAAGATCCGGTACGCCCAGTCGGGTGGCCGGCGGGTGCCGACCGCCGGTGCCAAGGAGATCCCGGCGGTCGAGGGCACGGACGTCGAGCTCACCATCGACCGGGACATCCAGTGGGCCGCCCAGCGGGCCATCAGCGAACAGGTCGAGAAGTCCAAGGCGGACGGCGGGTACGTCGTCGTGCAGAACACCAGGACCGGCGAGCTGCTGGCCCTGGCCAACGCCCCGGGCTTCGACCCGAACGACCTCTCCACCGTCGGATCGGGCTCGCTGGGCAACGCGGCGCTCCAGGACGTGTACGAGCCCGGCTCCACCGCGAAGGTCATGTCGATGGCCGCCGTGCTGGAGGAGGGCGCCGCGACCCCCCTCACGCACGTCACCGTCCCGAACCGGCTGCACCGCGGGGACCGGCTCTTCAAGGACGACATCGACCACAAGACCTGGTCGCTCACGCTCAACGGCGTCCTCGCGAAGTCCAGCAACATCGGCACCATCCTGGCGACCGGTCAGCTCGGGAAGACCCAGCCCGAGGCGAACAGGGTCCTCTACTCCTACCTCCGCAAGTTCGGCATCGGCAGCCCCACCGGCCTCGGCTATCCCGGTGAGTCGCCGGGCATCCTCGCCAAGCCCCAGGACTGGTCGACCTCCCAGCAGTACACGATCCCCTTCGGGCAGGGCCTCTCGCTCAACGCCGTCCAGGCGGCCTCGGTCTACTCGACGATCGCCAACGGCGGGGTACGGATCGCCCCCACGCTCGTCCGCGGCACCAAGGGTCCCGACGGCCGCTACACGGACGCCGAGAAGCCCGAGGAGACCCGGGTGGTCAGCGGGAAGACAGCCAAGGAGGTCGCCACCATGCTGGAGTCCGTCGTCGGCGACGAGGAGGGCACCGGTACCAAGGCGCGCATCCCCGGATACCGGGTGGCGGGCAAGACCGGTACCGCCAACCGGGTGGACCCGGTCAGTGGTGTGTACGACGGTTACACCGCCTCCTTCGCCGGCTTCGCACCGGCCGACGATCCGCAGATCACCGTCTACTGCGCGATCCAGAACCCCACCAAGGGCGACTACTTCGGCGGCCAGATCTGCGGACCGATCTACAAGAAGGTCATGGAGTTCGCGCTGAAGACCCTCCAGACCCCCCCGAGCGGCAGCAAGTCCCCCGGACTGCCGGTCTTCTTCGGACCGGACGCCTGACCGGAGGGGGAGCGGCACGACCGGGGTGCGCGCCGGGCGGACGGAGACGTTCCGGTCGCGTGCGCCGCGGGGCGGGCCGCAGCGCGCGCCGGACCCGGCCGTGACCTCGTACGTTCCCAGGGGAGCACCAGTGACAACCATCACCCCCGATCCGGGGAACCGGAACGAGAAGTTCCGCAACCCCGGCCCCTCACTTCGCGAGAGGCCGGGTCAGCCCGGTACGCTCACCGCCGTGCCCCACGCTGATCAGTACCGAATCACCCCGAAGGACGCGCCCGTGAACTACCCGGGAGCGCCCCGACCGGAACGGCTCAGGCCGACCTCCCTCGGCGAGCCGGCCGCCCGCCTCGGCCTCGAACTGCCCGCGGCGGTGGAGGTCACCGGCATCACCCACGACTCCCGTGCGGTCCGTCCCGGAGACGTGTACGCGGCTCTGCCGGGCGCCAGGCTGCACGGCGCCGACTTCGCGGCCCAGGCCGCCGGACTGGGCGCCGTCGCGGTCCTCACCGACCCGGCGGGCGCCGACCGGGCCGCCACCACCGGCCTCCCGGTCCTGGTCGCCGGGGACCCGCGCGCCGTCATGGGCGACCTCGCCGCCGAGATCTACGGCCGCCCCGGCACCGGCCTGCTCCAGATCGGCATCACCGGGACCTCCGGCAAGACCACCACCGCCTACCTCGTCGAAGGCGGGCTGCGCGGCGCCGGTCACGCCACCGGGCTCATCGGCACGGTCGAGACCCGCATCGGCGACGAGCGCATCAAGTCCGAGCGCACCACCCCCGAGGCCACCGACCTCCAGGCTCTCTTCGCGGTCATGCGCGAACGCGGCGTCCAGTCGGTCGCCATGGAGGTGTCCAGCCACGCGCTGGTGCTGGGCCGGGTCGACGGCTGCGTCTTCGACGTCGCCGTCTTCAACAACCTCAGCCCGGAGCACATGGAGTTCCACTCCGGCATGGAGGACTACTTCCAGGCCAAGGCGCAGCTCTTCACCCCGGAGCGCAGCAGGCGAGGGGTCGTCAACTACGACGACAGCTACGGCCGCAGGCTCGTCACCGAGGCCGGCGTCCCCGTCACCACCTTCTCCGCCGAGGGCCACCCCGACGCCGACTGGCGTGCCGAGGATGTCGAAGTCGGGCCGCGGGACAGCACCTTCACCGTCGTCGGCCCCGACGGCGCGCGCGTCGCCGCCCGGGCCCCGCTGCCCGGCCCCTTCAACGTGGCCAACAGCCTCGCCGCGATCGTCACGCTGGCCGTCGCCGGGATCGACCCGCAGACCGCCGCCGACGGCGTCGCGGCCGTCCCCGGCGTCCCCGGCCGGCTGGAGCGCGTCGACGCGGGCCAGCCGTACCTCGCCGTCGTCGACTACGCGCACAAGACGGACGCCGTCGAATCGGTGCTCCGCTCCCTGCGCAAGGTCACCCAGGGCCGGGTGCACGTCGTGCTCGGCTGCGGCGGCGACCGCGACACCACCAAGCGCGGCCCGATGGGCGCCGCCGCGGCCCGCCTCGCCGACACCGCCGTACTGACCTCCGACAACCCCCGCTCCGAGGACCCGCTGCGGATCCTCTCGGCGATGCTCGCGGGCGCCGCCGAGGTGCCCGTCCACGAACGCGGCGACGTCCTGGTCGACGCGGACCGGGCCGCGGCCGTCGCGGCGGCCGTCGCCCGCGCACGGCCCGGCGACACCGTCCTCGTCGCCGGCAAGGGCCACGAGCAGGGCCAGGACGTCCACGGGGTGGTACGCCCCTTCGACGACCGCCAGGTCCTCCGCGCGGCCATCGCACGGTCCCTGGGGCGTCCCGACGCCGCACCCACCCAGCAGCACGAAGCCCACCACGAGAACAACAGTCAGGGATGACCAAGTGATCGCCCTTTCCCTCGCCGAGATCGCCGAAATCGTCGGCGGGCAGCCGCACGACATACCGGACACCTCGGTCGTCGTCGACGGCCCGGTCGTCATCGACTCCCGGAAGGTGGAGCGGGGCAGCCTGTTCGCCGCCTTCGTCGGTGAACAGGTCGACGGCCACGACTACGCCACCGGCGCCGTGGCGGCCGGAGCCGTCGCGGTCCTGGCCACCCGCCCCGTCGGGGTGCCCGCGATCGTCGTCGACGACGTGGTGGCGGCGCTCGGCGCCCTCGCCCGCCACGTCGTCGTCGACCGCCTCGGGCTGCCCGTCGTCGCCCTCACCGGCTCCGCGGGCAAGACCTCCACCAAGGACCTCATCGCCCAGCTCATGGAGCGCATGGGGCCGACGATCTATCCGGTGGGCAACCTCAACAACGAGATCGGCCTGCCCGTCACCGCCCTGCGCGCCACCGAGGAGACCCAGCACCTCGTGCTGGAGATGGGTGCCCGCTACATCGGCGACATCCGCTACCTCACCGGACTCGTCCCGCCCCGGATCGGACTCGTCCTCAACGTCGGCACCGCCCACATCGGCGAGTTCGGCGGCCGGGAACAGATCGCCCAGGCCAAGGGCGAGATGGTCGAGTCGCTCCCCGAGGACGGCGTGGCCGTCCTCAACGCCGACGATCCGCTCGTGCGCGCCATGTCCTCCCGTACGAAAGCCCGGGTCCTTCTCTTCGGAGAGGCGCCCGAAGCGGACGTACGGGGAGAGAACGTCCGTCTCACAGCAAACGGACGCCCCGCTTTCAGCCTCCACACACCCACCGGGTGCAGCGAGGTGACCATGCGCCTGTACGGTGAGCACCACGTGTCGAACGCGCTCGCCGCAGCCGCCGTCGCCCATGAGTTGGGCATGCCCGTACACGAGATCGCCGAGGCGCTCTCCGAGGCGGGCACCCTCTCCCGCTGGCGCATGGAGGTCACCGAGCGTCCGGACGGTGTGACGGTCGTCAACGACGCCTACAACGCGAACCCCGAATCCATGAGAGCCGCACTCCGTGCGCTGGCCGCCATGGGCAGGGGCCGGCGGACCTGGGCGGTGCTCGGTCAGATGGCCGAGCTCGGTGACGAGTCGCTCTCCGAGCACGACGCGGTCGGACGGCTTGCCGTCCGGCTCAACGTCAGCAAGCTCGTCGCGGTCGGAGGGCAAGAGGCCTCCTGGCTGCAACTGGGCGCTTACAACGAGGGTTCGTGGGGTGAGGAGTCGGTGCACGTGTCCGACGCACAGGCGGCCGTCGACCTGTTGCGCAGTGAACTGCGCCCGGGAGACGTCGTGCTGGTGAAGGCGTCCCGGTCGGTCGGCCTGGAGCTGGTTGCCCAGGCACTGCTGGAGAACTCGACCGAGGGCGAGGTCACCGGCCGATGAGGCAGATCCTCTTCGCGGGGGCCATAGGGCTCTTCCTGACCCTGGTCGGTACCCCGCTGCTCATCAAACTGCTGGCCCGCAAGGGATACGGCCAGTTCATCCGGGACGACGGCCCGCGCACGCACGGCAGCAAGAAGGGCACGCCCACCATGGGCGGCATCGCCTTCATCCTGGCGACGATCATCGCGTACGTCCTGGCGAAGGTCATCACGGGCGAGGACATGCGGTTCTCCGGTGTCCTCGTGCTCTTCCTGATGGCGGGGATGGGGCTCGTCGGCTTCCTGGACGACTACATCAAGATCGTCAAGCAGCGTTCGCTCGGCCTGCGGGCCAAGGCGAAGATGGCCGGCCAGCTGATCGTCGGCATCGCGTTCGCGGTGCTCTCGCTCCAGTTCGCCGACATCCACGGCAACACCCCGGCCTCCACCCGGCTCTCGTTCGTCGAGGACTTCGGGTGGTCGATCGGACCGGTGCTGTTCGTCGTCTGGGCGCTGTTCATGATTCTCGCCATGTCCAACGGCGTGAACCTGACGGACGGTCTGGACGGCCTGGCCACCGGCGCGTCGGTGATGGTCTTCGGCGCGTACACCTTCATCGGCCTGTGGCAGTTCCAGGAGTCGTGCGCCAACGCGATGGAACTCACCAACCCCAGCGCCTGTTTCGAGGTGCGCGACCCACTCGACCTGGCGGTCGTCGCCTCGGCACTGATGGGTTCCTGCTTCGGCTTCCTCTGGTGGAACACCTCGCCGGCCAAGATCTTCATGGGTGACACCGGTTCGCTCGCGCTCGGCGGCGCCCTCGCGGGTCTCGCCATCTGCTCGCGCACCGAGCTGCTGATCGCCGTCCTCGGCGGCCTCTTCGTGATGATCACCATGTCCGTGGTCATCCAGGTCGGCTCCTTCAAGATGACCGGCAAGCGGGTGTTCCGGATGGCGCCGCTCCAGCACCACTTCGAACTCAAGGGGTGGTCGGAGGTCCTCGTGGTGGTCCGGTTCTGGATCATCCAGGGCATGTGCGTCATCGTCGGTCTCGGACTCTTCTACGCGGGATGGGCAGCCAAGAAGTGAGCACCACCAACCCGGCGGACCGGGCGGACTGGCGGGGGAAGCACGTCACGGTCGCCGGACTCGGGGTCAGCGGGATTCCCGCCGCCCGGGCCCTGCACGGACTCGGAGCACGGGTGACCGTCGTCAACGACGGCGACGACGAGCGCTCCCGCGCCCAGGCCGCCGGCCTGGAGGCGGAGGGGATCACCGTCCGCCTCGGCGACGGCGACACCCTGCCCGAGTCCACCGAACTGATCGTCACCGCCCCGGGCTGGAAGCCCGACAAGCCGCTCTTCCGCCAGGCGGCGGCGGCCGGCGTCCCCGTCTGGGGCGACGTCGAACTCGCCTGGCGGCTGCGGGGGATCAAGGGCGGCGAGCCCGCCCCCTGGCTCGCGGTGACCGGCACCAACGGCAAGACCACGACCGTACGGATGCTCGCCTCCATCCTGGAGGCCGCCGGGCTGCGCACCGCGGCCGTCGGCAACATCGGCGTCTCCCTGCTGGACGCCGTGCTGGGCGAGGAGACGTACGACGTGCTCGCCGTCGAGCTCTCCAGCTACCAGCTGCACTGGGCGCCCTCGGTGCGCGCGCACTCCGCGTCGGTGCTCAACCTGGCCCCGGACCACCTCGACTGGCACGGCTCCATGGAGGCGTACGCCGCCGACAAGGGCCGGATCTACGAGGGCAACACCGTGGCCTGCGTCTACAACGCGGCCGACCCCGCCACCGAGGAACTGGTCCGCGAGGCCGACGTGGAGGAGGGCTGCCGGGCGATCGGCTTCACCCTCGGCACCCCCGGCCCCTCCCAGCTCGGCGTCGTCGACGGCATCCTCGTGGACCGGGCCTTCGTCACCAACCGGCAGAAGCAGGCCCAGGAGCTGGCCGAGGTCGCGGACGTCGACCCGCCCGCCCCGCACAACATCGCCAACGCCCTCGCCGCCGCCGCGCTGGCCCGCGCCTTCGGCGTGAAGCCCGCCGCGGTCCGCGACGGACTGCGCGCCTTCCGCCCGGACCCGCACCGCATCGAGCACGTGGCGGACGTCGACGGCGTCCGTTACGTGGACGACTCCAAGGCGACCAACACCCACGCCACCGAAGCCTCCCTCGCCGCCTACGAGCCGATCGTCTGGATCGCCGGCGGCCTCGCCAAGGGAGCGACCTTCGACGAACTGGTGAGCGGCGCCGCGAAGCGCCTGCGGGGCGTGGTCCTCATCGGCCGCGACCGGGCCCTCATCCGCGAAGCCCTGACGCGACACGCCCCCGAGGTACCCGTGGTCGACCTGGACCGGACCGACACTGGGGCCATGTCCGAGGCGGTCGCCGAGGCCGCACGTCTCGCCCGCCCGGGCGACACCGTGCTGCTGGCCCCGGCCTGCGCCTCGATGGACATGTTCGCCAACTACAACGAGCGGGGCGAGGCGTTCGCGGACGCGGTCCGCGCACGCGCCGACGACAGCGCCTGACAGGCCCGGCCCCCGGGCCGTACCGTCCCCGGAGAGAATGTGACCCGGGGGGACGGGTACGGCCCGGTCCGGGCCGCCGGGCCGTCGCCGCCCCGGGCACGATCAGCGGAGGGGACAGCGACTATGCCGGCCGATGAGGGTCCCGACGCCCGAGGACGGGTCCGCGCGCGGGCGCACGCGACGAGGACCGGCGCCTTCCGTACCCGGCCGTTCGCCCCGGCCGCCCTGCCGGCCCGGTCCGGTCCACCGGACGGGGTACCGACCCACCCCGGACTGGCCCTGCGCGGACGGCTCGCCGCGGGCACCGGACGCGGCCCCGCGCCCTCCCGCCCGCCGGCCCGCTCCGCCCCCGCCCCCGGGGGCCCGCGCGGCGGCGGGGTGCGCCGCGCCTACGAGCAGGCACGGCGGGCCTGGGACCGCCCCCTGACGGCGTACTACGTCATCCTCGGCTCCAGCCTGCTGATCATCGTGCTGGGCCTCGTGATGGTCTACAGCGCCTCCATGATCAAGGCGCTGGAACTCGCCAAGCCGAGCACCTACTTCTTCCGCAAGCAGTTCCTGGCCGCCGTCATCGGAGCCGGCCTGATGCTGCTGGCCGCCCGCATGCCGGTCAAACTCCACCGCGGGCTCGCCTACCCGATGCTGCTCGGCACGGTCTTCCTGATGGCCCTGGTCCAGGTCCCCGGCATAGGGATGTCGGTCAACGGCAACCGGAACTGGCTCTACATCGGCGGACCGTTCCAGCTCCAGCCCAGCGAGTTCGGCAAGCTGGCCCTCGTGCTGTGGGGAGCCGACCTGCTCGCCCGCAAACAGGACAAGCGGCTGCTCACCCAGTGGAAGCACATGCTGGTCCCGATGGTGCCCGTCGCCTTCATGCTGCTCGGCCTGATCATGCTCGGCGGCGACATGGGCACCGCGATCATCCTCACCGCGATCCTCTTCGGCCTGCTCTGGCTCGCCGGTGCGCCCACCCGGCTCTTCGTCGGCGTGCTCGGCTTCGCCGGGGCCATCGCCGTCCTGCTGATCAAGACCAACCCGAACCGCATGTCCCGGCTCGCCTGCGTCGGGGTCAGCGAGCCGGACGCCGCGGGCGGCTGCTGGCAGGCCGCGCACGGAATCTACGCCCTCGCGTCCGGTGGCTGGTTCGGATCGGGACTCGGTGCGAGCGTGGAAAAATGGGGACAACTGCCCGAACCCCACACCGACTTCATCTTCGCCATCACCGGCGAGGAACTGGGTCTGGCGGGGACTCTGTCGGTGCTCGCCCTCTTCGCGGCTCTAGGCTATGCGGGTATCCGCGTGGCCGGACGCACGGAGGACCCCTTCGTGAGGTACGCCGCGGGAGGTGTGACGACCTGGATCACCGCGCAGGCTGTGATCAACATCGGTGCGGTGCTCGGCCTGCTGCCGATCGCCGGAGTCCCGCTCCCGCTGTTCTCCTACGGGGGGTCGGCCCTGCTGCCGACCATGTTCGCGGTCGGGCTGATGATCGCCTTCGCGCGGGAGCAGCCCGGTGCGCAAGCGGCCCTGGCCATGCGGAGGCCCGGGGTGAGATGGAAGACGATGAGACGGCGCGTCAAGAAGCGTCCGTCCGGAGAGCGGTGAATTTCGGTGCATGTCGTACTCGCCGGCGGGGGGACCGCCGGCCACATCGAGCCCGCGCTTGCCCTCGCAGACGCCCTGCGCAGGCAGGACCCGACCGTGGGCATCACCGCCCTCGGCACGGAACGCGGCCTGGAGACCAGGCTCGTACCCGAGCGGGGGTACGACCTGGCGCTCATCCCGGCCGTACCGCTGCCCCGTAAACCCACACCGGAGCTGATCACCGTCCCGGGCCGGCTGCGCGGCACCATCAAGGCCGCCGAGCAGGTCCTGGAACGCACCAAGGCCGACTGCGTGGTCGGCTTCGGCGGTTACGTCGCGCTGCCCGGCTACCTCGCCGCCAAGCGCGCCGGAGTGCCGATCGTCGTCCACGAGGCCAACGCCCGCCCCGGCCTCGCCAACAAGATCGGGTCCCGGTACGCCCACGGCGTCGCCGTCTCCACCCCCGACAGCAAGCTGCGCGGCGCCCGCTACATCGGCATCCCGCTGCGCCGCACCATCGCCACCCTGGACCGGGCCCGGGTCCGCCCGGAGGCGCGCGCCGCCTTCCAGCTCGACCCCAACCTGCCCACCCTGCTGGTCTCCGGCGGTTCGCAGGGCGCCCGCCACCTCAACGAGGTGGTCCAGCGGGTCGCGCCGCTGCTCCAGCGCTCGGGCATCCAGATCCTGCACGTGGTCGGCCCGAAGAACGAATTGCCGCGTATCGACAACATGCCCGGTATGCCGCCCTACATCCCGGTACCGTACGTGGACCGGATGGACCTCGCGTACGCGGCGGCCGACATGATGCTCTGCCGCGCGGGCGCGATGACCGTGGCCGAACTCTCCGCCGTCGGGCTCCCCGCCGCGTACGTCCCGCTGCCGATCGGCAACGGCGAACAGCGGCTCAACGCCCAGCCGGTGGTCAACGCCGGCGGCGGCCTGCTGATCGACGACGCGGCCCTCACTCCCGAGTGGGTGCAGGCCAACGTCCTTCCGGTGCTGTCCGATCCGCACCGACTGTACGAAATGTCGCGTGCCGCCGCCGAGTTCGGCCGCCGCGACGCCGACGACCTGCTCGTCGGCATGGTGTACGAGGCGATTGCCGCACGCCGTCAGGCGTGAGGCGGGGCGGGCCCGGGGCGTGCACCCCGGGCCCGGCGAAGGAGCGAGCGTGGCCGGACCGACGACCGCCCAGCGCGGTTCAGGGCAGCAGGCGGACACTCCGGCGCGCGCGCCGCACGCCGGACCCGGACGGGGCGGGTCCGCCCGCCGCAGGAACCTCGTCCTCGGCGCGGCCGGGGCCGCCCTGCTCGCCGGGGGCCTGGCGTGGGCGCTCTGGGGCTCCTCCTGGCTCCGGCTGGAGGAGGTCGGGGTCGGCGGGACGGACGTCCTCTCCCCGGCCGAGGTGGAAGCGGCGGCGGCGGCTCCGGTCGGCTCGCCGCTGATCGGTGTGGACACCGATTCCCTGGAGCGGCGGTTGCGCCGGAAGCTCCCCCGTATCGACACCGTGGACGTCACGCGTTCCTGGCCGCACGGAATCGATATCGAGGTGACCGAGCGAAAGCCGGTCCTCCTGGTGAAAAAGGGCGCAAAGTTCACCGAAGTGGACTCCGAGGGTGTGCGGTTCGCAAGCGTGGACAAAGCGCCCAAGGGTGTTCCGCTGCTGGAATTGAAACCCGATCGTTCCGCGAGTCTGCGCCGTTTCGGCGGTGACCGTCTGTTGCTGGAGGCGGTCGGGGTCGTCGGCGACCTCCCCGCCGCCGTCGCCCGGGACACCGAGGTCGTGCGGGTGACCTCGTACGATGCGATCTCACTGGAGCTGACGGGGGGCCGCGAAGTGGTCTGGGGCAGTGGTGAACAGGGCGCGGTGAAGGCGAAAGTCCTCACCGCCCTGATGAAAGCGGCACCCAAAGCGGGACACTTCGACGTGAGTGCGCCCACCGCTCCTGCGTCTTCCGACAGTTGACGGGTATTTGGCCTGACCAGCACCCTGGTTGGTCATCGCTACGGGTGATCACATAGGGTGAAAAGAAAAACGGGAGGTTCGGCGTGTTCGTTGAACGTGCGCCACTTGTCGACTTAGTGTCCTGTTCGGAAGAGTCCAAGAAGCAGACACACTGGTAACCCTAAACTTCAGCGTTAGGGTTTGGGTCGGCGTTCGGACCGTCCCCATCGACATCCGTCGTCGCGGCGGGCCACCGCAGAGCGACGACACGTAAATCGAGGCGAGAGGCCTTCGACGTGGCAGCACCGCAGAACTACCTCGCAGTCATCAAGGTCATCGGTGTCGGCGGCGGTGGTGTCAATGCCATCAACCGAATGATCGAGGTCGGTCTCAAGGGCGTCGAGTTCATCGCGATCAACACGGACGCGCAAGCGCTGTTGATGAGCGACGCCGACGTCAAGCTCGACGTCGGCCGCGAACTCACCCGGGGACTCGGCGCCGGGGCCAACCCGGCAGTCGGTCGCAAGGCGGCAGAGGACCACCGTGAAGAGATCGAGGAGGTCCTCAAGGGGGCCGACATGGTCTTCGTCACCGCAGGAGAGGGCGGCGGCACCGGCACCGGCGGCGCACCCGTCGTCGCCAACATCGCCCGCTCGCTGGGTGCCCTGACGATCGGTGTGGTCACCCGCCCGTTCACCTTCGAGGGCCGTCGGCGCGCGAACCAGGCGGAGGACGGCATCGCCGAACTCCGCGAAGAGGTCGACACCCTCATCGTCATCCCCAACGACCGGCTGCTGTCCATCTCGGACCGCCAGGTGAGCGTGCTCGACGCGTTCAAGTCGGCCGACCAGGTACTGCTCTCGGGTGTCCAGGGCATCACCGACCTCATCACCACGCCCGGCCTCATCAACCTCGACTTCGCCGACGTCAAGTCGGTCATGTCCGAGGCCGGTTCGGCGCTCATGGGCATCGGTTCGGCCCGCGGCGACGACCGCGCGGTGGCGGCGGCCGAGATGGCGATCTCCTCGCCCCTCCTGGAGGCGTCCATCGACGGCGCCCGCGGCGTGCTGCTCTCCATCTCCGGCGGCAGCGACCTCGGTCTCTTCGAGATCAACGAGGCCGCCCAGCTGGTGAGCGAGGCGGCGCACCCGGAGGCGAACATCATCTTCGGCGCGGTCATCGACGACGCGCTGGGCGACGAGGTGCGGGTCACCGTGATCGCCGCGGGCTTCGACGGCGGCCAGCCGCCGGCCCGCCGAGAGAACGTGATCGGCGCCGCTTCGGCCAAGCGCGAGGAGCCCGCCCCGCCGGCCCGGCCCGAGCCGGTCCGCCACTCGGCCGGACTCGGTTCCGTACCGCCGCGCGAGGAGGCCCCGGCCCCGGTCGAGGCCACGCCGGTCGCGAACGACATCTCGCTGCCGCCGGTCTCCCCGCCGCACGTTCCGACGGCCCGTCCCTACCAGGACACCCAGGCCGAAGAGCTGGACGTACCGGACTTCCTGAAGTGATAGACCGGCACGACGTGGTCCCCGCGCACCTCGCGGGGACCGCGGAGACAGCAGAACCCGCAGCGGACACGTCCGGCATCGCCGGCGCCCACTTCGCCTTCACCGACCGGTGGGGCGGAGTGAGCGCCGCCCCGTACGAGTCCCTGAACCTCGGCGGCGCGGTCGGAGACGACCCCGCCGCCGTGGTCGCGAACAGGGCCCGTGCGGCCGGCTCCCTGGGGCTCGACCCGGAGCGGGTCGTCTGGATGAACCAGGTGCACGGCCGCGAGGTCGCCGTGGTCGACGGGCCGTGGGGCCCGGGCCGCGAGATCCCCGCGGTGGACGCGCTGGTGACCACCCGTCGGGGGCTGCCGCTGGCGGTGCTCACCGCCGACTGCGTCCCGGTCCTGATGGCCGACCCGGTCGCCGGGGTCGTCGCGGCGGCACACGCCGGCCGCCCCGGGCTCGTCGCCGGAGTCGTCCCCGCAGCCGTGCGGGCGATGCTCGCCCTCGGCGCCGAAGCCTCCCGGATCGTCGCCCGCACCGGACCGGCGGTCTGCGGCGGATGCTACGAAGTCCCGGCCGCCCTGCGGGACGAGGTCGCCGGGACCGTCCCCGCCGCCCGGGCCGAGACCCGGTGGGGAACCCCGGCGGTCGACGTCGTCGCCGGAGTCCACTCCCAGCTCCACGCCCTCGGCGTGCGCGACGCGCGGCGTTCGCCCTTCTGCACGCGGGAGTCGGACGACCACTTCTCGTACCGGCGCGACCGCACCACCGGAAGGCTCGCCGGATACGTCTGGCTGGACGATCACCTCGACCAGGACGACGAGGACAAGGCATGACGGACCGCAGCACGGAACTCGCCGACAACCTGGCGCGGGTGGAGGAACGTATCGCCTCCGCCTGTGCCGCGGCCGGCCGGCCGCGGGACGAGGTCACCCTCATCGTGGTCACCAAGACCTACCCCGCGAGCGACGTGCGGATCCTGCACGGACTCGGTGTGCGTCAGGTGGCCGAGAACCGCGACCAGGACGCCGCCCCGAAGGCCGCGGACTGCTCGGACCTGTCGCTCACTTGGCACTTTGTCGGTCAACTTCAGACCAACAAGGTTCGTTCGGTGACGCGTTATGCCGATGTCGTGCAGTCGATCGACCGGATCAAGCTCGTTTCCGCACTCTCCACGGCTGCGGCCGGAGAGCGGGAGACTGAACTCGGCTGCCTGATCCAGGTCGCCCTCGATGCCGGGAACGGCGAGCGCGGCGACCGGGGCGGCGTCGCGCCCGAGGGTGTGGAAGCGCTGGCCGACGCGGTGGCGGCGGCACCCGGACTCCGGCTCGACGGACTGATGACGGTCGCTCCGCTCGCCGGTCCGTACGCGGGACGGCAACGGGCCGCCTTCGAGCGGCTGATGGAAATCTCATCCCGGCTGCGCGCGGACCATCCGGCTGCGAACATGGTTTCCGCGGGGATGAGTTCGGATCTTGAGGACGCCGTGGCGGCCGGAGCGACACATGTGCGCGTCGGTACTGCGGTACTCGGAGTCCGACCCCGGCTCGGGTAACGTCGCGAAGCAGGTCGGACCACAGCAGAAAATATGGTCATTCCCGCTCATTACGGGGCAGACCACCGTGGATCGCTGGCACTTGGTGACGATTGCCGATCCACCACAGAGCGGAGGACTCGGAGCATGGCCGGCGCGATGCGCAAGATGGCGGTCTACCTCGGCCTCGTGGAGGACGATGGGTACGACGGTCCGGGGTTCGACCCCGACGATGAATTCGAACCCGAGCCGGAGCCCGAGCGGGACCGGCGCAGGCATCAGCCCGCGCATCAGGTGGAGCGGGAGCGCGAACGGGACGAACCGGTACGAGTGGTGCAACCCCCCGCGCCGCGCGAGCCGGTTCAGCTCCCCGCGGACAGCGTGCGACCCGCCCGGATCGCACCCGTGGCATCCATCACACCTGAGCGCCCCAACCTGGAGAAGAACGCACCCGTGATCATGCCCAAGGTCGTCTCCGAGCGGGAGCCGTACCGCATCACCACGCTGCACCCCCGGACCTACAACGAGGCCCGTACCATCGGGGAACACTTCCGCGAGGGCACTCCGGTGATCATGAACCTCACGGAGATGGACGACACGGATGCAAAGCGACTTGTCGACTTTGCCGCGGGACTCGTCTTCGGACTTCATGGCAGCATTGAGCGCGTGACGCAGAAGGTGTTCCTGTTGTCGCCTGCTAACGTCGATGTCACGGCGGAGGACAAGGCCCGCATCGCAGAGGGCGGGTTCTTCAACCAGAGCTGAGAACGCGACACGGGAACAACCCGGCCGAGAGGCCGGAGCTTACGAGAGCCAGGGGAGAGGGAAGCGCGGTCATGGGCGTCGCACTCGATGTGGTCTACATCGCGCTGATGTGTTTCCTCATCGTGCTGATCTTCCGGCTGGTCATGGACTACGTCTTCCAGTTCGCGCGTTCATGGCAGCCGGGCAAGCCGATGGTGGTCGTTCTTGAGGCCACCTACACTGTCACCGATCCACCGCTCAAGCTCCTGCGGCGGTTGATTCCGCCGCTGCGTCTCGGGGGCGTGGCACTCGACCTGTCCTTCTTCGTTCTGATGATCATCGTCTACATCCTGCTCACCCTCTTGGGCAACATTGCGAGCAGCGTGTGAACGATACGGTCTTGCCGACTGCCGACGACTACGTAGAGGTGAAGAAGAGATGCCGCTGACCCCCGAGGACGTGCGGAACAAGCAGTTCACGACCGTCCGCCTCCGAGAAGGCTATGACGAGGACGAGGTCGATGCCTTCCTCGACGAGGTCGAATCCGAGCTGACCCGACTGCTCCGCGAGAACGAGGACCTGCGCGCCAAGCTGGCCGCCGCGACGCGTGCCGCCGCGCAGAACCAGCAGCAGCAGGCCATGCGCAAGCCTCCGGAGCAGCAGCAGGAGAGGCCCGGGGCTCCCGTGCCCGCCGCCATATCGGGTCCGCCGGTCCAGCAGCAGCCCCCGCAGATGGGTCCGCCGCAGCTGCCCGCCGGTCCCAGCGGTCACGGCCCCCAGCAGGGTCAGCAGGGCCCCGGTCCGCAGGGTCAGCACGGCCCCGGCCCGATGCAGGGCGGTCCGATGGGCGGTCCCATGGGTGGCCCCATGGGTCACGCCCCGCAGCAGATGCACCAGCAGATGCAGCCCATGCAGCAGATGCAGCAGCCGATGCAGCAGATGCAGCAGCCCGGTCAGGGACCCGGCGGCGACAGTGCCGCCCGTGTCCTGTCGCTGGCTCAGCAGACCGCCGACCAGGCGATCGCGGAGGCCCGTTCCGAGGCCAACAAGATCGTCGGCGAGGCGCGCAGCCGCGCCGAGGGTCTGGAGCGCGACGCGCGGGCGAAGGCCGACGCGCTGGAGCGGGACGCGCAGGAGAAGCACCGCGTGGCGATGGGCTCGCTGGAGTCGGCCCGCGCGACGCTGGAGCGCAAGGTCGAGGACCTGCGCGGCTTCGAGCGCGAGTACCGCACCCGCCTGAAGTCGTACCTGGAGAGCCAGCTGCGTCAGCTGGAGACCCAGGCCGACGACTCGCTGGCCCCGCCGCGCACTCCCGCCGCCGCGTCGCTGCCGCCGTCGCCCTCGCTGGCTCCGGCCGGTGCCGGTGCGATGGGCCACGGCATGGGCTCCGGCAACCACGGCGGACCGTCGATGGGCGGCAACCCGTCCATGGGCCCCGGGCCGTCGTTCGGTGGGCAGCAGCAGATGTCGCCCGCGATGACGCAGCCGATGGCACCGGTACGGCCGCAGGCGCCGCAGCCGATGCAGCAGGCTCCGTCGCCGATGCGCGGCTTCCTCATCGACGAGGACGACAACTGACCGGCTCGCGCTCGCTGAGCGCGTAGCCGTCGGCAGGCTGAGGGCCGGGCCCCGGGGATCTCCCCGGGGCCCGGCCCTTTTCGCGTACCGGCGGCGGGGCGGCGGCTTCCGGTCGGCATCGCGAAACGGACGGAAGCGCCCCGGAGTTGGGTGAAATCAACTCGGATACGTGCGAATCACCCTGTAGTGGGACAGGAGTTGCCGGAGCTCCCGACCGGCCGTCCGGGAACGCCGAAGGCCCGGCGGAAGATCCGCCGGGCCTTCGGAAGGTACGTGCCGGTCAGTGCTTGCGGAGGCGGAAGCTCAGGCCCAGGCCCTCGTCCTCGAACGGGGTGCCGTACGAGTCGTCCGCGTCGCCCCGGCCGTAGTCCAGGGCGAGCACCTCGTCCGCGATCAGCGAGGCGTGCTCGGTGAGCGCCTCCACCGTGGCGGCCTCGTCGGAGGTCCAGCGCACCGCGATCCGGTCCGCCACGTCCAGGCCGCTGTTCTTGCGGGCCTCCTGGATCAGCCGGATCGCGTCACGGGCGAGGCCCGCGCGGCGCAGCTCCGGGGTGATCTCCAGGTCCAGGGCGACCGTGGCACCGGAGTCGGACGCCACCGACCAGCCCTCGCGCGGGGTCTCCGTGATGATGACCTCGTCCGGCGTCAGCGAGACCGTCTCGCCGTCCACCTCGACCGACGCGGTGCCCTCGCGCAGGGCCTGCGACAGCGCGGCGGCGTCGGTGTTCGCGACCGCCTTGGCCACCGCCTGCACGCCCTTGCCGAAACGCTTGCCCAGCGCACGGAAGTTGGCCTTCGCCGTGGTGTCGACCAGCGAGCCGCCCACCTCGGAGAGGGAGGCCAGCGAGGAGACGTTCAGCTCCTCGGTGATCTGCGCGTGCAGTTCGGCGGAGAGCGTCTCGAAGCCGGCCGCCGCGACCAGCGCGCGGGAGAGCGGCTGACGGGTCTTCACGCCCGACTCGGCGCGGGTGGCCCGGCCGAGCTCCACCAGCCGGCGCACCAGCGCCATCTGGGTGGAGAGCTCGGGGTCGACCGCCGAGGCGTCGGCAACCGGCCAGGAGGAGAGGTGCACCGACTCGGGGGCGTCCGGCGTCACCGGGACCACCAGGTCCTGCCACACCCGCTCGGTGATGAACGGGGTCAGCGGGGCCATCAGGCGGGTCACGGTCTCGACGACCTCGTGCAGCGTGCGCAGCGCGGCCTTGTCGCCCTGCCAGAAGCGGCGGCGCGAGCGGCGGACGTACCAGTTGGACAGGTCGTCGACGAACGAGGAGAGCAGCTTGCCCGCCCGCTGGGTGTCGAAGCCGTCCAGCGCGGTGGTCACCTGGCCCACCAGGGCGTTGAGCTCACTCAGCAGCCAGCGGTCAAGGACCGTGCGGTCCGCCGGTGCCGGGTCGGCCGCCGAGGGCGCCCACCCGGACGTACGGGCGTACAGCGCCTGGAAGGCGACCGTGTTCCAGTACGTCAGGAGCGTCTTGCGCACGACCTCCTGGATGGTGCCGTGGCCGACGCGCCGGGCCGCCCACGGGGAACCGCCCGCGGCCATGAACCAGCGCACCGCGTCGGCGCCGTGCTGGTCCATCAGCGGGATCGGGTCGAGGGTGTTGCCCAGGTGCTTGGACATCTTCCGGCCGTCCTCGGCGAGGATGTGGCCGAGGCAGACCACGTTCTCGTAGGAGGACTGGTCGAAGACGAGGGTGCCGACCGCCATCAGCGTGTAGAACCAGCCACGCGTCTGGTCGATGGCCTCCGAGATGAACTGCGCCGGGTAGCGGCTCTCGAAGACCTCCTTGTTCTGGTACGGGTAGCCCCACTGCGCGAACGGCATCGAACCCGAGTCGTACCAGGCGTCGATGACCTCGGGGACGCGGTACGCCTCCAACTGGCAGTTCGCCTCGGTGCAGGTGAACGTGACCGCGTCGACGAACGGCCGGTGCGGGTCGAGGGCCGACTGGTCGCTGCCGGTGAGCTCGGACAGCTCGGCGCGGGAGCCGACGCAGGTCAGGTGGCCGTCCTCGCAGCGCCAGATGGGCAGCGGGGTGCCCCAGTAGCGGTTGCGGGAGAGCGCCCAGTCGACGTTGTTGTGCAGCCAGTCGCCGAAGCGTCCGTTCTTCACCGAGTCCGGGAACCAGTTGGTCTTCTCGTTCTCGGCGAGGAGCCGGTCCTTGACGGCGGTGGTGCGGATGTACCAGGACGGCTGCGCGTAGTAGAGCAGCGCGGTGTGGCAGCGCCAGCAGTGCGGGTAGCTGTGCTCGTACGGGACGTGGCGGAAGAGCTTGCCGCGGGCGGCCAGGTCCTCGGTCAGGGTCTCGTCGGCCTTCTTGAAGAAGACCCCGCCGACCAGCGGCAGGTTCTCCTCGAACGTGCCGTCCGGGCGCACCGGGTTGACCACCGGCAGACCGTACGCCTTGCAGACCAGGAGGTCGTCGGCGCCGAACGCGGGGGACTGGTGGACCAGACCCGTACCGTCCTCGGTGGTGACGTACTCGGCGTTGACGACGAAGTGCGCCTCGGCGGGGAACTCGACCAGGTCGAAGGGGCGCTCGTAGGTCCAGCGCTCCATCTCCCGGCCGGTGAAGGACTGGCCGGTGAGCTCCCAGCCCTCGCCGAGCGCCTTCCCGACCAGCGGGCGCGCCACGACGAGACGCTCCTCGCCGTCCGTCGCCACGACGTACTCGACCTCGGGGTGGGCGGCGACGGCGGTGTTGGAGACCAGCGTCCACGGGGTCGTCGTCCAGACCAGCAGCGCCGCCTGGCCGGCCAGCGGGCCGGAGGTCAGCGGGAAGCGGACGAAGACCGACGGGTCGACGACCGTCTCGTACCCCTGCGCCAGCTCGTGGTCGGAGAGGCCGGTGCCGCAGCGCGGGCACCACGGGGCGACGCGGTGCGACTGGACCAGCAGGTCCTTGTCGAAGATCTTCTTCAGCGACCACCAGACGGAGTCGACGTACTCCGGGTCCATGGTCCGGTACGCGTCGTCCATGTCGACCCAGTACCCCATGCGGGTCGTCAGGTCGGAGAAGGCGTCGGTGTGGCGGGTCACGGACTCGCGGCACTTGGCGTTGAACTCGGCGATGCCGTACGCCTCGATGTCCTTCTTGCCGCTGAAGCCCAGCTCCTTCTCGACCGCGAGCTCGACCGGCAGGCCGTGGCAGTCCCAGCCTGCCTTCCGGCCGACGTGGTAGCCCTGCATCGTGCGGAAACGCGGAAAGACGTCCTTGAAGACGCGGGCTTCGATGTGGTGGGCGCCGGGCATGCCGTTGGCGGTCGGCGGGCCCTCGTAGAAGACCCACTCGGGGTGGCCCTCGGACTGTTCGAGGCTCTTGGCGAAGACCTTGCCCTCGCGCCAGAAGTCGAGCACGGCGTGCTCCAGCGCGGGCAGGTCGACCTGAGCGGGGACCGGGCGGTACTGCGGCGATGTCATGTTCGGGTTTCCTCCGGCGGACGTCTTCCCACTTCCGTCGGAGGGACGAGAGCGCTGGGCTCCCGCGGTACCACCCTCCTTGGCCCGGGCGCGGGCCCGTGCCCCCTCATTGGGGTGCGATGCCGGGTCTACTTGCCTGCCTGCGGCGTTCTTCCGACGGCTCCGGGGTGATCTTCACGACGCGCTCGCCCCCGGGCTTCCACCGACCCCGGGTCGCTCTGGGCTGCGTACGACGCTACTCGTCCCATCCATGCCTCTCGCTGCGCCCAGTGTACGGGGCCGGGGACGAGGAGTCCGACCGGTTTTGCGCCGGGCGCCCCCGGCCCCGGCGCTGACCCGAATGGCGTGCCGGGCGCCCGCGGAACGCGCGGCTTGGCCGCGCGGCGGAATACCCGGCGGGGAGCTGGGCACAACGGATGCAGGCGGGCCGTGTCCGGGTGCGGGGAGGGGTGGCAGGGCGGCGTGCCCCGTTGCCGCGGGTCATGGGTCGATTTATCGTCCCAGCACGATCCGCGAGCAGGATCACCCTAGGTGAAGGGGCCGCGCCCATGGTGGCGAAGAAGACCGTCGACCGGACGACCGCGTCAGCGGATCCCGAGGACGCGGCGGACGACCGGACGGGCGAGGGGAGCGGCACGGAGCCCGGGGGCGGCCACGGCGCGACGGAGGCGAAGGCGGTCGCGAAGAAGGCCGCCGCGGCGAAGACGGCGACCGGAAAGGCCGCGGCCGGGAAGAAGCCGGCGAAGAAGGCCGCCGCGAAGAAGACCGTCACCGGGAAGACCCCCGCGAAGAAGAGCGCGGCACGCACGAGCACGGCGAAGAAGGCCGTACCAGCGGCCACGGAGGCGGCCGACGCCGCCCGGCAGACAGGAGAGCAGACGGTGGCAGCCAAGAAGACCGCGGCCCGGGCGGCGTCCGGCGGACCGAGCGCGACCGCGGTGCCCCCGGCACGCGTGGCGACCGCACCCGGGGAGCTGGCCGTCCGGCCGGGGGAGGACCCCTGGACGCCGGAGGAGGTCGCCGAGGCGCGCGCCGAACTCACCGGCGAGGCCACCCGGCTCCGCACCGAGCTGGAGGCGTCCGGCGCGGCACTCGCCGGGCTGATGCGCGACTCCGGCGACGGGGCCGGAGACGACGAGGCCGACACCGGTACGAAGAACATCACCCGCGAGCACGAGCTCTCGCTCGCCGCCCACGCCCAGGAGACCCTGGAGCAGACCGAACGCGCCCTGGCCCGCATGGACGCCGGGACCTACGGCCTCTGCGAGGTCTGCGGCAAACCCATCGGCAAGGCCCGCATGCAGGCGTTCCCCCGCGCCACCCTCTGCGTGGAGGACAAGCAGAAGCAGGAGAGACGCGGCTGACCCCCCGGGGCGCTCCGTGTCGTACCCTCGTCCTCAATCGGCACCAAGGCCGTGCTTGGCCGCCCCCGCCGGGCGGCCGGGCGTCCGGTACCGGACACGACCAGGTTGAGGATTCACGTGGCAGAGGCGGAGCGCACCATCGAAACGCCGGACACCCCCGACGCCGGAGGGGCCGGCGAGGCCGGGCCCCTCACGCCCGCCGACGGCACCGCCCCGGGCGCGGCCGACGGCACCACCGCGGCGCCCGAGGAGACCGGGGCGCCGGAGGGCGGCGCCACCGCCGTCGCGGGCAAGGGCAGGCGGCGGCTCGTCGCGCTCTTCACCGTGGCCGTCGTGGCGTACCTCCTCGACCTGATCAGCAAGACGCTCGTGGTCGCGAAGCTGGAGCACCACGACTCCGTCGAGATCATCGGCGACTGGCTGAAGCTGGAGGCGGTCCGCAACCCCGGCGCCGCCTTCTCCATGGGCGAGGCGTTCACGGTGGTCTTCACCGTCATCGCCGCGGCTGTGATCGTCGTCATCATCCGGCTCGCCCGCAAGCTCCGCAGCCTCCCCTGGGCGATCGCCCTCGGCCTGCTCCTCGGAGGGGCGCTCGGCAACCTCACCGACCGCCTCTTCCGCGCGCCGGGCGTCTTCAAGGGCGCGGTGGTGGACTTCATCTCACCGGCGCACTTCGCGGTCTTCAACCTGGCCGACTCCGCGATCGTCTGCGGAGGCATCCTCATCGTGCTCCTCTCCTTCCGGGGACTGGACCCGGACGGCACCGTCCACAAGGACTGAGCACCTCCGCGCGCCTCCCCGGCCGGCGTCCACCGGGGGCGGGATACGGCCGGGGAAGATCGCCGGTCACAGCACCGGTGGCCGCAAGGCATACTCGACCAGGTGAGTACGCACCCCGAGATCCGAACCCTGCCCGTGCCCGACGGCCTGGAGGGCGAGCGCGTCGACGCCGCCATCTCCCGGATGTTCGGGTTCTCCCGCACCAAGGCCGCCGAGCTGGCCGCCGCCGGAAAGGTGCAGGTGGACGGATCGGTCGCCGGGAAGTCCGACCGGGTCCAGGGCGGTGCCTGGATGGAGGTCGAGATGCCGCAGGCGGCCCCCCCGGTCCAGATCGTCGCCGAGCCCGTCGAGGGCATGGAGATCGTCCACGACGACGACGACATCGTCGTCATCGTGAAGCCGGTCGGCGTCGCCGCCCACCCCAGCCCCGGCTGGACCGGCACCACCGTCATCGGTGGCCTCGCCGCGGCCGGGTACCGCATCTCCACCTCGGGGGCCGCCGAGCGCCAGGGCATCGTGCACCGGCTCGACGTGGGCACCTCCGGGCTGATGGTGGTGGCCAAGTCCGAGCGCGCGTACACCCTGCTCAAGGCGCAGTTCCGCGACCGCGTCGTGGAGAAGAAGTACCACGCGCTGGTGCAGGGCCACCCGGACCCGATGAGCGGCACCATCGACGCCCCCATCGGCCGCCACCCGAACCACGACTACAAGTGGGCCGTGATCCAGGAGGGCAAGCCCTCCGTGACGCACTACGACCTCATCGAGGCGTACCGCGCCGCGAGCCTGCTCGACATCAAGCTGGAGACGGGCCGCACGCACCAGATCCGCGTGCACATGTCCGCCCACCGCCACCCCTGCGTCGGCGACCTCACCTACGGCGCGGACCCCACCATGGCCAAGCGCCTCGGCCTGACCCGGCAGTGGCTGCACGCCGTCCGGCTCGGCTTCGAACACCCCTCGGACGGCAGCTGGGTCGAGTTCGCCAGCTCCTACCCGGCCGACCTGCAGAAGGCCCTCGACACGATCGCCGCGGAGAGCGAATGAGCACCGGCACCACCCCGTACACCGCCCGGCGCACGCGCGACGAGACGGACCGCGCGGCCTGCTTCCAGGTCCGCAAGGAGGTCTTCGTCGGCGAGCAGGGAGTGCCCGAGGACCTGGAGTACGACGCGTACGACCGGCCCGAGGCCACCACGGTGCACGTCATCGCGGTCACCGAGGACGGCACGGCGCTCGGTACCGGCCGGCTGCTGCACGGCGAGGCGGCGGCCGGGAAGACCGGCGGCGACCTCACCGTCGGCTCGCTGGGCCGGCTCGCCGTCGCCGCCTCGGCCCGCGGCCTCGGGGTCGGCGCCGCACTGGTCCGCGCGGTGGAGGACGAGGCACGGGCGCTCGGCCTGGCCGCCGTCGACCTGCACGCCCAGACCCACGCCCTCGGCTTCTACGAGCGCCTCGGCTACCAGGTGTACGGCCCCGAGTTCCAGGACGCGGGGATAGCGCACCGCGCCATGCGCCGCACCCTCGCGGAGAAGTAGCCCCGGCCCGCGCCGCGCAGGGGGTGTCACGACTCCTCGCGTACCCGGCGTGACAGGGTGGAGCTCCCGCCCGGCCGCGCCGGGCGGGAGCTCTGCACGCACGCTGCGGAAGGCGCTCCACGTGGACCAGATGGCCCTGCTCCTGCTGCTCCTGCTGGGAGCCGTGATCACGGTGCCGGTGGGGGAGCGGCTGGGGCTGCCGGCCCCGGTGCTGATGACGCTCATCGGGGTGGGGATGGCCTTCCTGCCCTTCGTGCCCAATGTCGACATTCCGCCGGAGATCATCCTCCCCGCGCTGCTGCCGCCGCTGCTCTACGCCTCCGTCCAGCGCACCTCCTGGCGGCAGTTCGCGGCCAACAAACGGCCGATCTTCCTGCTCGCGGTCGCCCTGGTCTTCGTGACGACGGCGGCGGTCGCGGCCGTCGCCGACGCCGTCGTGCCCGGACTGCCCCTCGCCGCCGCGGTGGCGCTCGGCGCGCTCGTCGCGCCGCCCGACCCGGTGGCCGCCACGGCCGTCGCCGGCTCGCTCGGGCTGCCCCGGCGGCTGGTCTCCATCCTGGAGGGCGAGGGCCTCTTCAACGACGTGACCGCCATCGTGCTCTACCACGTGGCCGTCGCGGCGGCGGTGTCCGGCACCTTCTCTCTCCCGGAGGCCTTCGGACTGCTGCTCCTGTCGGCGGCGGTCGCCGTGGCGGTCGGGTTCGCGCTCGGCTGGCTCACCATCAAGCTGATGGGGCTCCTCGGGGACGCCACGCTCCAGGTCGGCCTCACCCTCCTCGTGCCCTTCGTCGCCTACGTCCTGTCCGAGGAGCTGATGGGCTCCGGGGTCCTCGCGGTGCTCACCACCGCGCTCTTCCTCGCCGAGCACACCGCCGACGCGGACGACGTGCTGGGCCGGCTCACCGGGCGCACCTTCTGGGACATCGTCGACACCCTGGTCACCGGGATCGCCTTCGGGCTCATCGGGCTGGAGCTCCACAACGTCTTCGGCACCGCCGACGGGCGGGAGTGGCGGATGGTGGGCTGGGGGCTCGCGATCGTCGCCGTGGTCGTCGGCGTACGGCTGCTCTGGCTGCTGCCCGCGACCTGGCTCGCCAAAAAGCTGCACACCCGGCGCGACGTGAGCGAGGAGATCCCGACCAGCTGGCGGGAGACGGTCGTCATGTGGTGGGCCGGGATGCGCGGGGTGGCCTCCGTCGCGCTGGCCCTCGCCGTGCCGCTGAACACCGACGACGGCGAGCCGTTCCCGGGCCGCGACGAGATCGTCTTCATCGCCTTCGCGGTCATCATGGCGACCCTCGTCTTCCAGGGGCTCACCCTGCCCTGGCTGGTGCGCCGGCTCGGCGTCCGGGCCGACACCGACGCCGAACGGGAGCTGGAGAAGCGCCTCGCGATCCGTGCCGCGAAGGCGGCCCGGGCGCGGCTGAAGGAGATCCAGCAGGTGGAGGAGTTCCCGGAGGAGGTGCTGGAGCGGCTCCAGCGCGCCGCCTACGACATCGGGGCGCGCATCAGCCCCGACATGGTGGACGACGAACGCCGCGACGCGTACGCCCAGCGGGCGAAGCGGTTCAAGGAGGTCAGCCGCATCCAGCGGGAGCTGCTGTCGGCCGCCCGCCACGAGGTGCTCGCCGCCCGCAGCGAGACGGGTTCCGACCCGGAGGTGGTCGACCGGGTGCTGCGCTTCCTGGACGTGCGCAGCCTGCGCTGAGCCGCCGGTGGCCCGGTGCGCCCGGACCGGTCAGCCGCGACCGGTCAGCCCTGGCCGGTCAGCCGCGGCCGGTGTGCGGGGCCGGGTGAGGGGACGGCTGCTTGCCGTCGCGGCGGACGGACGCGGCCGTACGGGAGGTCAGCTCCGGCCACTGGTCGGCCGCCACGAGCGTGGCGGGGGCCGTGGCGACGCGGGGCAGGGCGTACGGATGGTGGTCCCGGAGCCAGGCGATCAGCTGCTCGCGCACCGCGCACCGGACCGTCCAGATGTCGTCGGCGTCCTTCGCCGTGACCACCGCGCGCACCTGGATGGTGGTCGGGGTGGTGTCCGTCACCGCGAGCGACCAGGTCCGGCCGTCCCAGGCCCCGCACTCGCCGAGGATGTCGCGCATCTTGTCCCGCATCGCGGCCATCGGCGCCGCGTGGTCCAGGTGGAAGTAGACCGTGCCGGTCATCTGGACCCCGCCGCGCGACCAGTTCTCGAACGGGCGGCTGGTGAAGTACGACACCGGCATGGTGATCCGGCGCTCGTCCCAGGTGCGGACGGCGAGGAAGGTCAGCGTGATCTCCTCCACCGTGCCCCACTCCCCGTCCACCACCACGGTGTCGCCGAGGCGCACCATGTCGCCGAAGGCGATCTGGAACCCGGCGAAGACGTTGCCGAGGGTGGACTGGGCGGCGACACCGGCGACGATGCCGAGCACACCGGCCGAGGCCAGCATCGAGGTGCCGACGGTCTGCATCGCCGGGAAGGTGAGGAGCATCGCGGCGACCGCGACCGTGGTCACCACGGCGATGACCACCCGCTGGATCAGCGTCACCTGGGTACGCACACGGCGGACCCGGGCGGGATCGCGGGTGGAGGTCGCGTACCGCGCGTAACTGGACTCCACGACGGTCGCCGCCACCCGGACCACCAGCCAGGCCGAGGCGCCGATCAGGACCAGGCTCAGCACCTGGCCGATCGCGTCCCGGTGGTCGCGCACCAGCTCCAGGCGCAGATGGGCGAAGGTCCCGCGCAGCAGGGCCGCGCAGATCACCACCTGGAGGGGTGGCCGGCAGCGGCGCAGCAGCCCCCACAGCGGCGTGTCCGGGTGCCGGACGTCGGCCCGCCGCAGAGCGAAGTCCACCAGCCAGCCGGCCAGCAGGGTGATCGCCACCGAACCGCCGACGATCAGCAGCGGGCGCAGCACGTTCTCCATCCTCGTGTCCTCCGGGGTCGGGGTGGCAGCTGGCACCATGGGCGGCATGAACATCATGCTTTTCCACTCGACCTACGGGCTCCGGCCCGCGGTGCACGCCGCTGCCGACCGGCTCCGAGCAGCCGGCCATGAGGTGCGCGTGCCCGATCTGTTCGAGGGGCACACCTTTGAAACGCAGGCGGAGGCGCAGGCGTACCGGGAGGAGCTGGGCAAGGACGAGCTGCTCAAGCGGGCGGTCCTGGCCGCCGCGCCCTACTCGGAGCAGGGCCTGGTCTACGCGGGCTTCTCGCTGGGCGCGGCCGTCGCGCAGACCCTCGCCCTCGGCGACGAGAAGGCGCGCGGGCTGCTCCTCTTCCACGGCACCTCGGACCTCGCGGAGAACGCGAGCACGGACGAGCTCCCTGTCCAGCTGCACGTCGCCGACCCGGACGCCTCGGAGACGCACGACTGGCTGAACAGCTGGTACCTGGAGATGCGGCGGGCCGGGGCGGACGTGGAGATCTACCGCTACCCCGGCGCCGGACACCTCTTCACCGACGAGGGGCTGCCCGACTACGACGAGAAGGCGGCCGAGCTGGCGTGGAAGGTCGCGCTGGGCTTCCTGGCGACCCTCTGACGTACCGCGCCCCCCGGGCCGCGGAAACGGCCCGGGGGGCGGGGGCGGCCGGCGGGGCGGCTCAGCCGCGGTAGGCGGTCCAGCTGTCGCTCATGCGCTGCACCTGGCCGGGGGTGAACTGGTACATGCAGGAGTCGTACGTGTAGTCCATGAAGTTGTGGATCGGGTCGACCCCGGTCTTGTTGGTGCAGGTGTCCCGTCCGGTCGGGCACTCGTAGGCCTCGGTCTTCTCGGCCGGGGTGTCGGCGACGTAGTCCCCGTTTCCGTTGCAGCCGCCCTGGAAGGTGTGGTAGAGCCCCATCCAGTGGCCGACCTCGTGGGTGGCGGTGTCGCCCTCGTCGTAGTGGGTGGCGGCGCCGCCCGGCAGCGAGGTGTCGAGGATCACCACGCCGTCCATGCTCGGGCTGGAGCTGTAGGAGCTCGGGAAGGTCGCCCAGCCGAGGAGGCCGCCGCCGAGGTTGGCGGTGTAGATGTTGAGGGCGTTGGCCCCGCCCTTGCGCAGGGCGCTCTTCATCGCCCTCTCGGCGCTGGAACCGGAGCCCACGTTGTACCAGGTGGCGTTGTCGGTGTAGTCCGTGCCCGCCAGGGTGAAGCTGAAGCCGGTGGCGGTGTTGCCCGTACCGGCTCCGGAGTACGCGCTGTTGAGCACGCTCATCTGGGCGCTGATGGCGCTCGCCGACAGTTTCCCGGTGGTGCCCGAGTGGATGACGTGGAAGTACACCGGTATCGAGGCGCCGGCCGCCAGCGCGGTGAC
The DNA here is from genome assembly GCF_042728795.1 of Streptomyces sp. NPDC060184. NCBI lineage: Bacteria > Bacillati > Actinomycetota > Actinomycetes > Kitasatosporales > Streptomycetaceae > Streptomyces > Streptomyces sp. NPDC060184. Next base: position 44,901 of record NZ_JBHWYX010000028.1, read on the forward strand.
CCCGGCCGAGCGGCGCTGGGCGAGTCTGGTGCGCAGGTCCGCGTCCATCGTCTGCGCCGCGGCCGTGCTGACGGCGTTGGGCTCGTGTGCCGTGGCGCCCGCTCCCGGGCGGGCCTGGCGGGCGAGGGCGGACGTCGTGTCGTCGGCGCAGGAGGCGGCCCCCGCGGCGGCGGCGCCGGAGGCGTTGACCGGGGAGGCGGACACCGGGGTCAGGGCCAGGGTTCCGGCCAGGGCGGCGGTGGCGAGCAGGCGGCGACGCACGTGGGGGGAGGTCGGGAAGAGAGCGCGCACAGGGACTCCTCAAGGACGCGCGGGCGAGGGATTTCCCCGCCCGCTCCGCCGGGAGATTACGTGTGCATGTCATGCCTGGGGGAGTGTTCTTCCGGCCTGTTCGCCGTGGGGCGGGTGGGTTTTCCGGGCGGGCGGGGGCCTCACCGCGTACGCCCTCGAAGCCTCTTCGTAACCCGGCCGTCGACGCCGCGGGCGGTGTGTCCGCAAAGGGGCCCCCGGCCGTGACCTCCGGGACACATGACCGGGGCGCCGGTCGTGGCCAGAACCCGACGGGCCGTGCCGGGCCCGGGGGCCGGGAGGCGTCCTGGCGGTGGGAAGCGGGACGGGCGGGCGGTCACCGGGAGGTGTCCGCCCGCCCGTCCGGGGGAGCCGCGAGCCGGTGCGTCAGCCCTTGAGCGCCGCGTCGATCGCCGTGGTGAAGTCGGCGACCGTCATGGGCGCGCTGTCGCTGCCCTCGCCGGTGACGTTCTTGCCGTCCATCTTCAGGGTCGGCGTGCCGGTGACCCCGCTGGAGTCGAAGGTCTTGGACATCTTCACGGCCCAGGCGTCGTAGGTGCCGTCGTTGACGTCCTTCTGGAACGCCTTGTTGCCCTTGAGCGCGTCCACCGAGTCCGCGACCTCGATGAGGTAGCTGTCCTTGGCGAACTTGTCCTCGGTCTCGTCGGGGTGGTACTTCGCCGAGTACAGCGCCGTCTTGTACTGGAGGAACGCCTCGGGGCTGACGTTGAGGGCCGCGCCGAGGGCGCTGAGGGCGTTCTTGGAGCCCTCGCCGTTGTCGCTGTTGTCGATGAAGGTGGCACCGACGTACTTGATCTTGTACTTGCCGTCCGCGACGTCCTTGGTGACCGTCGAGCCGACGGTCTGCTCGAACTGGGCGCAGATCGGGCAGCGGGAGTCCTCGTACATCTCCAGCGTCTTCTTCGCGGAGGACTCACCGATCACGACGGTCGTGCCGTTGGTGCCGGTGGTGTTCTTCGGGGCGGTCACCTTGGCGTCGCCCGCCGCCTCCCAGGCGTCCGGCTTGTTCAGCTCGTTGACGCCGTAGGCGACACCGCCGGCTATCGCCAGCACCGCGACGATCGAGACGCCGACGATGATCTGCTTGCGGGCCTTGTCCTTCTTGGCCTGCCGCTCGCGCTCCGCGCGCAGCCGCTCGCGGGCCGCTGCCTTGTTCGCCTGACTGTTGCGGTTGCTCATGATCGTTCTCCGTGGAATGGGATGGGGGGGGGAATGCCGTACCGGGATCAGACCGGCAGCGGCGGCCCTCTCCGGCCCACGGAGTGCGTGAAGAGCGGCCGGGCGGCGACGGGCGGGCGGCGGCCCACCGGCCGCGCGGCCTCGCGCACCGGCCGCCGGGAGGCGCCGGCCACCGCCGCCGCGACCAGCAGCGGGCGGAACGCGAAGGCTGCCGCCGCCCGCAGCAGGGCGGCGAGCGCGGACTCGCCGCGGCGCAGCCAGGCCGCGGCGAGCAGCCCGACCGTCACGTGCGCGGCGAGCAGCAGCCAGGGGACCGTCGGCCCCGGGGACAGCGGCAGCTCCAGGACGGAGGCGGCGGCGGGGCGGCCGACCCGGGCCACCCGCGCCAGCGGCGCGCCCACTCCGTGGCCGCCGCAGAGCACGTCGAACCCGAGGGAGCGCAGCGGACCGGCCACCGGGCCGCCCGCCGCGCCGTAGCAGAGCTGCTGCCCGGTGGTGAAGACGGTGTCGGCGGCGAGCTCCAGCGGGACCAGCAGCCCCGCTATCGCCCCGAAGCCGCGCTCCCGCCCCGCCAGCGCCCAGGCGGCGGCGAACACCAGGCCCGCCGTCAGCGCCAGCGCGGTCACCGGCAGGGCTTCTTGGGAGAGCAGGACGTGGGACGCCGAGGACAGCGTGACGACGAGCGCGGTGAAGAGCGCCGCGCGCGCGGTCCGAAAATACGTCCTCGACATGTCCATCGCCGGAGAGTCTTGCACGCGCCCCTGTAAGCGAGCCCTAAGGGCCCCGGAGAACGGCTCTCCCGGGCCCGGCGACGGGCTGGGTCACGGGCGCGGTCACGAGCCCGCGGAGGGCCGCCCGGGCGGAGGCCGCTCGGCCCGCGGCCCGGTCAGAGGTCCGGTCGGAGGCCCGGTCAGAGGCCCGGTCAGAGGTCCGGTCAGAGGCCCGGGATGCGGCCGTTGCGGAAGAGGTCCACGAAGATCCGGTGGTCCCGGCGGGCCCGCGCGCCGTAACTGTGGGCGAAGTCCACGAGCAGGTCGCCGAAGCCGTCCTCGTCGGCCGCGATGGCGGCGTCGATGGCCCGCTCGGTCGAGAACGGCACCAGCGAGTGGCCGCTCTCGTCGTCGGCCGCCGCGTGCATGGTGGCCGTCGCCCGGCCGAGGTCGGCGACGACCGCCGCGATCTCGTCGGGCTCGTCGATGTCGGACCAGTCCAGATCCACGGCGTACGGCGAGACCTCGGCGACCAGCTGTCCGGCGCCGTCCAGCTCGGTCCAGCCCAGCCACGGGTCGGCGTGGGCCTGGAGCGCCCGCTGCGAGATCACCGTGCGGTGGCCCTCGTGCTGGAAGTAGTCGCGCACCGAGGAGTCCGTGACGTGCCGGGAGACGGCCGGGGTCTGCGCCTGCTTGAGGTAGATCACGACGTCGTTCTCCAGGGCGTCGCTGTTCCCCTCCAGCAGGATGTTGTACGAGGGCAGCCCGGCCGAGCCGATGCCGATGCCCCGGCGGCCCACCACGTCCTTCACCCGGTAGGAGTCCGGGCGGGTCAGGCTCGACTCGGGCAGGGTCTCCAGATAGCCGTCGAACGCCGCGAGGACCTTGTACCGGGTCGCCGCGTCCAGGTCGATGGCGCCGCCGCCCGCGGCGAACCGGCGCTCGAAGTCGCGGATCTCCGTCATCGAGTCCAGCAGCGAGAAGCGGGTGAGCGACCGGGCCGTGCGGAGCGCCCCGAGCAGCGGGCCGTCGGCGGTGTCCAGGGTGAAGGGCGGCACCTCGTCGTTCTTCGCGCCGGTCGCGAGCGCGTGGATCCGCTCGCGGTACGCGGCGGCGTAGACCCGGACCAGCTCGGTGATCTGGTCGTCGCTGAGCGCCTTGGCGTACCCGATCAGGGCGACGGAGGCAGCGAAGCGCTTGAGGTCCCAGGTGAACGGGCCGACGTACGCCTCGTCGAAGTCGTTGACGTTGAAGACCAGGCGGCCGTTGGCGTCCATGTACGTGCCGAAGTTCTCCGCGTGGAGGTCCCCGTGGATCCAGACGCGGCCGGTGCGCTCGTCCAGGAACGGGCCGCCGTGGCGCTCCCGCGCCAGGTCGTCGTAGAACAGGCAGGCGGTGCCCCGGTAGAAGGCGAAGGCCGAGCCCGCCATCTTCCGGAACTTGACCTGGAAGGCGGCCGGGTCGGCCGCCAGCAGCTCACCGAAGGCCGTCTCGAAGACGGCGAGAATGCGCTCCCCGCGGTCTTCCGCGCCGCTCAGCTGTTCCGACATCGCTGGGTGCCTCCTGGTACAGGGCGTCGACCTGGGCCGAGCGCCGTCGAACTTGGCGTTCATGACAAATGGGACAGGCGTCTCCGCCCCTCCAACGCGCGACCGTACTCCCAAGTGCCCGACGTTCGTCAGCGCGGAGACGTAGACTTCCACGCTGTCCCCTCGACACCCCCCAGCCGTCGGTTGTCCGTCGCCCGCCCGTCATCCCGGGCCGAGTGCGGCGTGCCACATCTGTCATCCCCCGGAGGCACAGCGCCGTGACCAAGCCGCCCTTCACGCACCTGCACGTGCACACCCAGTACTCCCTGCTCGACGGTGCCGCGCGGCTCAAGGACATGTTCGAGGCGGCCAACACCATGGGGATGTCGCACATCGCCATGACGGACCACGGCAACCTGCACGGGGCGTACGACTTCTTCCACACGGCGAAGAAGGCCGGTGTGACGCCGATCATCGGCATCGAGGCGTACGTCGCCCCGGAGTCGCGCAAGCACAAGCGGAAGATCCAGTGGGGACAGCCGCACCAGAAGCGCGACGACGTCTCCGGTTCCGGTGGGTACACCCACAAGACGATCTGGGCGGCGAACAGCACCGGGCTGCACAACCTCTTCAAGCTCTCCTCGGACGCGTACGCCGAAGGCTGGCTGCAGAAGTGGCCCCGCATGGACAAGGAGACCATCGCCCAGTGGTCCGAGGGCCTGATCGCCTCCACCGGGTGCCCCTCCGGCGAGGTGCAGACCCGGCTGAGGCTCGGCCAGTTCGACGAGGCCGTCCAGGCCGCCTCCGACTACAAGGACATCTTCGGCGAGGGCAAGTACTTCCTGGAGCTGATGGACCACGGCATCGAGATCGAGCGCCGGGTCCGCGACGGGCTCCTCGAAATCGGCAAGAAGCTGAACATCCCGCCGCTGGTCACCAACGACTCGCACTACACCTACGCGCACGAGGCGACCGCCCACGACGCCCTGCTCTGCATCCAGACCGGCAAGAACCTCTCCGACCCCGACCGCTTCCGCTTCGACGGCACCGGCTACTACCTCAAGACCACCGACGAGATGTACGCCGTCGACTCCTCCGACGCCTGGCAGGAGGGGTGCGCCAACACCCTGCTGGTCGCGCAGCAGATCGACACCACCGGCATGTTCGAGAAGCGCGACCTGATGCCGAAGTTCGACATCCCGGACGGCTACACGGAGGTCACCTGGTTCCGGGAGGAGGTCCGGGTCGGCATGAACCGTCGCTTCCCGAACGGCATCCCGGACGACCGGCAGAAGCAGGTCGAGTACGAGATGGACATCATCATCCAGATGGGGTTCCCGGGGTACTTCCTCGTCGTCGCCGACTTCATCATGTGGGCCAAGAACAACGGCATCGCGGTCGGCCCCGGCCGAGGCTCCGCGGCCGGCTCGATCGTCTCGTACGCCATGGGCATCACCGACCTCGACCCGATCGAGCACGGCCTGATCTTCGAGCGGTTCCTCAACCCCGAGCGCGTCTCCATGCCCGACGTCGACATCGACTTCGACGAACGCCGGCGCGTCGAGGTGATCCGGTACGTCACCGAGAAGTACGGCGCCGACAAGGTCGCCATGATCGGCACGTACGGCAAGATCAAGGCGAAGAACGCCATCAAGGACTCCGCCCGCGTCCTCGGCTACCCGTACGCCATGGGCGACCGCCTCACCAAGGCCATGCCCGCCGACGTCCTCGGCAAGGGCATCGACCTCAACGGCATCACCGACCCCAAGCACCCGCGCTACAGCGAGGCCGGCGAGATCCGGGGGATGTACGAGAACGAGCCGGACGTCAAGAAGGTCATCGACACCGCCAAGGGCGTCGAAGGACTGGTCCGGCAAATGGGCGTGCACGCCGCCGGCGTGATCATGTCCAGCGAGCCGATCGTGGACCACGCCCCGGTCTGGGTCCGGCACACCGACGGCGTCACCATCACCCAGTGGGACTACCCCCAGTGCGAGTCGCTGGGCCTGCTCAAGATGGACTTCCTCGGCCTGAGAAACCTCACCATCATGGACGACGCCGTCAAGATGGTGAAGGCGAACAAGGGCATCGAGCTGGAGATGCTCTCCCTGCCGCTGAACGACCCCAAGACCTACGAACTCCTCTGCCGGGGCGACACGCTCGGCGTCTTCCAGTTCGACGGCGGACCGATGCGCTCGCTGCTGCGCCAGATGCAGCCCGACAACTTCGAGGACATCTCCGCCGTCTCGGCCCTCTACCGGCCGGGCCCGATGGGCATGAACTCGCACACGAACTACGCCGAGCGCAAGAACGCCCGCCAGGAGATCACCCCGATCCACCCGGAGCTGGAGGAGCCGCTCAAGGAGGTCCTCGGCCTCACCTACGGCCTGATCGTCTACCAGGAGCAGGTGCAGAAGGCGGCCCAGATCGTCGCCGGTTACTCCCTCGGCGAGGCCGACATCCTGCGCCGCGTGATGGGCAAGAAGAAGGCCGACGAGCTGGCGAAGAACTTCGTCCTCTTCGAGGCCGGTGCCAAGAAGAACGGCTTCTCCGACGCGGCGATCAAGGCGCTCTGGGACGTCCTGGTGCCGTTCGCCGGATACGCCTTCAACAAGGCGCACTCCTCCGCGTACGGGCTCGTCACCTACTGGACCGCCTACCTCAAGGCGAACTACCCCGCCGAGTACATGGCCGCCCTGCTGACCTCGGTCAAGGACGACAAGGACAAGTCGGCGATCTACCTCAACGAGTGCCGGCGCATGGGCATCAAGGTGCTCCCGCCGAACGTCAACGAGTCCGAGGCCAACTTCGCCGCCCAGGGCGACGACGTGATCCTCTTCGGCCTCACCGCCGTGCGCAACGTCGGTGCGAACGTCGTGGACTCGATCATCCGGTGCCGCAAGGCGAAGGGGAAGTACAGCACCTTCCCCGACTTCCTCGACAAGGTCGAGGCGGTCGTCTGCAACAAGCGCACGGTGGAATCGCTCATCAAGGCCGGCGCCTTCGACGAGATGGGCCACACCCGCAAGGGGCTCGTCGCCCACCACGAACCGATGATCGACAACGTGGTCCAGGTCAAGCGCAAGGAGGCCGAGGGGCAGTTCGACCTCTTCGGCGGCATGGGCGAGGAGGAGAGCGACGAGCCGGGCTTCGGTCTGGACGTCGAGTTCTCCGACATCGAGTGGGAGAAGTCCTACCTGCTCGCCCAGGAACGCGAGATGCTCGGCCTGTACGTCTCCGACCACCCGCTCTTCGGTCTGGAACACGTGCTCTCCGACAAGGCGGACGCGGCGATCTCCCAACTGACCGGCGGGGAGCACGGCGACGGCGCCGTCGTCACCGTCGGCGGCATCATCTCCGGCCTCCAGCGGAAGATGACCAAGCAGGGCAACGCCTGGGCCATCGCCACCGTCGAGGACCTCGCGGGCGCCATCGAGTGCATGTTCTTCCCGGCCACCTACCAACTGGTCTCCACCCAGCTGGTGGAGGACACCGTCGTCTTCGTCAAGGGACGGCTCGACAAGCGCGAGGACGTGCCCCGGCTCGTCGCCATGGAGATGCAGGTCCCCGACATCTCCAACGCGGGCACCAACGCGCCCGTCGTCCTCACCATCCCCACCGTGAAGATCACGCCCCCGATGGTCAGCCGCCTCGGTGAGGTGCTTTCCAGCCACCGGGGCGACACCGAGGTCCGCATCAGGCTCCAGGGCCCGCGCAAGACCACCGTCCTGCGGCTCGACCGGCACCGGGTGAAGCCCGACCCGGCGCTCTTCGGCGACCTCAAGGTGCTGCTCGGCCCGTCCTGCCTGGCGGGCTGACGGAACCGGCGCCACGTGCCCGTCCCCGTGCGCGGGGCGGAGCGGTCGCGCACGGGCCACGCGAAGGGGCGCTCCCGCCGACGACGGCGGGAGCGCCCCTTACTGCGGTGTCACGGCCGTCAGTTGTGGCCGAAACGCCGCTGGTGCTTGCGGGCCACGTCCGAGGGGCTGCCCTGGGCCTGCGACTGCGACGTGCTCCGGTCCTCGAAGGACGTCGACTTCGCCTGCTCGGCGCCGCGCTCCGCCGCGGACGCGCGGTCCTGGGGGCTGCCCTGCTTACGGTTCTTGTTCTTGGCCATGGTGAATGCCTCCTGTGGGGAATCCTGAGTGCCAGGACCGATGTCAGACTCACATAGCCCCACAGGGCACGCATGTTGGATCATTACCTTCCGTAGTGGACATCGCGGCGGGCCCCCTCCGGGCAACTCCCACCGCATCCGCCACGCCGAAGATCGAGTTCCGGCCGTCTACTTCCGCGCGGTCGGGCAGACTCGACGGAAACCCTGAACGGCCGTTCGCCGAATTCCGGAAGAGGGTGGAACGCGTGGACCGTTGCGTCGTCCTGGTGGACGCCGGCTATCTGCTGGGCGCAGCCGCGAGTCTGCTGGCGGGCGAACCAGCCCGCTCGCGCATCACCGTCGACCACGCCGCCCTGATCCAGGGCCTGCGCGAACGCGCCGAGGCCGACACCGAGCAACCCCTGCTGCGCATCTACTGGTTCGACGGTGCCCCCGACCGCGTACCGCAGCCCGAGCACCGCCGGCTGCGGGTCATGCCGCGGGTCACCGTACGGCTCGGTGCGCTCACCCGGAGCGACGGGCGCTGGGCGCAGAAGGGCGTCGACGCGGCCATGCACGCCGAACTGACCGAACTGGCCCGCAACCGCGCCTGTTCCGACGTGGTCCTGGTGACCGGCGACGGCGACCTCTTGCCCGGTCTCATGTCCGCCAAGGAACACGGCGTCGCCGTCCACCTCTGGGCCGTCCAGGCCGCCGACGGCGACTACAACCAGTCCGAGGACCTGGTGGCCGAGGCCGACGAACGCCGCGTGCTCGACCGGGCCTGGATCACCAAGGCCGTCCGCGCCAAGGAGACCGGCGCGATCTGCGCCCCGCAGCCCGCCCCGCGCCCCGAGATCGCCGCGATCCTCTCCGCGCCCCTGCCCGAGGCCGCCCTCGCCGCCTCCGCCGAGCGCGCCTCCGAGGCCCAGGCGGCGGCCCGCGCCGGTGCCCCTCCGGCACCCCGCCCGGAGACCGGTACGCCCGAGCCCGCGCCCGCCCACGGCCACAAGGGCGTCCCCACACCGAAGGACCTCGCCGCCCTCCGCGCGTCCGCAGCGGGCCCCGCAGCCCCGGCGCAGAACCACTCCGCCCCGGTGCCGAGTGCCACGCTGCGCTGGTCCTCCGACCGGGGATGGGCCGACCGGGGCTCCCTCGGCGAACCCCCCGAGACCGCCTCGCTGCCCACCCTCGCCCAGGTCACCACCGCCGAACAGCGCTGGGCCGACCGCGAGGAGGACATCACCACCGTGGGCGGCGACCCCTTCGAGGTCGGCCAGGTCTTCGCCCGCCGCTGGATGGACCGGCTCCCCGAGACCGTCCACCTCCAGAAGCTCTCCACCATGTACCCGCGCATCCCGCACCGGATCGACGGCGAGCTCCTGCGGTACGCGGCCCGCTTCGGGCTCCTCGCGCACAAGGACGACCAGATCGACGAGCACGACCGCTACGCCATCCGGGCCGGATTCTGGCGCGAGATCGACATCACCGCCGCCGTGGACCACGTCCCCGCACCGGAGTGACCCGGCGGGCGCCCACGGGCGGCGTCCGGCGGACCACCGCCGGGGCGCGGCGCCCCCGTCCGGCCGCGGTCCCCGGGACGTCACGGGGCTCCCCGGGCGCCCGCCGCGCTCCGCGCGTCGGCCCGGGACCGGGCCCCCGGCGCAATCCGGACCATCCGACCCCGTACTCTCGTACCTCGTGAGTACGGGCACAGCACAGGCGCAGAGGGCCACCGGGACCGTGTGCGCGGTGCGTGATCTGGTGAAGACCTACCCGGCCGTCCGGGGCCGCCGCGGCGCGCCCGCCGCGCCCGAGGTACGGGCCACCGACGGCATCACCCTGGAGGTGCGCGGCGGCGAGATCTTCGGGCTGCTCGGCCCCAACGGCGCCGGCAAGTCCACCCTGGTGCGCCAGCTCACCGGGCTGATGCGGCCCGACTCCGGCAGCGTCGAGGTGCTCGGCCACGACCTCGTGCGCCACCCCGAACGCGCGTCCCGGCTCATCGGCTACCTCGGCCAGGAGTCCACCGCCCTCGACGAGCTCACCGTCTCCCTCGCCGCCGAGACCACCGGCCGGCTGCGCGGACTCCCGGTCCGCGAGGCCCGCGCCGAGCGCGACGCCGTACTGGAGGAGCTCGGCCTCACCGAACTCGCCGCGCGGCCCCTGAAGAAGCTCTCCGGCGGCCAGCGCAGACTCGCCTGTTTCGCCGCCGCACTCGTCGGACAGCGCCCCGTGCTGATCCTGGACGAGCCGACCACCGGCATGGACCCCGTCGCCCGCCGCGCCGTCTGGGCCGCCGTGGACCGGCGCCGGGCCGAGCACGGCGCGACCGTGCTGCTGGTCACCCACAACGTCATCGAGGCCGAGACGGTCCTCGACCGGGTCGCCGTCGTCGCACGCGGCAAGGTCATCGCCTGTGACACCCCGCAGGGCCTCAAGGAGCAGGTGGCCGGTGAGGTCAGGGTCGAGCTGATGTGGCGCGAGCGCGCCCCGCTGGACGTCCCCGAGGTCGCCGCCCTGCGCGCCTCGGCCCAGGAGTCCGGGCGCCGCTGGGTGCTGCGGCTGAAGCCGGACGAGGCACGGGCCGCCGTCGCCGCGGTGACCGGCGGCGCGGCGTTCGCGGCCCTGGACGACTTCACCCTGGCGACCCCCAGCCTGGAGGACGTCTACCTCGCGCTCGGCGGGGACGCGGCGGACGCGCGCAAGGGACTGGTGAAGGCATGAGGCCGACGGCAGTGGCCCCGGCAGGCCCGGGCCCCGGGGACGGACGGGACGTGTGCGGAGGAACAGCGGCAGTGAACGGGAGCAGCGCCAGGTGACGAGCATCGTTCCCGCCGAGGCGGTGTCCCCGCCCGGCCGGCCGGGCGGGAGCCCGGCCCCGTCCACGGGGTCCGCCGGGTCCACCGGGGCGGCCGGCGGCTCCTGGGCCGGAGAGCCGGCCCCGCTGGCGCCCCGCGCCCGGCTGCTGCCCGCGCTGGCCGCCGTGTACCGCGCCCAGCTCTCCCGGGCCCGGGTGGCCCGTATCCCGCTGCTCTTCGTGGCGACCTTCCAGTCCGTCGGCATCATGATCATGATGCGCGGGGTCGTGGACGGCGGCACCGAGGCGCGGGCCGTCGTCGCGGGCTCCAGCGTGCTGGTGGTCGCCTTCGTCGCGCTGAACCTGCTCGCCCAGTACTTCGGCCAGCTGAGGGCCAACGGCGGCCTCGACCACTACGCCACCCTGCCGGTGCCGCCCGCGGCCGTGGTGCTGGGCGCGGCGGGCGCCTACGCCTCCTTCACCGTGCCGGGCGCCGTCTTCACCGCGGTCGCGGGGAGCGCGCTCTTCCAGCTGCCGATGGCGCACCTGTGGGTGCTGGTCGCCGTGGTCCCGCTGGCCGGGGCCGCGCTCTCCGGGCTGGGCGCCGCGCTCGGCCTTCTGGCCCCGCGTCAGGAGCTGGCCACCCTGCTGGGGCAGCTCGGCATGTCCGCCGCGCTGCTGCTGGGGGTGCTGCCCGCCGAGCGGCTGCCGGAGGTGGTGCGCTGGGCGCGCGACCTGCTGCCGTCCACGTACGGGGTGGAGGCGCTGGCCCGTTCCTTCGACGCCGACCCCGACTGGGCCGCCGTCGCGCTGGACCTCGGGGTCTGCGCGGCGGTGGGGGTGCTCTCGCTGGCCGTGGCGACCTGGGCGTACCGCCGGGCGGCCGTGCGCTGAGGGCCGGGGCGGCCGTGGGCCGCGGGCCCGGGCGACCGGGGGCCGGGTGCCGGGTGGTGCCGGGCGTTCTCCGCGAGGGGCCCGGTGGCGGCGCGGGCGGTGCCCGGTGATCAGGTCCGGTGCGGCGCCGCCCGGGGGCGCCTGGCACGATGGCACGGTGACCGCACCCTTGACGCCGCCCGACCCGCCGACGCCCTACGATCCCTGGCCGACCCCTCCGGCGGGTTCGCACCTCGCCCCCGGTCAGTCGCCGCCCGTCCGCGCCGAGGCGCGGGCCGCGGTCGGCCGGGCCGCGGTCGTCGCCGTACTGGTGGCCGTCGCGGGCGTCGCGCTCGGCCTGCTCTGGCTCTGGCTCTCCCCGCGCATCCCGCTGATCTCGGACGACACCGCCGTCTACCTCAAGGACAGCGAGGGCGAGGAGGCCGTCGGAGCGGACGGCACGTTCGCGCTGCTCGCCGCCGGATTCGGTGTCGTCTCGGCCGTCGTGGTCTACCTGCTCCGGCGTACCGGCGGCATCCCGACCGTGGTCGGCCTGGCGCTCGGCGGCCTGCTCGGAGCGCTGCTCGCCTGGTGGCTGGGTACCTCCCTCGGCCCGACCTCGGACGTGGTCGCCCACGCAAAGGAGGCCGGGAAGGGGGTGACCTTCGACGCGCCGCTGGAGCTGAACGCGAAGGGCGCGCTGCTCGCCTGGCCGGTGGCCGCGATGGTCGTGCACCTGATCCTCACGGCGGCCTTCACGCCCCGGGACCCCGACCCCGACCTGCAGTGGCAGCACCCCGGGTGGGCGACGGGCGGCGCCGCGGCGCCCTACGGCACGGCCGGGCAGCCGGTCCAGGGCCAGCCGGTCCAGGGCGCACCGGGCACGGCGGCCGTACCCGGCACGCCCGGCGCCCCGGAGCCGGACGGGGCGGGCCCGGACGCCGGTACGCGGGCACGGGCGCAGAGCGACCCGAAGGGCCCCGCCGGACCGCAGCCGCCGGCCTGAGGCTCCGCGGCCCGGTGTGGCTCCGGCTTCCGGCGTCGCGACCTACGCGCGCCCGGCTTCCGGCGTCGCGACCTACGCGCGCCCGATCGGCGCGAACACCGCGCCGGTGAGCCGCGCCAGGTCCGCCGCGGCCAGTTCGACCTCCAGGCCCCGGCGCCCGGCCGAGACGCAGATGGTCGGGTGCGAACCGGCCGAGGCGTCGACGACCGTACGCAGCCGCTTGCGCTGGCCCAGTGGCGAGATGCCGCCGCGTACGTACCCCGTGGTGCGCTCGGCCGCCGCCGGATCGGCCATGGCGGCCCGCTTGCCGCCGACCGCCGAGGCGAGCGCCTTCAGGTCGAGCGAGCCCGCGACCGGGACCACCGCCACCGTCAGCTCGCCGTCCACGTCGGCGACCAGGGTCTTGAAGACCCGGTCGGGGGAGACGCCCAGAGCCTCGGCCGCCTCCTCGCCGTAACTGGGCGCCGCCGGGTCGTGCTCGTAGGCGTGGACCGTGAAGGCGGCCCCTGCCGCGGTCAGCGCGACCGTCGCCGGGGTGCCGCCCTGCTGCTTCTTCGTCTTCTTCGCCACGGGCGCGAGGTCCTCCGGGGGAGATCGGGTCAGTTCAGGTGCGTGGGGGCGCGGGTGAGTTCCACGGCCGGGAGCGACGGCAGATGGCGGATGACCGCCGTCTCCTTGCGGAGCAGGGTCAGTTCCTCGCGCAGCCGGGTCGCGGTGTCCGGGGCCTGGAGCAGCCGCTGCTTCGTGGCCACGTCCAGCACGGTGGCGGCGGCCACCAGGTAGGAGACGACGGACGGTTCGTCCGGCAGGTCGCCGCCGGTGGTCAGCGACCGCTCGTTCGCTCCGGCCAGCCGCTTCTGGTACGTGCGGAAGGCGCGCATCACGCCCTCGGCGAGGGTCCGGGCCTCGCCGGCCTCCTCGTCCTCGGCGAGGTACTCCACCTCGGCCGTCAGGTACGGGCCGCTCGCGTCCACCGAGAGCAGCCGGACCCGGGTGGTGCCGGTGGCCAGCACCTCGAAGCTGCCGTCGGCGCGCTCGCGGATCTTGGCGGCGTCGGCCACGCAGCCGACGCGGTGGAAGGACTGGACCGGGTCGGCGCCGAAGCCGTCGGCGGGGGCGCGTTCGGTCTGGGCCGCCGTGCCCTCCGGCATCCCGGTACCGGTCACGGCGGTCTCGCGGCCGTCCCGTACCGCCACCACCACGAAGCGGCGGGGTTCGTCGTCGTCGGTCTTCAGCAGCTCGCGCATGATGGCGCGATACCGCTCCTCGAAGACGTTCAACGGCAGCACGAGGCCGGGGAACAGAACCGCGTTGAGCGGGAAGAGGGGCAGGTGCGCTGTGGTCACAACGCTCAAGCGTAATGGCCGAGGGCCCTGCCGTGGGCGGCCCGGTTCCACAGCGGGGTCACCGAGGCCACCTGGAGCCGCGCCGCGTCCCTGGCGTCCAGGAAGCGGGCCAGCGCGTCCTCGGCCGCCGACGGCCGCGGACGCGGCCGGGACCGGGAGGAGGGCGGGGACCACGGGAGCGGCCGGGACCACGGGAAGGAGTGGGCGTACGGCCCGATCAGCCGGAACTGCTCCAGCGCCTCGCGCCAGCGGCCCCGCACCACCAGGACGTACGCCAGGAGGTTGCGGACCTCGGCGGGCCACGGGTCCCCGGGGGCGTACGCGGCGGAGAGGCCGATCGCCAGATCGGCGGCGGCGTCGATCCGGCGCTCCGGCACCGGGGCGGTCCGCCCGGCGGTGTCCGGGTCGAGCAGCAGCGCGGCGGCGGCGCGCACCGGCAGCCCCTGCACCAGGGAGGTCGGGGCGGCGTCCTCGGCGGCCCGCTCCGCGAAGTCGAAGCAGGCGCGGTGCGACCCGTGCCGGGCGGCGGAGAGGTAGCGCAGCGCGGCCAGGTGGCAGCCGTAGTGGTGCGGGGAGCGGCGGACGGCCTCCGTCCACACCGACTCGAACGCGGTGTGCGTGGCGCGGGTGCCCCGTGCACGGTCCAGGGCGAGGTGCCAGGGGACCGGGTCGCGGGGGTCGGCCTCGGCCGCCGCGGTGATCAGCGGGGCGGTCTCGGCCAGCCGCTCCGCCGCAGCGGGCGACTCCCACGCCCGGCGGACGGCGAGCCCGGCGCGGACGAGCAGCGCGTCGGGGTCGCCGGGGGCGGCGTCCAGCCAGTCGTCCAGCCATCCGTCCCGGCTGCGGGCGAAGGTGACCAGGCGGCCGAGGTAGCGGTCGCGCAGCTCCCACTCGGCGGTGTCGCGGGTGGTGGCGAGGAGCTTCGCGGCAGGCCCGTACGCGCCGTCGGCGGCGGCCACCAGCGCGGGGGAGAGACGGCTGTCGGGGGCGTCGAGCATGACCGCGTCGGCCGGGGGAAGTCCGGTCGACAGCCGGGAGCTGTGCCGGACCCTGCGCGCGGTACGGAGCGGAGCGCGAAGCGAGGGCATGGTGCGGACCATTGAAAAACGCTGGTGGGGGCGGCGCCAGGGGTCTGCTGTGAAGCTTTGGTGCCGAGTCGGGCGGATCCGTGGGGGTTGCCCCCGGAAAGGTCAAGAGCGGGCAAAGGAGGTGAACCTGAATGGCTGAAATTCGACCTCCCGTGCGGGATCTGTTCGAACTCGACCGGCCTGCCCCGACCGCCCGGGCGCGACCGTCGGGCCGCCCCGTCCACCCGTCCGAGGCGGGACCGCACCCGGCCGGGAGGCGGCACGGGACCCCTCCCGGGGCGGGACCGCACCGGGGGCGCGGCCCCTGCCGCCCTCACCCCCGGGTCAGCAGCCGGGAGGCTCCGGCGGCCACCGTGGTGGCCAGAACCCACCCCACCAGCACCAGCCCGGCGGACACCCACTGCCAGCCGCCCGTCATCCGCCAGTAGCCGTCCTGGCCGAGACCGATCACCGGGATCAGCAGATCGAGCGCGTACAGCGCCGGATTCCACTCCGGGTGCTCGTCCCCCTTGATCGACGACGGCTCGTGCCGGGAGAAGACCAGGGTGCTCGCCGCCCAGAGCACCGCCATCCACACCGCCGCCCGGCCCGGCCGGTAGCCGTACGCCACCGTCCAGTCCTGGAGGAACCCCCACAGCTTCCCGGCGAGCGGCAGCGTCTCCCGGCGGCGGCGCTGCTTGGCGAGCAGCACCTCCCGGGCGTCCGCGTCCTCGCCGCAGTTGCGCAGCACGGTCGCCAGCCGCTCGTACGGCTCGGGGACGTACTCCGGGGTGGCGGCGAGGACCCACTCCAGCCGCCGGGAGAGCGGGAAGTGGCCGTACGGGACGAGGTTCTCGTAGACGAACCCGCCCATCGCCAGCCCGCCGGGACCCGGCCAGCTGGTCGACAGGTCGATGAGGGTGACCACCCGGGCGCCGTTCAGCACGACCCGGCCCTCCTCGGGGCGCTCCAGGCTGAACCGCAGCTCGGGCACGACGATCCGGCGCATCGACAGCTCCTCCTGCGGCTCCAGCACGAACCGCGCCAGGTGCAGGTCGAGCACGTCCCCGAACCGCCCGTCGTCGAGGCGGACGCCGCCCCGGCACTCGAAGATCCGCGCACGCGACCCCCGGGCGGGCGTCAGGTCCGACGTCGGCCCGTGCACGATGCCGTACGGGGGAGTGGTGCCCTGGTTCCCCGTCTCGGTGCTCACCCACGCCTCGGTCAGGTAGAGCGTCCGCTCCACTCTCAACTGCGGCGCGTTCAGGGCCTTGCGGCCCTCCGCCGCCCGCAGCCGGCTGCCGCGCAGGCTCAGCGAACCGCCCACCGTCGCCCCGCGCAGGCTGACCTCGCCGTACGTCTCGATCATCTCCGCCTGGAGGTCCTGCGCCACGGTCAGCCCGTCCGCGGCGATCGCCCGGCCCCGCCGGTCGCAGCCCACGCTGATCTGGTTGACCAGCAGGTCCGTGCCGACCTGGGCGTCCGTCAGCCGCACGCCCCGGTCGACCCGGCAGCGCGGCAGATGGAGGTCGCCCTCGGTGCGCAGCCGGGCCGCCTCCAGCCGGGGCATCGCGCAGCCGACCATCCGCAGCGTCGTGAAGTGGCACTCGGGGAACATCACCTCCTGCTCGAACCGGCAGCCGGTCAGCTCGACGTACGGCGAGACCCGGCCGCCCGCCAGGTCGAGCTTGCCGGTGATGCGTACGCCCCTGAGCTTCAGCGCTGCCACCCGTCCCGGCCGGGCCGGCGGACCGCTCAGCAGCAGCCGCGCCACGACCCGGGCGCCGACGCTCCGCCCCGGCCCCCACATGTGCGGGCCGAACGGATCGTCGCGTTCGGGGTCGTGGGTGCGCAGATCGAAGGTGCTCCCGTTCCGGAAGGACTGCCACATGCCCAGCTCCGCGGCGCTGAGTCCTTCCGGGATGTCGCTCTCGTGCGGCTCCGTCACTCCCGACCTCCCTGTGCACGGCTACAGCCGTTCTTCCCCCTGTGTGACCGTATGAACGGAAAAAGCCACACAGGGTGACGGAGATATGTATCAGCCACTGATACGGCCGACCGGACGGCTCGGGCGGTCTGAGAGAATTGGGGGTGTGATCTCTCGAATCGATCTGCGCGGCGACGTCCTCCCCGAGGGCGCCCCCTTGCGCGACCTGCTGCCCCGTGCCGAGTTCGACGTGGAAGCCGCCCTGGAGACGGTGCGGCCCATCTGCGAGGACGTACGCCATCGTGGCTCGGCAGCGGTGATCGAATGGGGCGAGAAATTCGACGGCGTCCGGCCGCAGTCGCTCCGGGTGCCCGCGTCCGCCCTCGCGGACGCGCTGGCGGAGCTCGACCCCGCCGTCCGCGCCGCCCTCGAGGAGTCGATCCGCCGCGCCCGCCTCGTCCACCGCGAGCAGCGCCGCACCACCCACACCACCCAGGTCGTGCCCGGCGGCACGGTCACCGAGAAGTGGGTGCCCGTCGAGCGCGTCGGGCTCTACGTTCCCGGCGGACGCTCGGTCTACCCGTCCTCCGTCGTCATGAACGTCGTCCCGGCCCAGGAGGCCGGCGTCGAGGGCATCGCCGTGTCCTCCCCGCCGCAGAAGGAGTTCGGCGGCCTGCCGCACCCCACCATCCTGGCCGCCTGCGCCCTGCTCGGCGTGGACGAGGTGTACGCCGCCGGCGGCGCCCAGGCCATCGCCCTCTTCGCCTACGGCACCGAGGGCGAGGACGGCTGCCGCCCCGTGAACCTCGTCACGGGCCCCGGCAACATCTACGTCGCCGCCTCCAAGCGCCTCCTCAAGGGCCGCATCGGCATCGACGCCGAGGCCGGACCCACCGAGATCGCGATCCTCGCCGACTCGACCGCCGACCCGGTGCACCTCGCCGCCGACCTGATCAGCCAGGCCGAGCACGACCCGATGGCCGCCGCCGTCCTCGTCACCGACTCCGAGGAACTCGCCGCCGCCACCGAGGCCGAACTCGCCCCCCAGGTCGCCGCCTCCAAGCACGTCGCCGACCGCATCGCGCCCGCGCTCGCCGGCCGGCAGTCCGCGATCGTCCTCGTCCGCGACCTCGCGGACGGGCTGAAGGTGGTCGACGCGTACGGCGCCGAGCACCTGGAGATCCAGACCGCCGACGCCGCCGCCGTCGCCGACCGCGTCCGCAACGCCGGCGCGATCTTCGTCGGCCCCTGGTCCCCGGTCTCCCTCGGCGACTACTGCGCCGGCTCCAACCACGTCCTGCCCACCGGCGGTTGCGCCTGCCACTCCTCGGGCCTCTCCGTGCAGTCCTTCCTGCGCGGCATCCACATCGTCGACTACACCCGCGACGCGCTGGCCGAGGTCACCCACCACGTGGTCACCCTCGCCGAAGCCGAGGACCTGCCCGCCCACGGCGCCGCACTCAAGGCACGGTTCGACTGGAAGGTTCCGCAGGCGTGACGAACGACAACGGCCCCCGCACGGACGGCGGCCCCGTCCGCATCGACGACCTCCCCATCCGGGAGGAGCTGCGCGGCCAGTCCCCGTACGGTGCCCCCCAGCTCGACGTAGCCGTCCGGCTGAACACCAACGAGAACCCCTACCCGCTGCCCGACGCGCTCGTCGACCGGATCGCCGAACGCGTCCGCGAGGCCGCCCGCGAGCTCAACCGCTACCCCGACCGGGACGCCGTCGAGCTCCGTACCGGACTCGCCGGCTACCTCAGCCGCACCGCCGGACACGAGGTCACCACCGCCCAGGTCTGGGCGGCCAACGGCTCCAACGAGGTCATCCAGCAGCTGATGCAGGCGTTCGGCGGCCCCGGCCGCACCGCCATCGGCTTCGAGCCCTCGTACTCGATGCACGCCCTCATCGCGCGCGGCACCGGCACCGGCTGGATCTCCGGCCCGCGCAACGAGGACTTCACCATCGACGTGGACGCGGCGAAGAAGGCCATCGCCGAACACCGCCCCAACGTCGTCTTCATCACCTCCCCGAACAACCCCACCGGCACCGCCGTCGACGCCGCGACCGTCCTCGCGCTGTACGACGCGGCGCAGGCGGCCCGGCCCTCCCTCGTCGTCGTCGACGAGGCGTACGGCGAGTTCAGCCACCGCCCCTCGCTGCTCCCGCTGATCGAGGGCCGGCCGAACCTGGTGCTCTCCCGCACCATGTCGAAGGCGTTCGGCGCCGCCGGGCTGCGCCTCGGCTACCTCGCCGCCGACGCCGCCGTGGTCGACGCCGTCCAGCTGGTACGCCTGCCGTACCACCTGTCCTCCGTTACCCAGGCCACCGCGCTGGCCGCCCTGGAGCACACCGATACGCTCCTCGGGTACGTCGAGCGGCTCAAGAGCGAGCGGGACCGGATCGTCGCCGAACTCCGCGCCATGGAGTACGAGGTCACCGAATCGGACGCCAACTTCGTCCAGTTCGGCCGCTTCGAGGACAGCCACGCCGTGTGGCGGGCGATCCTCGACCGGGGCGTGCTGGTCCGGGACAACGGCGTACCGGGATGGCTGCGGGTCACCGCGGGGACCCCGGCAGAGAACGACGCGTTCCTCGATGCGGTTCGCGAAATCAAGAAGGAGCACGACGCATGACGGGCGAGAGCCGCGTGGGCCGCGTGGAGCGCACCACCAAGGAAACCTCCGTACTCGTCGAGATCAACCTCGACGGCAGCGGGAAGGTCGACGTCTCCACCGGCGTCGGCTTCTACGACCACATGCTCGACCAGCTCGGCCGCCACGGCCTCTTCGACCTCACGGTCAAGACCGAGGGCGACCTGCACATCGACTCGCACCACACCATCGAGGACACCGCCCTCGCGCTCGGCGCCGCCTTCAAGCAGGCGCTCGGCGACAAGGTCGGCATCTACCGTTTCGGCAACTGCACCGTCCCGCTGGACGAGTCGCTCGCCCAGGTCACCGTCGACCTCTCCG
The DNA here is from genome assembly GCF_042728795.1 of Streptomyces sp. NPDC060184. Lineage (NCBI taxonomy): Bacteria > Bacillati > Actinomycetota > Actinomycetes > Kitasatosporales > Streptomycetaceae > Streptomyces > Streptomyces sp. NPDC060184. The sequence continues at coordinate 64,719 of NZ_JBHWYX010000028.1, forward strand.
GCCGCCCGTACCTGGTGCACACCGAGCCGGAGAAGATGGCGCCGATGATCGGCGAGTACGACACCACGATGACCCGGCACATCCTGGAGTCCTTCGTCGCGCAGGCCCAGATCGCCCTGCACGTCCACGTCCCGTACGGCCGCAACGCCCACCACATCGTGGAGTGCCAGTTCAAGGCCCTCGCCCGGGCCCTGCGCTACGCCAGCGAGCGCGACCCGCGCGCGGCCGGAATCCTGCCTTCCACGAAGGGCGCCCTGTGACCGGCCTCAACACCATCCTGATCGTCGTCGGCCTCTTCCTGGCCGGCGGCGTCTACTCCTTCGCCAAGCAGGGCATGCCCAAGGGCGTCATCGTGCTGCTCTGCATCGCCTCCGCACTGTGCCTGGTGGCGGGCGTGCTGCGGATCCAGGGACTGTGGGACTGAGGGGCCGGGGACACACGATGAGCGACAAGAAGAAGGTCGTCGTCTTCGACTACGGCTTCGGCAACGTCCGCTCCGCCGAGCGGGCGCTCGCCCGGGTCGGCGCGGACGTCGAGATAACGCGTGACTACGACAAGGCGATGAACGCCGAGGGACTCCTCGTCCCCGGCGTCGGCGCCTTCTCCGCCTGCATGGGCGGCCTCAGGGCCGCGCGCGGCGACTGGATCATCGGCCGCCGCCTCTCCGGCGGCCGGCCGGTGATGGGCATCTGCGTCGGGATGCAGGTCCTCTTCGAGCGGGGCATCGAGCACGGCGTGGAGACCGAGGGCCTGGACGAGTGGCCCGGCACCGTCGGCCCGCTCAAGGCGGACGTCGTCCCGCACATGGGCTGGAACACCGTCGAAGCCCCCGAGGACAGCAAGCTCTTCGCCGGACTCGACCCCGAGGCCCGGTACTACTTCGTGCACTCGTACGCGGCGCACGACTGGACCCTCGAAGTCACCAACGCCAACATCCGTGCCCCCCGCGTCACCTGGGCCACGCACGGAGAGCGGTTCGTGGCCGCCGTGGAGAACGGCGCGCTGTGGGCCACCCAGTTCCACCCCGAGAAGTCCGGCGACGCCGGTGCCGAGCTGCTGACCAACTGGATCGAGACGCTGTAATGCCGAAGCTTGAACTCCTTCCCGCCGTCGACGTCCGCGACGGACAGGCCGTCCGCCTCGTGCACGGCGAGTCCGGTTCCGAGACCTCCTACGGCTCCCCGCTGGAGGCGGCCCTCGCCTGGCAGTCCGCCGGCGCCGAGTGGCTCCACCTCGTCGACCTCGACGCCGCCTTCGGCACCGGCGACAACCGCGCCCTGATCGCCGAGGTCGCCGGAGCCATGGACATCAAGGTCGAGCTCTCCGGAGGCATCCGCGACGACGCCTCGCTGGAGGCGGCCCTCGCCACCGGCTGCCGCCGCGTCAACCTCGGCACCGCCGCCCTGGAGACCCCCGAGTGGGTCGCCAAGGTCATCGCCCAGTACGGCGACAAGATCGCGGTCGGCCTCGACGTCCGCGGCACCACCCTGCGCGGACGCGGCTGGACCCGCGACGGCGGCGACCTCTACGAGACGCTCGCCCGCCTCGACTCCGAGGGCTGCGCCCGCTACGTCGTCACCGACATCGCCAAGGACGGCACCCTCCAGGGCCCCAACCTCGGCCTGCTGCGCGACGTCTGCGCCGCCACCGACCGCCCGGTCGTCGCCTCCGGCGGCGTCTCCTCGCTGGACGACCTGCGCGCGATCTCCCTGCTGGTGCCGGAAGGCGTCGAGGGCGCGATCGTCGGCAAGGCGCTCTACGCCAAGGCGTTCACCCTGGAAGAAGCGCTCAAGGCGGTCGCCGCATGACGGACTTGGCACCCACGGCTTCCGGGGCCGCCTCCGGCGTGCGCCGGATCCAGTCCGGGGCCCCCTGGGAGGAGAAGTTCGGCTACGCCCGTGCCGTCGGACTCCCCGGCGGCCTCGTCCTGGTGGCCGGCTGCACCTCCGTCGTCAAGGGCGAGATCTCGGCCGGTTCTCCCTACGAGCAGGCCGTCGCCTCCTTCGAGGTCGCCTTCGCGGCCCTGGAGAAGGCCGGCCTCGGCCGCGAGGACGTCGTCCGCACCCGCATGTACCTCACGCACGCCCGGGACGCCGACGACGTCGGCCGCGCCCACAAGGAGCTCTTCGACGACGTGCGGCCGGTCGCCACGATGGTCGTCGTCTCCGGTCTCGTCGACCCCAGCCTCGTCGTCGAGGTCGAGGTCGAGGCCTACCGCGGAGGCGACCGATGAGCCTCGCCGTACGCGTGATCCCCTGCCTGGACGTCGACAAGGGCCGGGTCGTCAAGGGCGTCAACTTCCAGAACCTGCGCGACGCGGGCGACCCCGTCGAGATGGCCAAGCTGTACGACGCCGAGGGCGCCGACGAGCTGACCTTCCTCGACATCACCGCCTCCAGCGGTGACCGCGAGACCACCTACGACGTGGTCCGCCGCACCGCCGAGCAGGTCTTCATCCCGCTCACCGTCGGCGGCGGAGTCCGCACCCCCGAGGACGTCGACAAGCTGCTGCGGGCCGGAGCGGACAAGGTCGGCGTCAACACCGCCGCCATCGCCCGCCCGGAGCTGATCCGCGAGATCGCCGAACGCTTCGGCAGCCAGGTCCTCGTGCTCTCCGTCGACGCCCGCCGCACCCCGGAGGGCACCTTCGAGGTCACCACGCACGGCGGTCGCCGGGGCACCGGCATCGACGCCGTCGAGTGGGCGCACCGGGCCGCCGAACTGGGCGCGGGCGAGATCCTGCTCAACTCGATGGACGCCGACGGCACCAAGGACGGCTACGACACCGAGATGATCAGGGCGGTACGCGCCCACGTCTCCGTCCCCGTCATCGCCTCCGGCGGCGCGGGCCGGCTCGCCGACTTCGCCCCCGCCGTCGGGGCCGGCGCCGACGCGGTCCTCGCCGCGTCCGTCTTCCACTTCGGCGACCTGCGGATCTCAGAGGTCAAGGGCGCCCTGCGGGAGGCCGGACACCCGGTCCGCTGAGACACGCCCGAGGGGGCGGGTGGGGGACGGACGTCCGTCCCCCACCCGCCCCCTCGGCGTCCACGAGCACGGGCGGCATCGCGCGGAGACCGGCGATATCGCCGATGCGTGACGCCGGGGAGCGGCGCCAGGGTGGGCAACGCCAGCGAACGACGCAGCGGTACCACGCGGAGCACCCCGGAGCCTTGGACCACGGCCACCGGGAGACGCCCGGCGGGGTACGCCCCCACCGAGAGGATCCCCCCGTGCAGCAGCTCCTCACCTCCGGCGACACCCCTCCGTACCACCGGACCCGCACGAGCCGACTCCGGGCCGTCAAGGGCTTGTTCGCCGCGGCGGCCGTCACCGCCGGCCTGCTCACCGCGTTCAGCCCCGCCGGCGCGCAGGCCGCCACCAACCCCTACGAGCGCGGTCCCGCCCCGACCACCGCGAGCATCGAGGCACTGCGCGGCTCCTACGCCACCTCGCAGACCTCCGTCTCCTCGCTCGGCGTCACCGGCTTCGGCGGCGGCACGATCTACTACCCGACGTCCACGGCGGACGGCACCTTCGGCGCGGTCGTCATCTCGCCCGGGTTCACCGCCTACCAGTCGAGCATCGCGTGGCTCGGCCCGCGCCTCGCCTCCCAGGGCTTCGTGGTCTTCACCATCGACACCAACACCACCCTGGACCAGCCCGACAGCCGGGGGCGCCAACTCCTGGCCGCACTCGACTACCTCACGGAGCGCAGCTCGGTCCGCACCCGGATCGACGCCTCACGTCTCGGCGTGATGGGCCACTCCATGGGCGGCGGCGGCACCCTGGAGGCCGCGAAGAGCCGTACCTCGCTCAAGGCGGCGATCCCGCTCACCGGCTGGAACCTCGACACCACCTGGCCCGAGGTCCGCACGCCCACCCTGGTGATCGGCGCGGACGGCGACACCATCGCCCCGGTGCTCACCCACTCCAAGCCGTTCTACAACTCGCTGCCCAGCACACTGGACAAGGCGTACCTGGAGCTGCGGGCGGCCACCCACTTCACCCCGAACACCTCGAACACGACGATCGCGAAGTACAGCGTCTCGTGGCTGAAGCGCTTCATCGACAACGACACCCGCTACGAGCAGTTCCTCTGCCCGATCCCCTCGGCGAGCCTGAGCATCGCCGAGTACAGGGGTACCTGCCCGCACACCTCGTAGGGCCGTACGACCGGTAGCCGGACCGCCGTACGCGGCGGTCCGGCTCCTCGTGTGCGCCCGGGGGCCGGGCAGGCGGCGGTCCCGGCCCCCGGACGCGGGCCGGGCGTCCAGGTCAGCCCGCCACCGGCACGGCCGCGGCTATCGCGTTCCGGTCCTTCCGGCCGACCAGCGGGAAGACGATCCGCATCCCCTGCTCGCTGTCGGGCGAGGAGACGACGAAGGACGAGTTGAGCACGCGCTCCTTGACCTCGGTGCGGACGAGGCCGGCCCGCGCGAACGTCATCAGGTGCTCCCCGGTCCGGGCGATGTTCGGGTTGGCCCGGAAGACGAAGAAGTGACGGTCGGTCATGACCAGGTACATGGGCACCGGTACGGGGATCACGGTCATCGCTCCCGCGCTGAGAACGGCCGAGGCCACCGCGAAGGCCGCGGTCCTGCGGACCGAGACCGTCCTCAGGTTCACGATGGTCGCCACCTCGACCCGCTCCCCGGGAGCGAGCAGCGGGGTGACGGCGGCGAGCAGCAGGCGGTGGCGCTTGGCGTTCATGACGTACTCCTGGAAAGGGTGGTGCGGAAGGTGGGGCAGAGGGCCGGGGGGTGTCCACGGCCCGAGCGGCCGGGAGTTGTCCACGGCCCCCGCGCCGCCGCCGGTCCTCCGCATCCCCCGCCCGTCCGTCCGGGCGTTCGCGGGCGTGGTTCCCCCTGCGACAGCCGGGCCACTCTGCCATACGCTCCCTCCGGGTTCCCGGGGAGCCCTCGGATACGGTCCGGGGAATCCGGGGCCCGTACCGTGCGCCGTCCCCTATCCTGCGGCCATGACGGAGCGGGAAGACGTGCGGCGGGCCATCGAATCGCTTTCCGCCGCGCCGCGGTCGCTGCCCGGGTCAGCGGAGGACGCGCCGAACTCCGCAGGCCTGTACGCCTGGTGGGCGCCGCCGGGCGTGCTGCCTTCGTTCCCGGGACCCGCGAACTCCGAGGACCCCGGGCGGCGGCTGCTCTACCTCGGCAAGGCCACCCGCCTGCGGAGCCGTATCAGCTCCAACCATTTGCGGCGCTCCGGGAGTTCGACCCTGCGGCGGACCCTGGCGGGGCTGCTGATGGACACCGAGGGCTACCGCACCACCTGGACCGACCGGGTGGTCCTGGTGCCGGAGGACGAGCGGCGGCTCACGGAGTGGATGCACGGACACCTCTCGCTCACCTGGGCGGTGCACCCCGGTCCGGGTGAGGTGGAGGACGAGTTGATCGTCCGGTGGAGACCGCCGCTCAACGTCCGGGGCGCCGCGCGCGGGAGCGTCCGGGAAGCGGTCGAGGGAGCGCGGGTGCGGTACCGGGGGAGCGCGGGCCCCCGGTACGCGGGAGAAGAGGAAACCGGATGACCACGGCCGACGAGCTGTTCGGCGGCCCGCTCCCGGACCGGGAGCCGTACGTACTGGGGCAGGCCGTTCCGTTCAACCCCGACCGGTGGATCGCCGGGCTGCCGGGCGGCGAACGGTGGCCCGACCGCCTGGCCGGCCTGCCCCGGACGGGCCGATGGCCGACCGTAGACCGCCGGACGGTGTTCGCGGCAGCCGCGCACGCCACCACGCCGGAGGGCGGGCGGGACCTGTTGCTCTCCGCCCTGGTGTGGGGGACCGGCATCAACGCCTGGGGCGTCTCCCGCCGCACGAGGATCTTCCGTGAGAACGATCCGCCCCGGCTGGACGAGCGGATCGCCCTCGCCCGGGCCGAGGTCGTACGCGGGGACCCCGTCGCCGCGTACCGGGTGCTGAACGATCCGCGCGGCCGGGTGAAGCACCTGGGTCCGGCGTTCTTCAGCAAGTTCCTGTACTTCGCCACCGCGGACCGTCCTGCGGGCGGGCGTTGGCCTCTGATCATCGACCGCAACGTCGTGCGGGCCCTCGGCGACCTTCGGCCGGACGAGACGTGGGTGGTCGGCGACCGATGGAACTCGGCCACCTACGCGAGGTATCTCGACCTGGCGCACGGATGGGCCGAGCGGTGGGGGACCGCGCCGGACGTGGTGGAGCGCAAGCTGTTCGACCACGGCCGACGCCTCGCGTCCGGCAAGGCCTGAGGGCTGTTCCGTGATCCCCGGTGGATACTGATCCGCCACGGATCACGGGACAGCCCTGAAGCGTGTTGCGGAAGGCGGACCGCGTTCGGCGGGCGGACGTGCGGGGCCGGCGATTCGTGCGGGGCCGGCCATCCGTGCGGGCGTGCACCGACGTGACGTCGCTTTCCCGCCAGCAACCGGCCACGCGCCGGTCCAGCATGGGCACATGTCCGCCTACACCGTGCTCCCCGTCGACGCAGCCGTCCTGAAGGAACTGCGGCTTGTCGACGACGCGGGCCGTCCCTGCGCCCCGTACGTCTCGACCGGTGACGACGTGGGATCTCCGCTGCGCTGCTGCCTGCGCCCCATCACGCCCGGCGAGCGGATCGCCCTCGTCTCGTACGCCCCGTTGCGTCGCTGGGCCGCCACGGAGGGTGCGGATCCGGGCGCGTACGACGAACAGGGGCCCGTTTTCATCCACGCCGACGACTGCGGCGGGTTCACCCCCGGCGAGGACTACCCCTTCGCCCGGCCAGGCGCCCTGCGTACCGTGCGCCGCTATGACGCCCGGGGGTTTATCGCAGGTGGCCGCCTTCTGGAGATTCCGGCCGATGCCACGGCCGGTTTCGATGCGGCCTTCGACGAAGCGTTCGACGATCCGGACGTGGTGCTCGTACACGTCAGGGCACTGGAATACGGGTGCTTCCACTTCGAGGTGCGACGACCCTCGGCGGAGGAGAGCAGCCGCACCACCTGAATGACCGACTGTCGGGGATGGGCCGCGCGCACCCGGCGAGGGAGTCCGACGCCGGTGTATGAGGGCGGGGTTGGGCTCCCCGCCTCCGTGCTCCACGCAGGCCGGCGGCCCGCTGAGGGCGTCACCGCATCCGGCCGTCGGGACCCGCCGCCAGGAACTCCGTGATCGCGGCGGCGAACCTCGGTTCGCGCACCACCGAGAGGTGGTCGCCCGGGAGGACGGTGACCCGGGCGCCCGGATCGCGCCCGCCAGCACCTCGGGGCGTACGGCCAGTGGGTCCGCCTCCCCGGCGAGTACGAGGGTGGGCACGGCGATCCGGGCCAGCGGCACCGGCCCCCGGAACGCCGCGCGTATCTGGGCGGCCAGCGCGTACCGGTCGGAGCCGGTGGCATCGGCCAGCGCGCGGAAGCCACGCGCCTGTTCGGGGACGGTCGTCAGGTCGTCGGCGGTCAGCGCGGCCGACACCAGCTCGGGAGGCATCGCCCGGGTGTCCAGGCCGCCGACCTCCACCACGCCCGCGCCGACGCCTCCGGCCACCAGCCGGGTGACCCGGGGGTCGGTGGCCGCCGTCAGCAGCGCGACGACCGCGCCCATGGAGTACCCGGCGAGGTGGTACGCGTCCACGGACAGCCGGTCGGCCAGGCGTTGGACGTCGGCCGCCATCAACTCCTCGCCGTAGAAGGACTCGTCGTGCGGCCGGTCGGAGACGCCGTGGCCCCGGGCGTCCAGGGCGAACACCCGGCGGCCGGCCGCCAGAAGGGCCTCCACCACCCCCGGGCCCTCCCAGTTCAGCCGGGCGTGCGCGGCGAACCCGTGCAGCAGCACCACGGGAGGCAGGGCCGGGTCGGGGTCGCGGGACCAGGACCAGTACCGCAGGGTCAGTCCGTCCTCGGTGCGCAGCTCGGCGGGGTGCCCGGTGTCCGGTGGTGTCGTCATGGCACGAACGTATGCCGGTGGCCGGCAGGCGCACCGGAAGGTGTGCGCGCGCACAGCCGGGAGGCCGTTCTCCTGGGACGGCGCACCGTACCCGGCCGCGCGGGCGGAAGGAGCGGACGCGCGTCTTCCGCCCCTGTTTACGCGGAAGTAACGTGCCGGTGTGACGCACTCGACGACCGTGCACAGTCCGCTCCGGCTGTACGGCCGCAGCGGTGAACTCGCCATCGTGGAAACCCTCTTGGACCGCCTCGCGCAGGGCGACGGCGGCGCGCTCGTGGTGACCGCGCCGCCCGGCCTCGGCCGCAGCGCCCTGCTGGACGCTGCGGCCGAGGCACACCGCGCCCGGGGTCGCGGGCCCGTGCTGCGGGCGACGGCCGTCCCCGCGGAGCGCCGCCTCCCGCACAGCGGGCTGCACGCCCTGCTCTGCGCGGCCCCCGGCCCGCTGTCCGTACCGCCCGACCGGGTGCTGCGCTCCGGCATCACGCCCGACACGCTGCTCGCCCTGCTGCGCGAGAGCGGCGCGGAGCGGCCGGCGCTGGTCTGCGTGGACGACGCGCACGCCTGGGACCCCCGGTCCCGGGAAGCCCTCGGCTTCGCGGCCCGTCGGCTCGGGGCGGGCAGCCGGGCCGCCGTACTGATCGCCTCGGCCGACGAGACCAGCTTCGCCGGGCTGCCCGCGCTGCGCCTCGGCCCGCTCGACGACGAGGCGGCGGCCTGCCTGCTGGAGCGGTTCACCGGCCGGACGCCCGACATCGACCCGGTGGTCCGCGGCGAGCTGCTGCGGGAGGCGGCGGGCAACCCGCGGCTGCTCGCCGGGCTCGTCGGGCACCTCACCGCGGACCAGCTGGCCGGCCGCACGGTGCTGCCCTTTCCGCTGCCCGGCGGCGAAAGCGTGCTCGACGCCCACGCGGCCCAGCTCGACGGGCTCCCGGCCGAGACCCGGACGCTCCTGCTGCTGGCCGCCGCGGCCCAGGAACACGAGCAGGAGGGCACCGGGGCGGACGCCGGACTCCTGCTGCGGGCCGGCAACCGGGCCGGGCTCGGCGCCGCCCTGCTCGACCGCGCGCTCTTCGGGCCCGGCGGCATCCCCGGGGTCCTCGAACGCACCGGCAGCCGCGTCCACTTCAGCCACCCCCTGCTGGGCCGCGCGGTGCTGCGGCACGCCCCGCCCGCGCACCGACGGGCCGCCCACGAACTCCTCGCCGCGCTCCTCGGGCAGGTCTCCGCGCACCCGCTGCCCTCCCTGGTGCAGCGCGCCTGCGCGGCCCCGGCACCCGACGCCGCCCTCGCGAGCGCGCTGGAACGCGCGGCCACCGCGCCCCGGCCGCACGCCGAACGCGCGGCTGCCCTCACCCGTGCCGCCCTGCTCTCCACGGACGAGGCGCACCGCGCCCACCGGTTCGCCGAGGCCGCCGAACACGCCCGCCTCGCCGGGGACACCGGCCGCGCCCGCGCCCTCCTCGCCCGGGTCGCCCAGGATCCCGACGGCGGCCCCCGGCACCTGCCGGGCGGGCCCGCGCCCTACACGTACGGGATGCTCGCCCTGGGCGACGGCCCGGCCGCCGACGCCCGCGAGGCGCTGCTCGCCGCCGCGGCACGCCTCGCGCCCCACGACCCGGCGCGCGCCCTCGCCGCCCTGCTCGCCGCCGCCGAGGCCGCCTGGGCGAGCGGCGACGCCATCGCCTACCTCGACGCCCTGAACCGGATCCCCGGCCGCCCGCACGACCCGGCCGTCACGCCCTATCTCGCGGGCGTGCGGGCGGTGTTCGCGGGACGGATGGCCGAGGGGCACGAGCTGCTGGCCCAGTGCCTGCGCGCCGCGGAGGCCGACGGGGAACCCCGCGCGCTGCTCCGGGCGGGCGCCTGCGCGCTGGTCGTCGGCGAGGCGGAGAGCGCCTGCCGGGCCGGGGCCCGCGCGCTCGCCGCCGTACGGAGCAGGGGCCCCGAGGTCCTTCTCGCGCACGCCCTCGAACAGCTCGCCTACGCCGAACTCCGGGCCGGGCGCCACGCCAGGGCGCGGGCGCATGCGCTGGAGGGCCTGCACGCGGCCCGCCGCACCGGGCAGTCCAACGCCACTACCCACCTGCACGCGGTGCTCGCGCTCACCGCGTCGGTGGAGGGGCCCGCCGAGGCGTGCGCGGCCCACGCGGACGCCGCGCTGGCCGGGGCAGGACCGCACGGACTCGTCCAGGCCGCCACCCTCGCCACCTGGGCGGTCGCCCGCGCGGACCTGGCGGCCGGACGCACCGGCGAGGCAGCTGCCCGGCTCGCCCCGCTGGTGCGCCCCGGGCCGCGCCACGGCCACTTCGGGATCCGGATGCTCGCCCTGCCGTGTTACGTCGAAGCCGCCGTGCTGGCCGGCCGCGGTACCGAGTGGGCGGACGAACTCGCCGACGCGGTGCGCGAGTTCGCCATCTGGACCGGCCGCACCGTCGACCCGCACGCCCTCGCCCAACTCGCCCGCTGCCGCGCGCTGCTGGCCTCCGCCGACGAGGCCGAGGCGCGGTACGCCGAAGCGCTCGCCCATCACGACCGGGCCGGCGGCGACTTCGAGCGCGCCCGTACCCAACTCCTGTACGGCCAGTGGCTGCGCAGGCGGCGCCGCACCCGGGAGGCGCGCGGCCCGCTGCGCGACGCGCTCGTCGGCTTCGAACGCTGCTCCGCCCGCGCCTGGGTGGACCGGGCCACCGGTGAACTGCGCGCCGCCGGGGAGGCGGTGGACGCCCCGGCCGCCGACACCGGGCCGCTGGACGCCCTCACCCCCCAGCAGCAGCGCGTCGCCCGCTGTGTCGCGGAGGGGGCCACCAACCGGGAGATCGCCCGGCGGCTCTCGGTGAGCCCGCGCACGGTCGACCACCATCTGCGCAACGTCTTCGCCGCCCTGGGCGTCCGCTCCCGTACCGAACTGGCGCGGTTGATGGGGAGTTGAAGACTGTTCCGGTGGCCGAATGTGTCCGGCGGGTTGCCGGACCGTGATGACGAGAACCGTGCACACCCCTAGGTACCGACTGGCCGGTATGTCATTCTGCGGGCGTCAGGATCGTTCGGTCGCGCTCGCGCCCCTGCCGGGCCCGGGCGCCCGGCCCGGCGCCCCCGGGCCCGGCCGATTCCCGGTGGAGGCCCCCATGCCACAGGTCGTACGTCCTCGGATCAGGGCGCTGCACACGCCGCCGCCCGTGGCGCCGCTGCCCAGGCGCTTCCGCTCCCTCGCCGACCGGGAGTCGGTCGAGGTGCTGCACCGCTCGGCCCGGGTGCTCCTCGAAGAGCTGCCCGAACTGACGGAACGGCTGGTCGAGGCGTTGTACGAGCAGGAGCCCGGCTACCGTACGGCGATCGAGTCCTCGCGCGCCGACATCTGGCAGGAGGTCCACCACTCGCTGCGCCACAACGTCGGCTCGCTGATCCAGCCCCGTGAGTTCCGCGAGGCCGCCCACCGCACCACCCGCTGGATCGGCGGGGTCAGGGCCGAACAGGGCGTCCCGCTCGACGCCGTCCTGCACGCGTTCCGCCTCGGCGGCGCGATGGTGTGGCAGGGCCTCGTGGACGAGACGGCCCGCCGCGACCCCGAGGACGTCCGCCTCCTCGTCCATGTCGCCGCCGACGTGTGGAACTTCGTGGACGAACACTGCGGAGTCCTCACCGAGGCCTACCGGCAGGCGGAACGGCGCATCGACTGGCAGCGGGAGAACCGGCAGCGGCTCATGACCGCCGCGCTGCTGGACGGCACCGCCCGCATCGCCGACCTGCCCGACGCCGCGGCCATGCTCGGGCTGCCGCAGGACGGCCGGTACGCGGTCCTCGCCGTACGCACGGCCCACCGCGCCCCGCACGCCGCGACCTCCCCGCCCGTGGTCCTCCCGGCCGGGGCCGTGGCGCTCTGGCACACCGGACCCGACGCCGAACTGGCCGTCGTCGCACTCGAATCCACGGGTGCGCCGCACCCGGGCGCCGCCGGACCCGGCGCGGGAGACACGCCGGAGGAGAGCGCCGGATCCGGCACGGAGGACGCGCTGGCACGCCTGGCGGCGGAGACGGCCGTCCCGGCCGGGACGGCCGTCGGGGTCAGCTCCGCGGTCGAGGGCCTCGCCGCGCTCGGCGAGGCCCGCCGGCTCGCCGAGACGGCCCTGCGCGCCTGCCCCGCCTCCGGCGGGCTCGTCCTGCTCGACGAGCACCTGCCCACCGCACTGGTCGTCTCCTCGCCCGCGCTCGGGACCGCGCTCGCCGACCGGGTGCTCGGCCCCCTCGACGGAATCGACCCCGCCGACCGGGACATTCTCATCGAGACCCTCACCGCCTGGCTCGAAGCCGACGGCTCGGCCCAGCGCGCCGCGGCGCGGCTCTACTGCCACCGCAACACCGTGCTGAACCGGCTGCGGCGGTTCGAGCAGCTCTCCGGACGCTGCCTGACCCGCCCGGCGGACGCCGTGGAGGTCTGCCTGGCGCTCGCCGCCCGGCGGTTGCTCACCGGCTGACACCGCGGCCGGTCGCGGCCCTGTTCACGGGCCGGCCGGTTGTGGCCGCGCACAAGGTGCGGACCCGCCCCCTGTAGCGGCGCATCGCCGAACGCCCGTGTCCTGTACGGATTCCGGGCGCACTGGTGGCGTACCGCCCATGTCCTCCCTTGCCGACGCGCGTTCCCTCGCAGTGGTGATCTTCCTCGGGTTCGTCGCGCTCTCCCTGCTGCTCTGCGGCCTCGCCGCCGCCGACCAGGACGACCCGGAACACTTCTACGCCGGGGGCGGCGCCGCACTCGGGCCCGTCGGCGGGGGGCTCGCCGTCGCCGGGGACTACATCTCGGCCGCCACCCTGCTCTCCACCACCGGCTCCGTGGCGCTCGCCGGATTCGACGGGATGACCTTCGCCCTGGCGACCGTCGCCTCGCTGGCGCTCGTCCTACGCGTACTCTCCGAACGGCTGCGCGCCGCAGGGGTGTTCACCCTCGGCGACTTCCTCGCCGAGCGGCTGGGGGACCCCTCGGTCCGCAGGGCGCTGGGCGTCGCCGCCCTGGCCGTGCTCGCCCCGCTCCTGCTCGTACAACTCACCACCGCGGGCAAGGTGATGGCGGCCATGTTCGGACTCCCCGAAGGCGCGGTGACCGGATGCACCGTCGCCAGCGGGGCCCTGATGGTCGGTTACTCCGCCTTCGGCGGGATGCGCGGCACCGGGTACGTCCAGATCCTCAAGGTCGGCGTGGTGGTGGCCGCCGTCACGCTCTTGGCCGGACTCGTCCTCGCCCGGTACGGCTGGTCACCCTCCGAGCTCTTCGACGCCGCCCGCGACGGCAGCGGCGCCGGCTCCCACTACGCCGCGCCCGGAGCCCAGTTCGGCCGCACCGGCACCGGGGCGCTGGACCTGATCGGGTTCCAGATCACCCTGCTCCTCGGGGCCGCCTGCATGCCGCACCTCACGATGCGGCTGCACCCGCTGCCCGACGCGCGCACGGCCCGCCGGGTACGGGTCTGGGCCGTCGCCCCGGTCGCCGTGCTCTGCGCCGGGATCGTCGTCGTGGGACTCGGCGCCTCGGCCCTGCTCGGCGCGGACACGCTGCGCGCCGGAGACCCGGGCGGCAACACCGCCCTGCTGATGGTGACCGGCGCGCTCGACCCCGGCGCGGCCGGCCCCCGCCAGAGCCTGCTCTTCGCCGTCGTCGCCTGCGCCGCCTTCGCGACCACCCTCGCCGCGGTGGCCGGCATCACCCTCGCCGCCGCCTCCAGCGTCGCCCGGGACTTCGCCGCGCACACGGGCGCCCACGGGGAGGGCCGGGCGTCCGCCCGGGAGATCCGCCGGGCCCGCTGGGCCGTCGTGGCGATCGGCGCGCTCGCCGTCCTCGTCTCCGCGTACACCCACGAGCGCAACCCGCAGGTCCTGCTCTCGCTCTCCTTCGCCGCCGCCGCGTCCGTGCTGCCGCCGGTCCTGCTGAACGCCCTCTTCCGGACCGGCTTCACCGCACGCGGCGTGCGCTGGACCGTCTACGGAACCCTGCCGCTGATCGTGCTGCTGATGGCGTTCTCACCGGCGGTCTCCGGCACCCCGATCGCGCTCTTCCCGGACCGCGACTTCCACTGGTTCCCGCTGCAGACCCCGGGGCTCGTCACCATCCCGGCCGGCTTTCTGCTCGCCCGCCTCGGCTCCCGCCGCCCCGGCCTGCCGCGCGGGAGCGTCCGCCGGAACGGCACCACCGGACCCCGCGGGCACGCGGCCGGCGCACCGCCCCTCCACGACGCGCCGCGGGCCTGACGACTCCCGGGAGGCGCGGGGGCGGGGCCGGGCAGGGGCTGGGGCCGGGGCTCACATACCCAGCTGCGACAGCTGGAGGCGTTCCACCGCCTCCTCCTCGCCCTCCAGGCCCACCGTCGTCGCCGACTGCCGCCCGAACGCGAACAGCAGCAGCTCGCCCGGCTCCCCGGTCACCGTCACCACCGGAGTGCCCTTCCGCGCCACCGCCGTCCGCCCGTCCGGGCGTCGCAGCACCAGCCCCACCGGCGAGCGGTGCCCCAGCATCCGGGCGGTCCGCTCCATCCGCGCCCACAGCACGTCGGCGAAGACCGGGTCCAGCTCCCGACGCGACCAGTCGGGCTGCGCGCGGCGGACGTCCTCGGCGTGCACGTAGAACTCCACGGTGTTGGCCGCCTCGTCCACCTGCTTCAGGCCGAACGGGGAGAAGCGCGGCGGACCCGTGCGGATGAGCTGGATCAGCTCCTCGTACGGCTTCTCCGCGTACTCCTGCCGCACCCGTTCCATCCGGCCCTTCAGCGGCCCCACCACGATGCCGGCGGCGGCGTCCGCCCGGCGCTCGCGCACCACCACGTGCGCGGCGAGGTCCCGGGTCAGCCAGCCGTCGCACAGGGTCGGCGCCCCGGGGCCGGCCGCCTCCAACAGGTCCGCGAGCAAAAGACGTTCACGCTTCGCATGGGTCGACATGCCAGCCAGCCTACGACCGCGGCACGGGGTCCGCCCAGTGGACCGGGCGCCGTCCGCCACCCGTGCGCGCGGCACAATGGGGCGCATGAGCAGCACGCCCCCGTCCGGTACGCCCGGTACCCCGCCCGCAGGAAACCTCGATCCCGCCGTGGCCGCGCGCCTCAAGCGCGGCGCGGACGGACTCGTCCCCGCCATCGCCCAGCAGTACGACACCGGTGAGGTGCTCATGCTCGGCTGGATGGACGACGAGGCCCTGCACCGCACCCTGACCACCGGCCGCTGCACCTACTGGTCCCGCAGCCGCCAGGAGTACTGGGTCAAGGGCGACACCTCCGGCCACACCCAGCGCGTCGTCTCCGTCGCCCTCGACTGCGACGCCGACACCGTCCTCGTCAAGGTCGACCAGACGGGCGCCGCCTGCCACACCGGTGCGCGCACCTGCTTCGACCGCGACGTCCTGCTCGACACCGACACCCCGTGAG
The DNA here is from genome assembly GCF_042728795.1 of Streptomyces sp. NPDC060184. Classification (NCBI taxonomy): domain Bacteria; kingdom Bacillati; phylum Actinomycetota; class Actinomycetes; order Kitasatosporales; family Streptomycetaceae; genus Streptomyces; species Streptomyces sp. NPDC060184. Next base: position 80,034 of record NZ_JBHWYX010000028.1, read on the forward strand.
GCCGGCCGACATGGATCTCGACACCTTCCGCAAGCTGGCCGTGGACCGCCGCGTCATCCCCGTCGTCCGACGGCTCCTCGCGGACGGCGACACCCCGGTCGGCCTCTACCGGAAGCTCGCCGCCGAACGCCCCGGCACCTTCCTGCTGGAATCCGCGGAGAACGGCCGCACCTGGTCGCGGTACTCCTTCATCGGCGTCCGCAGCCACGCCACGCTCACCGCCCGCGACGGCCAGGCCCACTGGATCGGCACGCCGCCCGTCGGCGTCCCCCTGGACGGAGACCCGCTCCAGGCGCTCCGCGCCACCACCGAGGCGCTGCACACCCCCCGCGACCTCGCGGGCACCGAGGGCCTGCCGCCCTTCACCGGCGGCATGGTCGGCTACCTCGGCTACGACATCGTGCGCCGCCTGGAACGCATCGGCGACCACGGAGGCGACGACCTGGGCCTCCCCGAGCTCACCATGATGCTCACCTCCGACCTCGCCGTCCTCGACCACTGGGACGGCACCGTCCTGCTGATCGCCAACGCGATCAACCACAACGACCTGGAGAGCGGCGTCGAGGAGGCGTACGAGGACGCCGTCGCCCGGCTCGACGCCATGGAGCGCGACCTGCGCCGCCCCGTCGAGAACGCCCCCGCCCTGCTGCCCCCCTCCGAGCTGCCGCCGTACACCGCCCTCTGGGGCGGCCCCGCCTACCAGGAGGCCGTCGAGGACATCAAGGAGCGCATCCGGGCCGGCGAGGCCTTCCAGGTCGTGCCCTCCCAGCGCTTCGAGACGCCCTGCACCGCGAGCGCGCTCGACGTCTACCGGGTGCTGCGGGCCACCAACCCGTCGCCGTACATGTACCTCTTCCGGTTCGACGGCTTCGACGTCGTCGGCTCCAGCCCCGAGGCCCTCGTCAAGGTCGAGGACGGCCGCGCCATGGTCCACCCCATCGCCGGCACCCGGCACCGGGGCGCCACCCCGCAGGAGGACCAGGCCCTCGCCGAGGAACTCCTCGCCGACCCCAAGGAGCGCGCCGAGCACCTCATGCTCGTCGACCTCGGCCGCAACGACCTCGGACGCGTCTGCGAACCCGGCAGCGTGGAAGTGGTCGACTTCATGTCCGTCGAGAAGTACTCCCACGTGATGCACATCGTCTCGACCGTCACCGGCCGCGTCGCCGAGGACCGCACCGCCTTCGACGTCCTCACCGCCTGCTTCCCCGCCGGCACCCTCTCCGGAGCGCCCAAGCCGCGCGCCATGCAGATCATCGAGGAGCTCGAACCCAACCGCAGGGGGCTGTACGGCGGCTGCGTCGGCTACCTCGACTTCGCCGGCGACTCCGACACCGCCATCGCCATCCGCACCGCGCTGCTCCGCGACAAAACCGCCTACGTCCAGGCCGGAGCCGGTGTGGTCGCCGACTCCGACCCGGTGGCCGAGGACAACGAGTGCCGCAACAAGGCCGCCGCCGTGCTCCGCGCCGTCCACACGGCCAACCGGCTCCGCGACCACGGAGCTCCCCTCGGGTGACCCCCGGCGGAGCGGCGGCCGATCAGGGGGCACCCGACGGGCTCCGGGGCGGTAGGGGATAGTGGAAGGCGTGAGCGCCGTCCCCGTACCCCAGCCCCGTGCCCGTTCCACCGCGTCCGACGCCCCCGGCAGCCGCCGGAGCCTGGCCCTCGGGCTGCTCCTCGGCGCGGTCGGGTCCGCCGTCGTCCTGCTCGCCTCCGGGCAGACCTGGGCCCGGGGCGAGGCGGCCGTCGCCGGCGGCGGCCTTCCGCTGACCGCCGACGGCCAGGACGTCACCGGCGCCCCCGCCGCGCTGGCGATCGTCGGCCTCGCCGCGCTCGTCGCGGTCTTCGCCGTCCGGGGCACCGGGCGCTACGTCGTCGCCGGGCTGCTGGCCGTCAGCGGCCTCGGCGCCGGGCTCAGCGCCTGGACCGGCGCCTCGGACAGCGCCGCCCTGGACGAGAAGGCAGCCGCCACCACCGGCGACGCCGCCGCCACCGTCGACGCCCTCAGCCACACCGCGTGGCCCTTCGTCACCGCCCTGGGCGGCCTGTTCATCCTGGTCGCGGGGGTGCTTGCGCTGCGCTTCGGGAGCCGCTGGCCCACCATGTCCGGCCGGTACGAGCGCGACGGCACCCCCCCCCCCCGCAAGACCCCCGCGACCCCCCGGGACCCCGACCGGCCCGAGGAGCTGTGGAAGGCCCTGGACCGGGGCGAGGACCCGACCGGCTAGGAAGCACCCGGACACGACGCGAAGCACCGGCACCCCCAGCTCACGTCCCGCCTCCGCGTACGGGACAATGGGGGCGGGCCTCACCACCGCAAGCCCCGGTACACACCGCGCAACACCAACGAGGAGCAACTCATGGCGGGCAGCAGCCACGGACACACCCCGGCCGCCTGGACCGGTGTCATCATCTCGTTCATCGGCTTCTGCGTCGCAGGCGTCTTCATGGTCGCGGCCAACCCGGCCGGCTTCTGGGCCGGCATCGGCGTGACCCTCCTGGGCGCCGTCGTGGGCCTGGCGATGAAGATGGCCGGACTCGGCATGCCGAAGGAGTCCCCGGAGTACGCCGCCGCCCGCGCCCGCGCCGGCGAGGCCCAGCCCAGCCACTGACACCGCCCCGGAGCGGCGGCTCCGCCCGTACGGGCGGCGGCCCCGCCCCGCAGGCGCGACCACGCGACACGAGAGGCGCGGCCCGCCCCGGGCTGCGCCTCTGCGCGCGTGGGGGGCACAATCGTGCGGGTGGACGCCTCGCCCCTCCCCGCCGCGACCCCGCCGCCCCCGCCCCGGCCCCCTTCCACGTCCCCGGACGCCGGAAGCCCCACCGGGCACGCCCCGGCCGGGCCGGGTCCGTACGCGCCCCCGCACACACCCCCGTACGCCCGGCGCCGCCCGGCGCACGGCCCGCTGCGGTTCGCGGCGCCGGCCGCCACCCTGGCCGCCGTCGTCTGCGCCTTCGGGTACGTCGCCACCGTCGACCCCAACGAACCCGGCCACTACCCGGTCTGCCCGCTCTTCCGGCTGACCGGCCTGCTCTGCCCCGGCTGCGGCGGACTGCGCAGCGCCCACGCCTTCGCCACCGGCGACTTCACGACCGCCCTCGGCGACAACGCCCTCGCCACCGCCGGCTACGTCCTCTTCGCCGCCTTCTGGGCGCTCTGGCTGGTGCGCACCGCCCGCCGGCAGCCCCTGCGGATGAGCGTCCCGCCCCGCTGGTGGTGGGGGATCGGCGCGGTGGCGCTGGTCTTCAGCGTCGTACGGAACCTCCCGTTCGGCACCGCCCTGGCCCCCTGATCGACCACCTGCTGGGACGCCGACCGGCCGGATGCGAGCCCGCCGCCCTCCTGCGGATACCATCGAGAGGGTTGATCCTGCTCCACCATTCGTTCGTTCCGGAAGGGGGCCGCTCGCGTGAGTGTGCTCGACGAGATCATTGACGGCGTCCGTGCGGACCTTGCGGAGCGGCAGGCGCGCGTCAGCCTCGACGAGCTCAAGGACCGCGCGGCACGCGCCCCCCGGGCCAAGGACGGAGTCGCCGCACTGCGCGGCGAGGGCGTCAACGTCATCTGCGAGGTCAAGCGCTCCAGCCCCTCCAAGGGAGCCCTGGCGGCCATCGCCGACCCGGCCGCGCTCGCCGCGGACTACGAGGCCGGCGGCGCTTCCGTCATCTCCGTCCTCACCGAGCAGCGCCGCTTCGGCGGCTCGCTCGCGGACCTGGAAGCCGTCCGCGCCAAGGTCGACATCCCTGTCCTGCGCAAGGACTTCATCGTCACCTCCTACCAGCTGTGGGAGGCCCGCGCCTACGGCGCCGACCTCGCCCTGCTGATCGTCGCCGCCCTCGACCAGGAGGCGCTCGTCTCCCTGATCGAGCGCGCCGAGTCCATCGGCCTCACCCCGCTCGTCGAGGCCCACGACGAGGAGGAGGCCGAGCGCGCGGTCGCCGCCGGCGCCCGCCTGATCGGCGTCAACGCCCGCAACCTCAAGGACCTCAAGGTCGACCGCTCCACCTTCGAGCGGGTCGCCCCCGAGATCCCCGACCACATCGTCAAGGTCGCCGAATCCGGCGTCCGGGGCCCGCACGACCTGATCGCGTACGCCAACGCGGGCGCGGACGCCGTGCTCGTCGGCGAGTCGCTGGTCACCGGCCGCGACCCGCGCGCCGCCGTCGCCGACCTGGTCGCCGCCGGCACCCACCCCGCGCTCCGGCACGGACGGGGCTGACCCCGGCCGTGACCGCCTCCGCGCCGCCGGGGCCCCCGCGCTCCGCACCGCCCACCCCGCAGGGCACCCGCCCCGCCGGGGCGCCGGTGCGTGAGCCGCGCGTGGCCCCGGCGCACGGGGGCGGCCGGCCCCCGCTCCTCCCGCTCGACCACCCGCAGCCCCGCCGCTGCGCCCCGCCGTTCTGGCACCGGGGCTGCCGCGCGCCCGCCCGCCGGGTGCACGGCCGCCGGGTCCGCTACGTCATCGGCGACGAGCCGGGTCAGGTCAACGGCATGCGATGGCGCACCGGCTGAGCGCCGCCGCGAGCCCGGCCGCCCGCGTCCCGCGCACCCACCCGCAAGGGTCCGTGCCGCGTCGACGCGCCGTGCCGTAACCCGCCCCGACCGACCCCGGTCGCGGCGGCCCTCCGCTCCGCCCCGGCGCATCCGGTGAACCCACCCGTTGCCATCTCCAGGAGCACTGTCGGATGTCCTCTGACTTCTTCGTTCCGGACCCCGAGGGTCTGATCCCCAGCGCCGAAGGCTATTTCGGCGCCTACGGCGGCAAGTTCATCCCGGAGGCGCTCGTCGCCGCCGTGGACGAGGTCGCCGTCGAGTACGACAAGGCCAAGGCCGACCCCGCCTTCGCCGCCGAGCTCAACGAGCTCATGGTCAACTACACGGGCCGCCCCAGCGCCCTGACCGAGGTCTCCCGCTTCGCCGAGCACGCGGGCGGCGCCCGTGTCTTCCTCAAGCGCGAGGACCTCAACCACACCGGCTCGCACAAGATCAACAACGTGCTGGGCCAGGCGCTCCTCACCAAGCGCATGGGCAAGACCCGGGTCATCGCCGAGACCGGGGCCGGCCAGCACGGCGTCGCCACCGCGACCGCCTGCGCGCTGTTCGGCCTGGAGTGCACCATCTACATGGGCGAGATCGACACCGAGCGCCAGGCGCTCAACGTCGCCCGCATGCGGATGCTCGGTGCCGAGGTCGTCGCCGTGAAGTCCGGCTCCCGCACCCTCAAGGACGCCATCAACGAGGCGTTCCGCGACTGGGTCGCGAACGTGGACCACACCCACTACCTCTTCGGCACGGTCGCCGGTCCGCACCCCTTCCCGGCCATGGTCCGCGACTTCCACCGGGTCATCGGGGTGGAGGCCCGCCGCCAGATCCTGGAGCGGGCGGGCCGGCTGCCGGACGCCGCCGTCGCCTGCGTCGGCGGCGGCTCCAACGCCATCGGCCTCTTCCACGCCTTCCTCCAGGACGAGTCCGTCCGCCTCATCGGCTGCGAGCCCGCCGGGCACGGCGTCGAGACCGGCGAGCACGCGGCGACCCTCACCGCGGGCGAACCCGGCATCCTGCACGGCTCGCGCAGCTACGTCCTCCAGGACGACGAGGGCCAGATCACCGAGCCGTACTCCATCTCGGCCGGTCTGGACTACCCGGGCATCGGCCCGGAGCACTCGTACCTCAAGGACGTCGGCCGGGGCGAGTACGTCGCGGTGACCGACGCCGCCGCGATGTCGGCCCTGCGGCTGCTCTCGCGCACCGAGGGCATCATCCCGGCCATCGAGAGCGCCCACGCGCTCGCCGGTGCCCTGGAGATCGGCAAGCAGCTGGGCGAGGAGGGGCTGATCGTCATCAACCTCTCCGGGCGCGGCGACAAGGACATGGACACGGCGGCCCGCTACTTCGGGCTGTACGACACGGACGCGGCCGTCGAGGCGGACGCGGCAGGCACCGGCGCGGAGATCGAGGAGGACGTCAAGTGAGCGGCACCGACGGCAACACCGGACACACCGGAAACCTCGAACTGCTGGGCACCACCCTCGCCGCCGCGAAGGCCGAGGACCGCGCGGCCCTCATCGCCTACCTCCCGGCCGGTTTCCCGACCGTCGAGGGTGGCATCGAGGCGGTCAAGGCCGCCGTCGCCGGTGGCGCGGACGTCGTCGAGGTGGGCCTGCCGCACAGCGACCCGGTCCTCGACGGCCCCGTCATCCAGACCGCCGACGACATCGCGCTGCGCGGCGGCGTGCGGATCGCCGACGTGATGCGCACGGTCCGCGAGGCGTACGAGGCGACCGGCGCGCCGATCCTCGTGATGACCTACTGGAACCCCATCGACCGCTACGGCATCGAGCGGTTCACCGCCGAGCTGGCCGCCGCGGGCGGCGCCGGCTGCATCCTGCCCGACCTGCCGGTCCAGGAGTCCGCGGTGTGGCGCGAGAACGCGGAGAAGCACGGCCTCGCGACCGTCTTCGTCGTCGCCCCCAGCAGCCGCGACGAGCGCCTCGCCACCATCACGGCGGCGGGATCCGGCTTCGTCTACGCCGCCTCCCTCATGGGCGTCACCGGCACCCGCGCGTCCGTCGGCGACCAGGCCCAGAACCTGGTGGCCCGCACCCGCGCCACCACCTCCCTCCCGGTCTGCGTCGGTCTCGGCGTCTCCAACGCGGCCCAGGCCGCCGAGGTCGCCGGGTTCGCGGACGGCGTCATCGTCGGATCGGCCTTCGTCAAGGCCATCCTGGACGCCCCCGACGCCGCCGCCGGTACGGCCGCGGTGAAGGCCCTCGCGGGCGAACTCGCCGAGGGTGTTCGAAAGCGCTGACGTATGGCATCACCCGTACGGGTGGACTGGGACCGGGGAGGCACGCGAGTGCCTCCCCGGTTCGTTGCTGCGGGTGTGAGCGAGAACCATGAAGGAAGAAGGGCCGCGCGTGACCGGCTCGTCCAGCAGCGTGAGCGGGAGAAGGCGCGCGAGCGCCGCCGCCGCACCCTGATCGTCGCCGGTGCGGTGGTCGGCGTGCTGGCGCTGGCCGCCGTGATCGGCCTGATCGCGGCCAACGCCGGGGACGACGACGACAGCGCCGCCGCCCCCGTCGTCGCCCCGTCCGGAGCCACCGGCAAGGACGACCTCGCCATCCCGGTGGGAGCGAGCGACGCCCCGTCCACGCTCACCATCTGGGAGGACTTCCGCTGCCCCGTCTGCGCCCAGTTCGAGAGCGCGTTCCGCGCCACGATCGGGGAGCTCACGGACAGCGGACAGCTCCGGGTGGAGTACCACCTGGCCACGATCATCGACGGCAACATGGGCGGCACGGGCTCGGTGCGCGCCGCGAACGCCGCCGCCTGCGCCCAGGACGCGGGCAAGTTCAAGGCGTACCACGACGTCCTCTACAGCAACCAGCCCGCCGAGACCGACGACGCCTTCGGCAAGGACAGCACCCTGATCGACCTGTCCAAGAAGGTCCCCGGCCTCGACACCCCGACCTTCCGCGCCTGCGTGGAGGACGGCAAGCACAACGCCTGGGTCGCGAAGTCGAACACCGCGTTCAGCGAGGGCGGCTTCCAGGGCACCCCGACCGCCCTGCTGAACGGCGAGTCCATCTTCCCGAAGAAGGGCGACGAGCAGATCTCGGTCGCCAACCTCAAGAAGTGGGTGGAAGAGGCGAACAAGGGCAAGCCGGCCGGCACCCTCACTCCGACGCCCCCGGGCTCCTGATCAGGTCGGGGCGGAGGACAGTGGATTCCAGCCCTGTTACCCAGACGTTGCCGGGTGACGTGCCGCCCGCGCGGCCCGGCAGGGTAGCGTCGGTTCCGTCATGAACCTTGCCTTCATTCCCAGCCCGTCGACCGGCGTGATCGATCTCGGCCCGATCCCGCTCCGCGGCTACGCGTTCTGCATCATCATCGGTGTCTTCGTCGCCGTCTGGTTCGGCAACAAGCGCTGGATCGCCCGGGGCGGCAGAGCCGGCACCGTGGCCGACATCGCCGTCTGGGCGGTGCCCTTCGGCCTCGTGGGCGGCCGTCTCTACCACGTCATCACCGACTACGAGCTCTACTTCGGTGACGGCCAGAACTGGGTGGACGCCTTCAAGGTGTGGGAGGGCGGCCTCGGCATCTGGGGCGCCATCGCCCTCGGCGCGGTCGGTGCCTGGATCGGCTGCCGCCGCCGGGGCATCCCGCTGCCGGCCTGGGCCGACGCCCTCGCACCCGGTATCGCCTTCGCCCAGGCCATCGGGCGCTGGGGCAACTGGTTCAACCAGGAGCTCTACGGGCGCAAGACCGACCTGCCGTGGGGCCTGAAGATCAGCGAGGCCCCGAACCGGGTCGCCGGCACGTACCACCCGACGTTCCTCTACGAATCGCTCTGGTGCGTCGGCGTCGCCCTGCTGGTCATCTGGGCCGACCGCCGCTTCCGCCTCGGACACGGCCGGGCCTTCGCCCTGTACGTCGCCGCGTACTGCACCGGCCGGACCTGGATCGAGTACATGCGGGTCGACGAGGCCCACCACGTGCTCGGCCTGCGGCTGAACGTGTGGACCGCGTTCATCGTCTTCGCCCTGGCCGTCACGTACATCGTGATCTCGGCCAGGGTGCGACCGGGCCGCGAGGAGATCGTGGAACCCCGGGACCCGGACGAGGACGGCGACGCGGGCACCGCAACCGGTGCCACCACCGACGCGGAGGCGGACGCGACGGACGAGGGCACGACCGACGCCACCAAGGCCGACCTGGCGAAGTCCGACGCGGCGAAGGCAGACGCGCCGAAGTCCGACAGGGCCGACAGCGCGGACGCCGTGACCGGCGCGGCGGACGAGCCGGAGACCGACGGCGCCGCCCGTACCGCCGGTACGAGCTGAGCCCCAGGACAGCACGAGGCCGCCGCACCCCACCGGGTGCGGCGGCCTTCCTCGTGTCCGGGCCCGCTGCCGGGGCTCGTGTCCGGGCGCGGGCCCGTCAGCCGGCGGAGGCCCCGGCCCCCGCCGACGCGGCCGTCCGCCGCCCGAGGGCCAGGGTGCGGTGTGCGGCGGCGGCGACCGCCGCGTCCACGAACCGGCCGTCCGGCAGCGCCAGCGCGCCCGCGTCCGTACGGGCCGCCGCCACGATCTCCTCGGCGGCCTCCAGCTCCTGGTCGGTCGGCCGGAAGGCCCGCTCGATCACCGGAAGCTGGCGCGGGTGGATCGCCGCCCGCCCCAGCATCCCCAGCGCCCGCCCCCGGCCGCAGGAGGCCCAGAGCCCGTCCAGGTCGCGCACGTCGGGGAAGACCGACTGCGTCGGCGGCTCCAGCCCGGCGGCCCGCGCCGCCACCACGACCCGGCTGCGCGACCAGTCGAGCCCGACGTCGTCCCGTACGCCCAGATCGGCGCGGAGGTCCGACTCCCCGATCGCGATGCCCCGCACGTCGTGGTGGGCCGTCGCGATCGAGTAGGCGTGCTCGATCGCGAGCGCCGATTCCAGCAGCGGATAGAGCGCGACCCCCGGGGCGAGCGCCGCCACATGGTGCACGGACGCGGCGTGCGTGACCTTGGGGAGCCGTATGCCGGAGAGCCCCGGCAGCCCCGCGAGCGCCCGCACGTCGTCCTCCCCGTGCACCCGGACATGGACCGGAACGGCGTCCTCGGCGCAGGTCACCGGATCGGTGAGCAGTTCGGCGGTCGCGGACCGGGCGTACTCCTTGCGGCCCGGGGCGACCGCGTCCTCCAGGTCGACGATCACCACGTCCGCCCCGGCGCCCAGCGCCTTGAGCACCACCTCCGGCCGGTCCCCGGGGACGTACAGCCAGGTCAGCGGCACCGGAGTCGTGTCGTAGGTGTCGTACGAGGAGATGTCACCCGGCGCGACGGACACCGTGGGGCGCGGGCGTGCCTCGGCCGACGTCACAGCGCCCCCTCGGAACGGAGCGCCGCGATCCGCTCGCCGGAGAGGCCGAGCTCGGTCAGGATCTCCTCGGTGTCGGCCCCGTGCGGGCGGCCCGCCCACCGGATGCCGCCCGGGGTCTCGGAGAGCCGGAAGAGGACGTTCTGCATCCGCAGCGGCCCCAGCTCCGGGTCGTCCACCTCGGTCACGCTGTCCAGCGCCCGGTACTGCGGGTCCTCCATCACGTCCCGCACGTCGTAGATGGGGGCGATGGCCGCCTCCGCCTTCTCGAACTCGGCGAGCGCGTCGTCCCGGGTGTGCCGGGCGATCCACGACCCGACCGCCCCGTCGAGCTCGTCCGCGTGCTCCGCCCGGGTCGCGCCCGAGGCGAACCACGGCTCGTCGATCAGCTCGGGCCGCCCGACCAGCCGCATCACCCGCTCGGCGATCGACTGCGCCGAGGTGGAGACCGCGACCCACTGGCCGTCCGACGTGCGGTAGGTGTTGCGCGGGGCGTTGTTCCGCGAGCGGTTGCCGGTGCGCTGCTGGACGTGGCCGAGCTGGTCGAACCAGAGCGGCTGCGGGCCCAGCACCGTCAGGATCGGCTCGATGATCGCCATGTCGACCACCTGCCCCCGCCCGGTGCGGTCGCGCCCGGCGAGCGCCGCCATCACGGCGTACGCGGTGGCGAGCGCCGCGATCGAGTCGGCGAGGCCGAACGGCGGCAGCGTCGGCGGCCCCTCCGGCTCACCGGTGATCGACGCGAAACCGCTCATCGCCTCGGCGAGCGTCCCGAAGCCCGGCCGGTGCGAGTACGGGCCGAACTGCCCGAAGGCCGTCACCCGGGTCAGCACCAGCCGCGGGTTGACCGCCTCCAGCTCCTCCCAGCCGAGACCCCAGCGCTCCAGGGTCCCGGGCCGGAAGTTCTCGATGATCACATCGGTCTCCGCGGCCAGCCGCAGCAGCACCTCGCGCCCGCCGGGGCTGGACAGGTCCAGGGTGAGGTTGCGCTTGTTGCGGCCCAGCAGCTTCCACCAGAGGCCGACCCCGTCCTTCGCGGGGCCGTGGCCGCGCGAAGGATCGGGTTTGCGTGGATGTTCCACCTTGATCACCTCGGCGCCGAAGTCACCGAGCATGGTCGCCGCGAGCGGACCGGCGAACAGGGTGGCGAGGTCCAGGACCCGCAGGCCCGACAGAGGAGTGTGCGTGGGGGTGGTCCCGGATTCGGTCATGAGGCATCGATCTCGCTTCGATAGGGCATGGACGTGGACGCGCCGGGCTTCTGGACGCAGAGGGCGGCGGCCGAGGACGCCCAGGCGACCGCCTCGGCGACCGGCCGCCCCTCACCGAGGGCCACGGCCAGCGTCCCGACGAAGGTGTCGCCCGCGCCGGTCGTGTCGACCGTGGTCACCTCAAGGGCGGGGAAGCGCACCGGCTCGGCGCCCCGGGCCGCGTACAGACAGCCCTTCGAGCCGAGGGTGACGACGACCTCCGGCACCCTGCGGAGCAGCACCCGCGCGGCGGCCTCCGGGTCCTCGTGGCCGGAGAGCTGCGCCGCCTCGTGCTCGTTGGGGACCAGCAGGTCGACGTGGTCCAGGAGTTCGTCCGGCAGCGGCTGGACGGGGGCCGGGGTGAGGATGGTGCGCACGCCCCGGGCCCGCGCGGCCCGCGCCCCCTCGGCCACCGCGGAGAGCGGCAGCTCCAGCTGGAGCAGCAGCAGATCGGCCGAGGCGACCGCCTCCCGCTCGGCGGGGCCGAGCGCGGTGACCGTACCGTTCGCGCCGGGCACCACCACGATCGCGTTGGCGCCGGAGTCGTCGACGACGATGTGCGCCGTGCCGCTCGCGCCCCGGGCCGTCCGCACGAGACGGGTGTCGATCCCCGCGCTCCCCAGGCCGCCCCGCAACTGCGAGCCGTACGCGTCGGCGCCGACCGCGCCGACCATCGTGACCTCCCCGCCCGCCCGCGCGGCGGCGACCGCCTGGTTGGCTCCCTTGCCGCCGGGCACCGTGCGGAACTCCTTCCCGGCGACGGTCTCGCCGAGCGCGGGCGCCCGTGCGACATAGGCGACGAGATCCATGTTGATGCTGCCGAGCACCGCGATACGGGTCATGGGCGCAGAGCCTCCTGGTAGGTCTGTTCGGCGAGGGTGTCGAACCCGATGCCGTCGAATCCCGGCACCGAGGTGGCGAGCCGGTTCTTCAGCGGGGCGGTCCAGCGGTCCGGCAGGGCGCCCGGAACGCCTGCCAGCAGCCCGGCGAGCGACCCGGCGGTCGCGCCGTTCGAGTCGGTGTCCCAGCCGCCCATCACGGCGTTGCCGACCGAGCGGGTGAAGTCGCCGTCGGCGTGGGTGAGGGCGGCGGCCAGCAGCGCCGCGTTGGGCAGCACGTGCACCCAGTGGTGCGTGGCGGCGTAGACCTCGTGCAGCCGGTCGACGACGGCGTCGAAGCCGCCCGCCGTCCCCGCGGCGCCTGCCGTCCCGGCGGCCTTCGCCGCCTCGGCCGTCCCGATGCCGAGCCGCACCGCGCGCGCGTACCGGGACCCGGGCGGCACCACCCGCAGCCCGGCGGCCAGGCAGCCGTGCACGTCGTTCGCCCCACCGGCCGCCTCCGCCAGCGCCGCCGCCGTGAACATCGCCCCGTACACGCCGTTCGCGGTGTGGGTGAGGACCGCGTCCCGGTGCGCCTGCTCCGCCGCCGCGCCCGGATCGCCGGGACAGGTCCAGCCGTGCACGTCGGCACGGATCTGCGCTCCGATCCACTCCCGGAACGGGTTGCGGTACCTGGCCGTGCCGGGCGGCTCCACCCCGTCCAGCAGATTGCGGTACGCGATCCGCTCGGCGGTGAACACCCGGCCCGCCGGCAACTCGTCCAGCCAGAGCCGGGCGAGGTCGTCCGTGGTGAAGCCGCGCCCGTGGCGCCGGAGCAACAGCACCGTCAGCAGAGGGAAGTTGAGGTCGTCGTCCTCCGGCATCCCGTCGATGTTCTCCGCCAGCGAGGTCGGCCCCGAGCGGCGGTTCCAGGGATACGCGGCGAGCAGCCCGGCGGGCACGCCCCGGGCGGTGAACCAGTCGGACAGCGGCCAGTTGCCGGTGGCCCGGGCGAGCGCGCGGATGCCCTCCAGCGGAAGCTTCTCCACCGGCTTGCCGAGCAGGCAGCCGGCAGCCCGGCCCAGCCATGCGGCGTGCAGCCGGCCCCGGTCCGGGGCGGGCCGGGCCGCCGGCGAGGTGGGCCACCGGGGGCAGAGCGCCCGGATCTCCGCCAGGTCCGTCGGCTCCTGGTCCGCCAACGGACTGTCCAAGACGCCGAGTTCGTCGAGCAGTCGTTCGGCGAGCGCACGCAGCCGGGGCGGTGCGGGCGGCTCGGAGGCCCCGGCCCGCTCCGGTGCGGGCGGCCCCCCGGCCGCGTACCACCGCGCCGCGATCTCCGAGGCGTCGCGGCCGTCCTGCCCGGCCTGGCGCAGTTCGTGCCCGATCAGGTCCTCGGGCTGGACCCAGGTCAGCCGGACGTTCACCGCTCACCCGCCAGTGCCACGAAGGCCGCCTCGTGGGCGCGGCGGCGGGCGGTGTCGGCGGCGAACACCTCGCGGGCCACCGCCGTCAGGGTGCGCGCCGGGGCCTGCAGGTCGAGCCGGCTCGCCGCGGCGACCGTCTTCGCCCACTCCTCGGGCACCGCCGCCTCCCCGTACAGCGCGCCGACGATCGCCCCGCTCATGGTGGCGATCGAATCGCAGTCCCGCCCGTAGTTCACCGAACCCAGCACCGTGCGGCGGTAGTCGCCGCCGCCGGCCAGCAGCATGCCCAGGGCGACGGGCAGTTCCTCGATCGCGTGCAGCCGGGACGGCCGCCGCGCGCCCAGCGAAGGGGAGCGGTAGTCCGGGCCGACCGTGTCGAAGGGGGCCACCGCCTCCCGCAGCGGCACCAGCGCCGACTCGGGGTCGCCGTGCCGGGCCGCCTCCTCGCACACCGCCTCGATCGCCGCGCGGGTACCGTCCTTGGCGAGCGCCAGGCACGCCTCCACCACGGAGACCGGCGTGGCCCCCGGCGTGCACGCCGCGGCGACCGCCGCCGCGAACACCCCGGCCGCCTCCCGGCCGTAACTGGACTGGTGCGGCGCCGCGACCTCCAGCGCCTCCGCGTAAGCCGCCTCCGGATGCGCCGCGTTGACCAGCCCGACCGGCGCCATGTACATCGCCGCACCGCAGTTGACGATGTTTCCGCTGCCCGCCTCGCGCGGGTCGACGTGCCCGTAGTGCACCCGCGCCACGAGCCACTTCTCCGCGAGGAAGATCCGCTGGAGCGGCAGCGCCTCCGCCTCCAGCTCCGGAATCCAGCGCGGGGTGGAGATCAGGTCCGGGACCAGGTGCGTGGCGACGGAGTACGCGTCCAGGTGGTCGCGGACCTTGTCGTAGACCCGCACCAGCGCGTGGGTCATCAAGGTGTCGTCGGTGACGTGCCCATCGCCCTTGTGGTACGGGGCGATCGGGCGGGCGGTGCGCCAGTCGTCGCCGTACCAGGGGCCGACGATGCCGTGCACCCGTCCGCCGTGCCGCTCCGCGATCTGCTCGGAGGTCCAGCCTTCGACCGGACCCCCGAGCGCGTCGCCGACGGCGGCGCCGACGAGGGCACCGCTCACTCGTTCATCGAGGGAAAGCGTGTCCGATACGGGGTGTTGAGTACTCACTGCGTGCATCATGGCTGAATTGTCCACCCGGGGCGGCCTGTTCCGTGGCTGCGAGCAGCCCGGCGAGTTCGATCAGATCCATGCCCGCGAGCCGGGGCAGCGCGCATCCGGCGAGGGTGCGGCACGCCTCCCGCCACCCGGACGGTACGGTCCGGATGCCGCCGAGCGTCCCGGTCAGCGCCCCGGCGAGCGCGGGCGCCGAATCCGCGACCCGGGAGAGGCACGCGGCGGCCGGGACCGCCTGGGCGATCTGGCCCCGCGCCGCGGTGGTCAGCGCCAGCGCCACCGGCACCGTCTCGGCCGCCGCGATCCCGTAGCTGTAGACGTGGTCGACGATTTGGTGCTCCAGCACCGGGACGAGCGAGAACGCCCCGGCGGGCTCGTCCGCGAACTCCCGTGCCAGGCGCACCGCGTGCACCGCGTTGCGTGCGATCTCGGTGCCCTCGGGCAACTGCGCGAGCGCCGCGTCCACCACCGCTCTCACGTCAGCCCCGGCGAGCGCCTCGGCGATCGCGGCGGCTACGGCCCGCGCCCCGTGCACCCCGTCGCCGTCCTGCGTGTAGCGGGCGTCGAACTCGGCGAGCGCCGCCGCGGCGGCCGGATCGCCCGGGTGCACCACCGCGAGCACCGCGGCCCGCACGCAGGCGGCGTCGTCGAAGTAGTGCGGGTTGTCGTGCCCGGTGGCCGGCGGTCGCAGCCCCGCGGCGAGGTTGCCGAGCCCGGCGCGCACCGAGATCCGGGCGCGCAGCGGCAGCACCGCGGCCTCCACCTCCGGCGCCCGCTCACTGGCCGCCGCGACCTTGGCGGCCAGCGCGTTCCAGGCGCGGTCCACCGCGTCGCGCATCCGGCGGGATGGGGCGAGCCCGTACGCCTCGTCGGCCGCCGCGGCGAGCACCGTACCGGCGGCGAACGCGGCCCACTCGGCGTCGTCCGACGGGCCCAGCCGCAGCGGCTCGGGCGGCTGGTTCAGCGCGATCGGCACCGGCAGCGTGGTCGTCGCGTTCTGCTCGGCGAAGGTGTCCAGCTCCCGGGTGAGCCGCCGGGTCCACTCCGGCATCCGGGCCGCGCGGTGCCGGGCGGCGGGCCAGCCGGCCGCGTCCCCGGCGGCGAGCCCCAGCAGCAGGCCCTCGATCCGCGCCCGCCGGGTCGGCTCCCGGCGCTCCGCCCCCGGGCGCGCGGCCTCCGTACCGGCGGCGGTCATCGCAGCGCCCCTTCCGCGTGCAGCAGGGCGACCGGCACGGGTTCGCCGTCCCGGTCCCGGCCGGGCGCCTCCGGGTCCGGGGCCTCCCGGTCCGCCCACTCCCGCTCCGCCCGCTCCGGGCCGTCGGCCCCACGGTCCGTGCCCGGCGGGGGAGCGGCCACCTGCCCCGCCTCCTCCGGCGCGCCCGCGGGATCGCCCGCCGTCAGCAGATCCGCCACGTCCAGCACGTGGTAGCCCCGCATCGAGGGCAGACAACTGCCGCGCACCGGACCGATCGCGGAGGCCCACTCCGCGGGGATCGCCGCCGTCCCCTGCCAGGCCCCGGCCAGCGCGCCTGCCACCGCCGCCGTGGTGTCCGCGTCCCGCCCCATGTTGACCGCCATCAGCACCGCCGCCCGGAAATCGCCCCGCGCGGCCGTGAAGGCGCCGAACGCCAGCCCCACCGCCTCCGGCGCCAGGTCCGTCCACGGGTAGCCGCCGATCACCACCGCCGACCGCACCGCGCGCTCGGCCGTCAGCCGGTCCGGGTAACCGCGCTGCGCCGCGGTCACCGCCCGGCGCAGGGACCGCGCGGTCCACGAGTCCATCGGCACCACCGACAGGGCCGCCGCGATCACCGAGGCGGGGCCCGCCCCGACCATCGCCGCCGCCACCCCGGCCGCGACCGCCTGACCGCCGTAGATCCCCTCGCCGTCGTGGCTGACCTGCCCGTCGACCGCCACCAGCCGGGCCGCCTCGGCGGGCCGCCCGGCCGCGAACACCCCGAAGGGCGCCGCGCGCATCGCCAGCCCGTCGCTCCACGCGTGCCGGTGCTGCGCGGAGATCGGCGCGGCCAGTCCCCGGCGCAGGTTCTCCAGCGTGCCGCGCTCGCTGAACCCGGCGCCCCGGAAGGGCCCTTCGTCCAGATCGGCGATCCAGTGGTGCCAGGCCCGGTCCACGTCGGCGACGGTGAGGGCCGAACCGTGGCGGGCCAGCAGCAGCCCGGAGAAGATCGCGTACTCGGTGTCGTCCGTGCCGGCCGGGTCCTCGCTGACGAAACCCTCGATCCGGCCCCAGCGGGCGCGGATCTCCGACGGTCGCAGATTCTCCGCCGGGGCACCCAGCGCGTCCCCGACGGCCAGCCCGAGCAATGCGCCCCGGGCCCGGTCCTTGCCCGTGATCGGTTCCATCGGTCGACCCTTCGTCCGTACACGATTTCCCTCTGTCCGATCTGTGCCACGCCCGACGGGCGGGAAGGCTGACAACCGGAATAAAAGGGCCATGCGGATGAAGCTAGACGAAACGAAGCGCGGTGCTGGACGGAGGAACGGGAAAACCAGGCGGGGACGGGGATCCGCCTTCCGAAGCTCTACCCGAAAGGATGACGGTCGCCGCCGATGGGACAGCCGGACGGGTGAACGGGGACGGACCCGCCCGAAAGGGTGCCGGCCGGACCCCGCGCAGGCTCTCCAAGGAAGGTGAGCCATGCCTGTCCTGCCTGGTCAGAGCGGTGGTAAGTACGGCCTGCCTTGCTGGCGGGCGCCGATTCTCGTGCGTACTTTCGACGGTGTCGGGCGGCGGCGGAGGGGCTGCGGAGCCGTCGGCGGATTGGGGAGCACTGTGTCCATCATCGAGACCGACGCCGTACTGCACGAGGCGCACCGCGACAACCACACCCACCGGGACGTCAACGGCGGCTGGCTGCGCCCCGCCGTGTTCGGCGCCATGGACGGCCTGGTCTCGAACCTCGCGCTGATGACCGGGGTCGCGGGCGGCGACGTCTCGCACCGCACCATCGTCATCACCGGGCTGGCCGGTCTCGCCGCGGGGGCCTTCTCCATGGCGGCCGGCGAGTACACCTCGGTCGCCTCGCAGCGGGAGCTGGTGGAGGCCGAACTCGACGTCGAACGACGTGAGTTGCGCAAGCACCCGTACGACGAGATGCGTGAGCTGGCGGACCTCTACGTCTCCCGGGGCGTCGAACCGCAGCTGGCCGCGGAGGTCGCCCGCCAGCTCTCCGCGGACCCCGAGCAGGCCCTGGAGATACACGCCCGCGAAGAGCTCGGCATCGACCCCGGCGACCTGCCCTCGCCGCTCCTCGCCGCCGGTTCCTCGTTCCTGGCGTTCGCGCTCGGCGCCCTGCTGCCGCTGCTGCCGTTCCTGCTCGGCGCCTCCGCGCTCTGGCCCGCCGTCCTGCTCGCGCTGCTCGGCCTCTTCGGGTGCGGCGCGGTGGTGGCCCGGGTGACGGCGCGCAGCTGGTGGTTCAGTGGGCTGCGGCAGCTGGCCCTCGGCGGCGCCGCCGCCGCGCTCACCTACGGCCTCGGCGGGCTCTTCGGGGTGGCGGTCGGCGGCTGACCCGCCGGTCCGCCGGTCCGCCGGTCCGCCGGGCGGCCGTCCCGCGGGTGGCCGTCCCGCGTGCGGCCGTCCCACGTGCGGCCGTCCCGCGGGTGGCCGTCCCGCGTGCGGCCGGGATTCGCCCGCGGGGCGCAGTCGGGTGGCGGGGTGCCCCCGGCCGACGGGGCGCGGCCCGACGGCGCGGCCCGACGGTGTGGCCACGAGGTGCCGCCGGCCGGCGTACGGAGGGCGGGTGCGAGGGCGTGTGCGGAGGGCGTCGGATCGTTCACCCGTGCCGCCCATCCATACAACTCCCTGGAAAGCAACCCGCAACACCCCGGAAATGCGTGTGACGTACGTCCCGGTTTCCGCCCCTGGGCGGATGTGGCCCACGCAACGTAAAATGAGAGCCTATGCGCGACTCCACATAAGTAATCGTTACTTCCTGGTTTCGAACGCATGGCTGCCGGGCATGAGCCTCAGACACCGCAGGCAACGGCGCCTGCTCTCTGCGGCTCCCCGGGCGTTGATCTCTCCGACTGCGACCCCATCCTCCGCGATGCAACGTCCGCATGTTGGAACGGGCCTTCCGCTTACCGAGAAGCGCCCCATCATGTAACCTGCACGAAATTTCGCAGAGGGCCAACGTCGTCCCTCGGCCATGCATATGCCACGACGACGACGGGAGAGCCGATGCGCATCCACGCCTGGTCGCCCATGGACGGTCGCCCCGCCCAGCAGGGGATGTACGACCCCCGTAACGAACACGACGCCTGCGGTGTCGGGTTCGTCGCCACCCTGACCGGTGTGGCCAGCCACGCGCTGGTCGAGCAGGCGCTGACCGTACTGCGCAACCTCGAACACCGCGGCGCCACCGGCTCCGAGCCCGACTCGGGCGACGGCGCCGGAATCCTCCTCCAGGTCCCGGACGCCTTCCTCCGCGAAGAGACCGGCTTCGACCTCCCGGAAGCCGGCGCGTACGCCGTCGGCATCGCCTTCCTCCCCGCCGACGGCTCCGCCGACGCCGTCGCGGAGATCGAGAAGATCGCCGGCGAAGAGGGCCTCACCGTCCTCGGCTGGCGCGAGGTCCCCGTCGCCCCGGCCCTCCTCGGCAACGGCGCCCGCGCCACCATGCCCGAGTTCCGCCAGATCTTCGTCGCCGACGGCACCAGCACCGGCATCGCCCTCGACCGCAAGGCCTTCGTCCTGCGCAAGCGTGCCGAGCGGGAGGCCGGTGTCTACTTCCCGTCGCTCTCCGCCCGCACCCTCGTCTACAAGGGCATGCTCACCACCGGGCAGCTGGAGCCGTTCTTCCCCGACCTGTCCGACCGCCGGTTCGCCACCGCCGTCGCGCTCGTCCACTCCCGCTTCTCCACCAACACCTTCCCCAGCTGGCCGCTGGCCCACCCGTACCGCTTCGTCGCGCACAACGGCGAGATCAACACGGTCAAGGGCAACCGCAACTGGATGAAGGCCCGCGAGTCGCAGCTCGCCTCCGGACTCTTCGGTGAGGCCGCGCTCGACCGCATCTTCCCCGTCTGCACCCCGGACGCCTCCGACTCGGCCTCCTTCGACGAGGTCTTGGAGCTCCTCCACCTCGGCGGACGCTCGCTGCCGCACTCGGTGCTGATGATGGTCCCCGAGGCGTGGGAGAACCACGACTCCATGGACCCGGCCCGCCGCGCGTTCTACCAGTACCACTCCACGATGATGGAGCCCTGGGACGGACCCGCCTGCGTCACCTTCACCGACGGCACCCAGGTCGGCGCGGTCCTCGACCGCAACGGCCTGCGCCCCGGCCGCTACTGGGTCACCGACGAGGGCCTCGTCGTCCTCTCCTCCGAGGTCGGCGTCCTCGACATCGACCCCGCCAAGGTCGTCCGCAAGGGCCGCCTCCAGCCCGGCAAGATGTTCCTCGTCGACACCGCCGAGCACCGCATCATCGAGGACGACGAGATCAAGGCCGGCCTCGCGGGCGAGCAGCCCTACGAGGAGTGGCTGGAGACCGGCGAGATCGAACTCGGCGACCTCCCCGAGCGCGAGCACATCGTGCACACCCACGCCTCGGTCACCCGCCGCCAGCAGACCTTCGGCTACACCGAGGAAGAACTCCGCGTCATCCTCGCCCCGATGGCCCGCACCGCCGGCGAGCCGCTCGGCTCCATGGGCACCGACTCGCCGATCGCCGCGCTCTCCGCCCGGCCCCGGCTGCTCTTCGACTACTTCACCCAGCTCTTCGCCCAGGTCACCAACCCGCCGCTGGACGCCATCCGCGAGGAGCTCGTCACCTCGCTGCGCTCCTCGCTCGGCCCCCAGGGCAACATCCTGGAGCCGACCGCCGCGACGTGCCGCAGCGTCACGCTGCCCTTCCCGGTGATCGACAACGACGAGCTCGCCAAGCTGATACACATCAACGCCGACGGCGACATGCCGGGCATGAAGGCCGCCACCCTGGCCGGCCTCTACCGCGTCAGCGGCGGCGGCGACGCCCTCGCCGCCCGCATCGAGGCCATCTGTACCGAGGTCGACACCGCCATCGAGGACGGCGCCCGCCTCATCGTCCTCTCCGACCGGCACTCCGACGCCGAGCACGCGCCGATCCCGTCGCTGCTGCTCACCTCCGCCGTCCACCACCACCTCATCCGCACCAAGCAGCGCACCCAGGTGGGCCTGCTGGTCGAGGCCGGTGACGTCCGCGAGGTCCACCACGTCGCCCTGCTGATCGGCTACGGCGCCGCCGCCGTCAACCCGTACCTCGCCATGGAGTCCGTCGAGGACCTCGTCCGCGCCGGTACGTTCATCGAGGGCATCGAGCCCGAGCAGGCCATCCGCAACCTGATCTACGCCCTCGGCAAGGGCGTCCTCAAGGTCATGTCGAAGATGGGCATCTCCACCGTCGCCTCCTACCGCGGCGCCCAGGTCTTCGAGGCCGTCGGCCTCGACGAGTCCTTCGTCGCGACGTACTTCAACGGCACCGCCACCAAGATCGGCGGCGCCGGCCTCGACGTCGTCGCCAAGGAGGTCGCCGCCCGGCACACCAAGGCGTACCCCGCCTCCGGCATCGCGGCCTCGCACCGCGCGCTGGAGATCGGCGGCGAGTACCAGTGGCGCCGCGAAGGCGAACCGCACCTGTTCGACCCGGAGACGGTCTTCCGCCTCCAGCACGCCACCCGCAACCGCCGGTACGACATCTTCAAGAAGTACACGGACCGGGTGAACGAGCAGTCCGAGCGGCTGATGACGCTCCGCGGCCTGTTCGGCTTCAAGTCCGACCGCGCCCCGATCTCCGTCGACGAGGTCGAGTCCGCCGCCGAGATCGTCAAGCGGTTCTCCACCGGCGCCATGTCCTACGGCTCGATCTCCCGCGAGGCGCACGAGACGCTCGCCATCGCGATGAACCAGCTCGGCGCCAAGTCCAACACCGGCGAGGGCGGTGAGGACGCCGACCGCCTGTACGACCCGGCGCGCCGCTCGTCCATCAAGCAGGTCGCCTCCGGCCGCTTCGGTGTCACCAGCGAGTACCTCGTCAACGCCGACGACATCCAGATCAAGATGGCGCAGGGCGCCAAGCCCGGCGAGGGCGGCCAGCTGCCCGGCCACAAGGTCTACCCCTGGGTCGCCAAGACCCGGCACTCCACCCCGGGCGTCGGCCTCATCTCGCCGCCGCCGCACCACGACATCTACTCCATCGAGGACCTGGCTCAGCTGATCCACGACCTCAAGAACGCCAACCCGGCGGCCCGCATCCACGTGAAGCTGGTCTCCGAGGTCGGCGTCGGCACGGTCGCGGCCGGTGTGTCCAAGGCCCACGCGGACGTCGTCCTGATCTCCGGCCACGACGGCGGAACGGGCGCCTCCCCGCTCACCTCCCTCAAGCACGCGGGCGGCCCCTGGGAGCTCGGCCTCGCCGAGACCCAGCAGACCCTGCTCCTCAACGGCCTGCGCGACCGCATCGTCGTGCAGACCGACGGCCAGCTCAAGACCGGCCGCGACGTCGTCATCGCCGCACTGCTGGGCGCCGAGGAGTTCGGTTTCGCGACCGCCCCGCTCGTCGTCTCCGGCTGCGTCATGATGCGCGTCTGCCACCTCGACACCTGCCCGGTCGGCATCGCCACGCAGAACCCCGTCCTGCGCGAGCGTTTCTCCGGCAAGGCCGAGTACGTCGTGAACTTCTTCCAGTTCATCGCCGAGGAGGTCCGCGAGATCCTCGCCGAGCTGGGCTTCCGCACGATCGAAGAGGCGGTCGGCCACGCCGAACTCCTCGACACCGACCGGGCGGTCACGCACTGGAAGGCCCAGGGCCTCGACCTGGCGCCGCTGTTCCACGTGCCCGAGCTCCCCGAGGGCGCGGTCCGCCACCGGATCGTCGAGCAGGACCACGGTCTCGCCAAGGCGCTCGACAACGAGCTGATCAAGCTCGCCGCCGACGCGCTCGGCGCCGACAGCGCGGAAGCCGCCCAGCCGGTCCGCGCCCAGGTCGCCATCCGCAACGTCAACCGCACCGTCGGTACGATGCTCGGCCACGAGGTCACGAAGAAGTTCGGCGGTGCGGGCCTGCCCGAGAACACCGTCGACATCACCTTCACCGGCTCGGCCGGCCAGTCCTTCGGCGCCTTCCTCCCGGCCGGAGTCACCCTCCGCCTGGAGGGCGACGCCAACGACTACGTCGGCAAGGGCCTCTCCGGTGGCCGTATCGTCATCCGCCCGGACCGCGGCGCCGACCACCTCGCCGAGTACTCCACCATCGCGGGCAACACCATCGGCTACGGCGCCACCGGCGGCGAGCTGTTCCTGCGGGGCCGTACCGGCGAACGCTTCTGCGTCCGCAACTCCGGTGCCACCGTCGTCTCCGAAGGCGTGGGCGACCACGGCTGCGAGTACATGACCGGCGGCCACGCCGTCGTCCTCGGCGAGACCGGCCGCAACTTCGCCGCCGGCATGTCCGGCGGGATCGCGTACGTCATCGACCTGGACCGCGACAACGTCAACTCGGGTAACCTCGGCGCGGTCGAGGAACTCACCGAGGCCGACGCCCAGTGGCTGCACGACGTCGTGCGCCGCCACCAGGAGGAGACCGGCTCGACCGTCGCCGAGAAGCTCCTCGCCGAGTGGGCCACCGCCGTGACCCGCTTCAGCAAGATCATCCCGTCCACCTACAAGGCAGTGCTCGCCGCCAAGGACGCCGCTGAGCTCGCCGGTCTCTCCGAGCAGGAGACCACCGAGAAGATGATGGAGGCGGCGACCAATGGCTGACCCCAAGGGCTTCCTGACCACCGGGCGCGAGGTCGCGCAGACCCGCCCCGTGGGTGAGCGCGTCAAGGACTGGAACGAGGTCTACGTTCCGGGCTCCCTGCTCCCCATCATCAGCAAGCAGGCCGGCCGCTGCATGGACTGCGGCATCCCGTTCTGCCACAACGGCTGCCCGCTCGGAAACCTCATCCCCGAGTGGAACGACTACGCCTACCGCGAGGACTGGACCGCCGCGTCCGAGCGCCTGCACGCCACGAACAACTTCCCGGAGTTCACCGGGCGGCTGTGCCCGGCTCCCTGCGAGTCGGCGTGCGTGCTCGGCATCAACCAGCCGGCCGTCACCATCAAGAACGTCGAAGTCTCCATCATCGACAAGGCCTGGGACAGCGGCGACGTCACCCCGCAGCCGCCCGAGCGCCTCTCCGGCAAGACCGTCGCCGTCATCGGCTCCGGCCCCGCCGGACTGGCCGCCGCCCAGCAGCTGACCCGGGCCGGCCACACCGTGGTCGTGTACGAGCGCGCCGACCGCATCGGCGGCCTGCTGCGCTACGGCATCCCCGAGTTCAAGATGGAGAAGTCGCACATCAACCGCCGCATCGAGCAGATGCGCGCGGAGGGCACCAAGTTCCGCACCGAGGTGGAGATCGGCGCCGACATGCCGGCCGACGCGCTCCGCCGCCGCTACGACGCGGTCGTCGTCGCGGCCGGTGCCACGGTCTCCCGCGACCTCCCGGTCCCGGGCCGTGAGCTGAACGGCGTCCACTTCGCCATGGAGTACCTCCCGCTCGCCAACAAGGTGCAGGAGGGCGACCTGACGGTCTCCCCGATCAGCGCCGAGGGCAAGCACGTGGTGGTCATCGGCGGTGGCGACACCGGAGCCGACTGCGTGGGCACCGCCCACCGTCAGGGCGCGCTCTCCGTCACCCAGCTGGAGATCATGCCGCGGCCCGGCGAGGACCGGAACGCCAACCAGCCCTGGCCGACCTTCCCCATGCTCTACAAGGTCACCTCCGCGCACGAGGAGGGCGGCGAGCGGCTCTACTCCGTCTCCACCACCCACTTCGAGGGCGACGAGGACGGCAACGTCCAGTCCCTGCACCTCATCGAGGTGGAGTTCAAGGACGGCAAGCTGGAGCAGAAGGCCGGCACCGAGCGCGTCATCCCGGCCCAGCTCGTCACCCTCGCCATGGGCTTCACCGGCACCGACCAGGCCAACGGCCTCGTCGAGCAGTTCGGCCTCGGCCTCGACGAGCGCGGCAACATCGCCCGCGACGCCGACTACGCCACCAACGTCGAAGGCGTCTTCGTCGCCGGTGACGCCGGCCGCGGCCAGTCGCTCATCGTGTGGGCCATCGCCGAGGGCCGCTCCGCGGCACGCGGTGTGGACCGCTTCCTGACCGGGACCAGCGCCCTGCCGGCCCCGATCCGCCCGACGGACCGCTCCCTGATGGTCTGACCCCCGATCGCCGGAGCCGGCCGTGACTCGACGGCCGGTCCCGGAGCAGACGTCCCGTACAACGGCGTACGGAACTGAACGCGGCGCCTGCCTCGTCCCCGACCGGACTTGGGTGGGCGCCGTGGCGCGTCCGGGGGCGGGCCACCGGAACACGTCGATGCCCGGCACGGACGCGTCCGTGCCGGGCC